>JBKHAJ010000066.1:0-14388 GCA_046542935.1 Spirochaetia bacterium | reverse complement strand
TCTTCAGGTAAACCGGCTGACTGGGATCTTTTTCGATTTTCCGTGGGGTAATCGTCCGCTCCCATGTAGAGAATTATATCGGGCTGGGCAGACTGCGCGAGCAGCCTGCGAAACCGAGTAGATTTACTACTGTAAATAAATTTCGGGCTGGGCAGATTTGAACTGCCGACCCCTTGTCCCCCAGACAAGTACGCTAAACCCCTGCGCTACAGCCCGTATAAGTAATTGGACGCACAAATTAGCATAAAGGCCGGAATTGGTCAACACCGCTCCGGCAGGGCCGAATCAAAAAAATAACCAAATTCTAACTGTACATCTTTTCTCGATCATGCTAACATAATGGAGAAAATACATTTATTAATTTAGTTGGATGTATTGGATTTGTGAATCGGGAGTCGTCATGTGAGAGATAAAAATGAGGAGCACGTCCTGTATAGTGTAGTACGGCCGAATACATACGAATCGAAGGTGCAATTCGGATTCAGAAGAAGCATCAGGAGACCGCTCAAGCTTCTCTGTCTCTTCAATACTGCGGCGGGATTCGGGTTCGGGGCCTACAACCTCGCAAGAGGCGAGCCGATTATCGGGATTTCGCTTATTCTTCTCGGAACCTTCGTTCTGGTGACCGGATTACTGTTCTCGACTTCCGATGCGAATGTTGCGTCGGTGGTTATAATTCCCGCCCTCGTCTATCAGGGCCTCGGCATCTATCTCGGGTGCGTGCAAAATAAAACAGCCTCCGCTACCCTCGCGCTGTTCCTGGTAATACCCGTATATCTTATCCTTGCCGGATTCTTTGCCTCGAAGATCTATCAATTCGTAATTACGGCGGGGGTAAGCGCCGCCGCTGTCGCAATATGGATGCACGGAGGCGGTCCCGCAATCCTGGGCGGTATACACCCTTCCGTGACGTCAATCGCCGTGTGGCTCGCTTGGGGGGTGCTGACCGGTTTTTCACTCTTTCTCTTCTTCGACCTGAGGCGGTATACGCGTCTCGAGAAAGAGGCCGAGGAACTGACCGCGCAATTGAAGGAACGGGAGCGTCAATACCGGCTCTTGGCCGAGGTCTCCCGAGACATGATCTACCGGATGAAGATTCCCGAAGGAACCTACGAGTACGTCAGTCCCGCCTCCGCCGAAATATTAGGATTTACGCCGGCTGAATTCTACGCCCATCCCCTGATTATCCGGAACAGAATCCATTCGGAATGGATAGGATACTTCCAGACCGAGTGGAAGAAGCTGTTAGAGGGTGATCCGTCCCCGACGTACGAATATCCCGTTGTCCACAAGAACGGCGAGATCCGCTGGCTCTTTCAGCGGAACAGCCTGATAAGGGACGAGGCGGGAAGGCCCGCCGCCCTTCAGGGGATCGTAACCGATATAACCCGGCGGAAGGCGGACGAGCTCGAGCTCAAACAGAGTGTGGAGGACAAGGACTTTCTCATCCGCGAGGTCTATCACCGGGTCAAGAACAATCTCACCATGGTATCCGCGCTTATACGGCTCAAGCAGCGGGAGATTGGTGACGAGGTGTCCCTCAAAGACCTCGAAAGCAGGATTAACGCGATATGCACCGTCCATTCCATGCTCTATCGGGACGATCGGATCGATGTAATCGACATGAACCGGTACGTACATCTCCTTCTCGGCGAGTGTCTGCGGGGAAACGGTGAGCTTTGCGTGGAGCTCCTGCTCGCCGTCGAACGGGTCTATCTCGATCCGGACACCGCAATTCCCCTCGGACTCATCCTCAACGAGATTGCCGCGAATGCCCTGAAGCACAGCTTTCTCCCCGGAGAAAAGAACACCTTTTCCATGGACCTTACCCGAAAGGATGACCGGTGTGTATTCGACATTTCGGTGTCCGGAACTCCCTTTCCGGAGGATGTCGATTTTGAAAACACACCTTCGCTGGGACTCAAACTGATCAATGCGCTGGTCGGACAGCTCAACGGAAGCCTTAACCTCGAGAAACGCCCGGTTACCCGGTACCGGATCTCAATCCCTTTGCAAAACTCCGGTGACGGGTATAGACTCGATTCATGAGGGATACACCAGGCCGACAAGGTTTCGCCGCCGGTGGAGCCGCCTTGTTTTCAGCGGTCCCCGCCGTGCTCATTGCGGCGGCGGCCTTTGTCGGTCTGATGCTTTCGGGCTGCGCCGGTATGCCCGCGGGCACCGTACTGCCGAAGGACGAAGACGGGTCTGTCCGTCCGGTGGTCCCGGTTTTCTTCCGGGGCGCCTCACCCGAGGAAACCGCAATGGTCCTCGATGCGTACCGGCGGGTGACCGGTTTCTACGAAGAGCTGGGCTTTCCGGTGCCCGGCGACGAGGCGGTGACCTTCCACTTTGCCGATGTGCTCACCGTCGACGGGAAGATCTACGAGCACGCTCACGGTCTCTACCGGAAGGATGTCCGGTTAGTCCGGATGGTCAGCGTAAGGAGCGACTCCTTCCGGAGCAGGCGGATCCTCGGCGAGCCCGAAGAGGCCGAGCTCTATACATCTCTCCTGTGTCATGAGCTCGCCCACTTCGCGAACACCCTCCACAGTCCCGGAATCCATCCGGTGATCGACGAATGTCTCGCCGCTTTTGTACAGCTCTCGGTAACCGAGAATCCGGTCAAAGACGCGATCCTTACGAACAATCGGGAGATCGAGTTCACGAGCTATCGGGACATAAACATTCTCACCTACATCTTAGACCCCCAGGGATTCATCGCAGCCTCCTACCGCTACTGCCGGGACCATCCGAAGATTGTGCGGAGATTTCTCGAGGGAGTTAACCCTATGGTCAAAGATCCCTTTTTTATCGATTGATTTCAGCGATTGATTTTTATTGATAGTGGAAACTCAGACCGGGAAGAGTTCCGCGCCTTCGGCGGCGGTAACCGGATAGACCTCCGCCTCGATTCCGGTTCGCTTCCGGTATTCTTCGAGGACGTAGGCGGAAAACTCCTCTTCCGCCTCGGATCGGACTATCGACACCATACATCCCCCGAAACCGGCACCCGCCTGCCGGGCGCCTATAGATCCGGGCGCGGCGAGCATGGATTCTTCCATCGCCTCCATGGCGGGAATGGTTATCTCGAAGAGGTCCCGGGCGCCTTCGAAGGAAGCGTGCATAAGGCGCCCTATTGCGTCGCCGTCGGCGGCACGAAAGGCATCGGCGAGATCTAAGACCCTCCGGTTTTCTTCGATAATGAAACGCCCCCTCTTCCGGGCGTCTTCGGACATCTCGTTTTCGTGATGAGCGAACAGGTCGAGGGTGACGTCGCGCAGGGCCCGTACCGAGGGATCGTGCCGGGCTATGACCGAAGCAGCCTTTTCACAGGCGGCTCTCCGTTCACCGTACTCCGATCCCGAGAGACTGCGGGGGGCGTTGGTGTTGCAGATGACGACGATAAACTCCTTCGGAAAGGGGACCGCCTCGTGGGAGAGACCCCGACAGTCGAGGAGGACCGTTTTTCCCCGTTCCCCGAGGAGCGCCGAGTATTGATCGAGGATTCCGCAGCTGACCCCGACGAACTCGTTTTCCGCCCTCTGGCACAGCCTGGCCGTTTCGGTGCGGGGAAGGTCCCACTCACCGAAGGCGTCGAAGATTACAGCCGCGGCCGATTCCAGTGCCGCTGATGAGCTGAGGCCGCTCCCGATGGGAACGGTGGAGTGGATAACCCCCCGAATACCGGGAACCCGGAGACCCCGATCTAATCCCTTCCGGGCGACCCCGGCCACGTAATCGACCCATGCCGGGTCGCCCGAGGGAGAGCGCGCCCCCGGCCTCGGATCGTCCGAGGAGTATTCCGCGGCTTCTTCGTAATTGAGGCTCACCAGTACGCTGGTCGATGCCCCCTCTTCGATCTCCGAGGCGGCGATCCACACGTCCCGGTCGATGGGCATGGTCATCACGTATCCTTGATTGTAATCGGTGTGGCTTCCCATCAGGTCGACCCGCCCGGGGGCGCGGCCGATTACGGCGGGCGGTTCGCCGAAGTGTTTTCTATGAGCTGAAACGAGTATTTCTTTGCGTTTACTTAAGTTCATTCGGACTCTCCTTGTTATGACTGTTCGTGTACGACTGTGAGGTCCTCCAAGGTCTCCCGGTAGGCGTCCAGGTTCACGAGGGGCACGTCGGTCATAAGACGGTGAGAGGGACCGTAGATAAGCCCGGTCCCGTCGGCGCCGAGGGTTTCGACGCAGGCGCGTCCCGCCTCCCGGACTTTGTCCGGATCGCCGCGGGGAAAAACCTCCTGGGTGGAGAGCCCCCCGTAGAACGCAAGGTCCCGCCCGTATTCCCGCTTGAGCCATCCATGGTCGAGGACTTCCGGCTGGCAGGGATTGAGGGCGGTCAAACCGATCTCGATGAGGTCGGGGATGATCTCCCGAATATCTCCGTCGGAATGGAGGATTACCGGGAGTCCGGCGTCGGTGAAGACCGAGAAGAGCCGCCGCATCCTCGGCTTGAAGATCCTCCGCCACACCTCCGGGGAGAAGAGCATTCCCCTCTGGGCGCCCAAATCGTCGCCGAAGTAGCCTCCGTCGACTCCCAGCTCGACGAATCGCGCGGCCAAGGCCGTCTGGATCTCGGTGATCTCCTCGAGGAGAGTCTCCGAGAAGGCGGGATACATGGCCAGATCGAGCATAAACTGCTCGAACCCCCGAAGCGACCAGGCACGCTCGAAGAGAGCGAACCCGAAGTTGGGAATAACGAATTTCCCTTTCCCCTCCGCGGCCAAGGCGTCCCGGGCCCCGTCGAGGAGGTCCGGCGCTTCGGGATCGGGCCGGGAGAAACCCCCGGAGGTAAAGAGTTCGTTTCCGGCGCTTTCCGGATCGACCGCGGCGAGGGGAGAATCCACGATTAAATACCCCTCTTCGGATGTGGAGAATCCGGCCCCCCACCAGTCGTAGGCGACTTTTCCGTCCGGGGACACCCTCCGGGAGCGGCTCACGTCGAGTCTCAAGAGATGATTATCGAAGAGCTCGTCCAAATCGGCAAGATCGACCCCCGCGTGATCGGCGTAGAGCTCGCCGAGACCGGCCGTGTAATTGGTCTGGCTGGGGAAACGATCGATTGGTTTGCGTTCGAGGGCCTTCAAGACCCGTTCCTTTCGTTCCATGGATTATAGTTTAGCTTCATTCTCACGTCAGCGGAATAGAGATATCGACGGAAAAGATGGATTTTTTTGCAAAAGGATCATAAGATATTGAGAGTGCCCCCGATCGTGGGGATGGAATTGGTCTAAAACATGTTCGCTCAGGGTTTTAGCTGACCGTGGCTTTTTTTAAAGCAGTGTGAGCTTAGTAATTCAAGCTATCACGGCCAATTAGAGAATTTTTATCCCCACGATCGGGGGCACTCTCTAAGATAGGCATAAGACTCTACCGGCGCATGGTCCGGATGATCTCGGCGTGGGAGTTTAATGTAGAGGCGATGTCCCGGCCCCCTAAGAGAATCTCCCGGGCCGCTTTCGCGCAGACGCTTACCGAGAGAATGAATGAGGCGGGATCGAAGACCCGTATCGGATAGGCCTTCTTCATCTGCTTTTTCAGCACCTTACCTAGAGGATCGTCGTATACCGGATTGGCCTCGAGCTCGCTTTTCATGACCGGAAGCATACCGGTGGTCTTGTAATACTCTTCGGCTGTCGTCGGATCGAAAACGAGGAAGCGGATGAAGTCCCGGGCAAGCTCCTTATTGCGGCACTGTTTGAAAATGGACAGGGTGTGATTCCACAGTATCGAACGGGATTCGCCGTTCGGGGTCTTAGGAAGGGTGGAAAAGCCGATATCGGTCAGGCCGGTTTCCGGTCTCTCCCCTAAGAAAGGGATGACCCTACGCATCCAGGGGCCTTCTAATGCGAAGGCGAGCTTTCCGATGGAAAAGAGCTTCCGGTTCTTCCAGAACTTATTGGTAATATTGACGTGTCCCTTCCGGATAAATTCTTTCAGCCACCGGAAGGCCTTCCGGTTCTCGGCCGAATGAAAGATGATTTCGCCCGCTTCATCGAAGATCCCCCCTCCGAAGGAGTTCAGAAAGGGCGAAAGGGAAAAGAGAAAGAAGAGCTCGTCGTCTAAAATCGGGATGGAGAAGGGGATGATCTCCCCCCCGGAGTTTTCGTGGATCTCCGCGAAGAGCTCGGCAAGCTCGTCGTAATATTCCGCCCGGAGCTCGCGGCTTCCGGTGCATTCGGCGAGGATGTCCCGGTGATAGAAGAGGATTCCCGGGGCGTTGTTCCAGTTCATGCCGTAGTGCTCGCCTTTGTAGGTGACCCCCTCGAGAGTCCGCTCGTAGGAGTCGTAAAGGATCTCCGGGGTATACAGATCGTCCAAGGGCTCTAAGGCTCCGTTGTAGGCGAGAAGAGGCGTCCACAGGTAGATGAGGGCGGTTATGTCGGGGGCCTCGCCTCCCGCGGCGAGGACTAAGAGCTGCCTCTCGATCTCCTGGTAGGGGATGCCTAAGTTTTTTATAAAACCTTCACGGCGGGTCTCGTTGAATCGGGTAAGGATGTCCGCGATTATCCCCTCGGTGTGGGGCTCCCGGGAAATCCAATTCGCGAAGAGGAGGGTGTTCGGTTTTTCCTTTATAAAGGTCCCCTTTCCCGGGACCCTCTCTAAGACCCCTTCTTGGACCAGCTCGAGGATCGCGGTCCGCACCGTAGCCCTGCTTATATCGAATTGGGTACTTATCTCGATTTCCGGCGGGAGCATGAGGTTTTCATCCTCTCCTCTGTTGATCAGGGTGAGAATGTATTCCTTGACCTGCCTGTACAGGGGGATGCTGGAGCTCTTGTCGATGAGATAGGCCATGCGGTGCAGTGTACCCGTAACGTGGAGAAAAGTACATTGCCGGGGCGGGGGTGGGCACGGCGGGCGAAAAAGGATTTGCTTTTTCGTTTTCCCCGCCCTAAAATTGTCTCAGAGAGGCGTACCGTGCGATCGGGTGATTGGTACAAAAAGTTCGGCACCTCCGAGAAGAGACACGACACCGTGGAAACCTACTATCACGTTGTCGATGTCGTCGACGACAGAGTATTCCTCGACGAGTACGAGTTCTACGTCCACTTCGAGCGCCTTATCAAAAAAAACAAAACACCTTTCGAATACGATCTCAAGACCTGGCTCGAGGAGAATATCCGGAACAACGTCTACGAAGTCTCCCGGGAGAAGCTCCCTTTTTATTTCGTATTCTGACGGGCCGGTTTCGAGCCAGTTCGGTATCGCGATGACCGTCGATAAAAAAAGCCCCCGTCCGAACGGGGGCTCGTCAAACACGGTGTCGAGTATTAGTCGATAAGACCGTTGTCCGTCAGAAACTGCTCGGCGACCTCTTCGGGCTCGGAACCCTCGGCGTCGACTAAGTAGTTCATGTCGATCATGGTTGTTTCGTCTAAGAGATCCTGGAGGGGCAGGAGAATGTCCCTTACCTCGGGATACATATTGTAGGAGTCTTCGTGCATAGTGGGGCATAGGCTGTAGACGGGGAAGAAGTTCTTGTTGTCGTCGAGGACGACCATGTCGAACTTCTTGATCTTACCGTCGGTGGCGAAGACCATCGCTATGTCTACGTCCCCCTGATCGACAGCTTCGTAACTCAACCCGATTTCCATGGTCTTGACATTCTTAGAATCCTTGGGGATGTCCATGCCGTAGTGGTCGGCCATGGCGAAGAAGCCGTCGGCCCTTTCGTAGAACTCGAAATCGATGGCGAAGGTGTAGTCGCCGGGGTTTTCGTTGACCAAGTCCGCAAGATCTTCGAGGTTTTCAAGATTGTGCCGGTCGGCAAAACTGGCGGGAACCGCCATGGCGTAGGTGTTGTTGATGTCGAGCTTGAACAGCCACTCGATACCGGTATCCATCTCCGCTACTTCCCGGAAGAGCCTGTCGGGGTCACGAATGGGTTCCTCCTGATCGAGGAAGGTCGCCCAGGCGGTCCCGGTGTATTCGGCGTAGATATCGATCTGGTTGGTGGTGAGCGCATTCCGAACGACGGTGGTGCTCATCCCGAAATCCCTCGAGACGTTGAAGCCGTTATCCTCGAGGAGCATCGCCATGATCTCGCTGATGATGTACTGCTCGGTAAAATTCTTCGATCCGACCCGGATCGACTTAGCTTCCTTCTTACCCTCGGCAAATACCATGCCTGATACGAGGATCAGAAGAAAAAGTACTGTTAGAAAACGTTTCATATAATAACTCCTTTAAAAATAATTTTCGCGTAGTTTCATGCCCTCGGAGGTCACACTCGACTCCACTCCGGCGAGGACGGTGTCTACGATGATAGCCATCAACGCCGAAAAGAGGGCACCCGTTAGAATCATGTTGTTATTCATAAGCCGTAAGCCTATGAAGATCATTTCACCCAATCCCCCGGCACCGATGGCCGAGGCGATTGTGGCGGTCCCTATGTTTATCGTGGCCGCGCTCCGCATCCCCGAGGCAATGGGTGCGATGCTTACCGGCATCTCGATCTTGAAGAGGATTTGTCTCTTGGTCATACCCATTCCCCGAGCCGCCTCGAGCATGGCCGGATCCACGCTTAAGAGTCCCGAGGCGCTGTTGAAGATGATGGGAACGAGGCTGTACAAGAATAACGCGACAATGGCCGGTGTGCCGCCTATTCCTAAGAGGATGAACACCAGGGCTATAATGGCTATGCTGGGAACCGACTGAGCGGCCCCCATGACGCTCAAAATGGCCTGGCCGATCCGCTTCCTCCCCGGACGGGTCACGAAAATCCCGATAGCGATTCCGACTACCACCGCTATCGCCCAAGAAATTATAAATAAGTAAAAATGCTCCCAGGCTTTTTCGAGGATGTATCCGGGGTTTGCCGCTATATATTGAAACATCGGTCAGTCCTCCTCCCCCTCCTGCTGAATTTGGAGGGTAATCTCTTCGACCTTATCCAAGAGCTCTCTGAATCGCACAACCCCTAAAAGTTTTTCCCGGTCGTTGATCACCGGGACCGAAGTAATGGAGGTGGTAAACATCATCGACAACGCCTCCATGAGATTGGCTTCGGGGCGAATAGTCGTGGTCTCCTTGATATGCGGAGTAATAGGCTGACTCTTGTCTTCGGACTTACTGAGTTCCTTTTGGGTGACATACCCTTTCAGCCGGTCCCGGCCGTCGACGACGAAACCGAAGGTACGATGCTGCTCTTTGAGCCTGTCGAGGGCCTCCTGAACAGTGACCTCTCCTTCCGTATTGAAGGAAAAGTAGTCGGTGTCGTAGTTGTCTCTGATCCGGATCAGCTCGAGACCCTTGAGTCCCCGGTCAGCTCCTAAGAGGTCTTCAACGAACTGGTTCTTGGGGTTGTGGATCACGTTCATGGTATCGTCGTACTGGACGATGTTTCCCCGGTCGAGGATTACGATTCTGTCTCCGATTTTGATGGCTTCCCGAATGTCGTGGGTGACGAAGACGATGGTCTTGTGGATCTCCTGCTGGATTTCCAAAAAGCCGTCCTGGAGCTTCTCACGGTTGATGGGGTCGATGGCTCCGAAGGGCTCGTCCATCAAGAGGATGTCCGGATCGGCGGCGAGTCCCCGGGCGACTCCTACCCGCTGCCGCTGGCCCCCGGAGAGCTGGGAGGGATACTTCGGGGCGTTGATTCTCGGGTCGAGGTTGACCAGATCCAAGAGCTCGTCAATCCTTTTGCGGATAATGTCCTCCTTCCATTTCAAGAGGCGGGGAACCACGGCGATATTCTCGTAAATGGTCATGTGAGGAAACAGTCCGATCTCCTGGATGACGTAGCCGATGCTTCTTCTCAGCTGGATTCGATTCATCTCATCGATGGAGGTCCCGTCGAAGAGTATGTCCCCGCCGGAACGTTCGATGAGCCGGTTGATCATCTTCATTGTGGTGGTCTTTCCGCAGCCGGAGGGACCGATGAGAACGGTCAGGGTTTTATCCTCGAAGGTGCAGTTTATGTCGTTTACGGCGACAAAATTTTCATCGAATACTTTGCGTAAATTTTTCAGTTCAATTGCCATTCCTTGTTTCTCCCCTCTCTAGTGTTGTTCTCTGGAGACCTGCAGGCCCCGCGGCGTTATAAGATCTTCGAGCTTGAGCAGGGCGTAATTCGTGCCTATTCCTAAGCCGGCTACGACGATGGCCCCTATGAGGACCATATCCACCCGGGAACGGCTCAAGCCCGAGAAGATGAAGTACCCTAAACCCCTCGCTCCGATAAGATAGGCGACGGTGGTGACGCTCACCCCCATGACCGCGGCGTTTCGGAGTCCCGCCATGATGATGGGGATGGCCAGGGGGAGACGTATTTTTCTCAAGATCTGACTATTGGTCATTCCCATTCCCCGGGCCGCCTCGACCATCGCGGGGTCCACCGACTTGACCGCGATCAGGGTGTTCCGGGTAATCGGCAACAGCGAATAAACGACAAGGGCAAGTACCGTGGGCGGGATTCCGATGCCCGCATTCAGCGGCGCCAAGAGAAGCACGGCGAAGCCGAAGAGAGCCAGGCTCGGGATAGTCATGAGCACGCTGGCGAAGTAGATAACGATCCGGGCGACCTGTTTGTTCCGGGATATGAGAATTCCGATGGTTACGCCCAAAATAATAGAAATGGGGAGCGACAGGGCAACGATGAATAGATGCCGTCCGAGTTCGGTCAGGATGCGATCCCAATTCTTTCCAATGAAACCAAAAAAATCCATACTCCTCCCTCTCGATATAGAATTCTCACACGAACAAGCAAAACAGTGATTCCGGGGTGCTGATTAGGGCGGTATAAGAACCTAAGTGAAGTTGGAGTCGAATTGGAGCTGGATAAACCTCTCGGCCTTGTTGACTAAATGCAGGTAAGGGCGGTACGCTCGTTTCGCTCTATAACGATATGTACTCGGATCCGGGATCGATGACCTTTTCGTTTGTGCGAAAAATATCATAATATAATACTAATATAGCGGAGTGGAAACTTAATTGCAAGGATTTTAATTTCAGTGGAAGTATTAAATATATAGAAACCCTTGGAGAAAGTGAGTATAATGGATTTATGAACATACGAACAAAATTCTTAACCGCCTTCAGCCTGCTCTTTCTGATTATCCTCGTCGCCGGGATTATCAGTTTCCTGCAGCTCGGCAGGTTAGACCGGACAAGCTCCCGCATATCCAGAGTGGAAATTCCGCACATCGAAGCCTCGTATGAAATTCTCCTCAACACGACCGAGGCCCATCTGTGGCTCGAGGAGCTCCTCGCTGCCGGCGACGAGCAGGTGACCATTGAGGACATAAACACTCTCTTGAGCGAGGCTTCCCGCTATGCCCGGGCCCTGGTAGAGGGGGGGGAAGGGGATTTGAGCAGGATCAAACCGCTCGAAGCGGAGGAGCTCAAAAGCTTGGCCGTTCTTGTGCGGGACCAGCTCGTTGCGTTTACCCGGGTGGCCGAGCAGAGGTTCGCATATTTTCTCGAAAACGGGACCAACAGTCAGGCCCTAGACGACCAGTTCGATCGGGCCTATACCGGTTTCTTGGAAACAGGACGGGACATGGAGCGGCTTATCGGCGGCATTATTGACGAACACGTGGGCGACTTGGAGAGGACCGCCGCCGAAGGACGGTTTACCCTTATCGGGGCGACGATGATAAGCCTGGTAGCGGCCCTCGCATTAGCACTGGTTTTTTCGTCGCGCCTCGCAAAGCGGTTCGCCCGGGTCAGGGAGTTGAGCGCTACCATGGCCGAGGGAGATTTTACCCGGCGGATTGCCGTGGACAGTACCGATGAAGTGGGAGAAATGGCATCCGAGCTCAACAGCTTTACCGAGAGTATCACCGGAATGATCGGAAGTATCAAACGGAGCTGCACCGAGCTCTCCGCGATCGGTCTCGACTTAGCGACCAACATGGACCAGACCGCGGCGGCGGTCAATCAGATAACAGCGAACGTGGAGAGCATCAGGAACCAGACCTTGAATCAGGTGACCAGCGTCAACGAATCCTCCGCGTCGGTGGAGGAGATAACACGGAATATCGAATCTCTGAACAATCTTATCGAGAATCAGTCGGCCAGTGTAACGGAGTCCTCCGCTTCGATCGAACAGATGGTGGCGAATATCAAATCGGTTACCAACAACGTCGAGCGTATGGAAGGGAGCTTCGAGCAGCTTACCTCCGCGGCCCATTCGGGACGGAACGTATTGAACGAATCGGACCGCCGGGTCAGGGAGATCGCCGATCAGTCGGAGGCCCTCTTGGAAACAAATAAGATCATCGCGGGGATCGCCGCCCAGACCAATCTTCTGGCCATGAACGCGGCCATCGAAGCGGCCCACGCGGGAAACTACGGCCGGGGATTCGCGGTCGTCGCCGACGAGATCCGAAAGCTCGCCGAGAACGCCTCGGTCAAATCCAAGGACGTGGATGCTCAGCTCAAGGGAATCAAGGTGACCATCGACGAGGTGGTCGGCGCCTCCCGGCGCTCTCAGGAATCCTTTCAGGAGGTCCAGGACCAGATCGAGTCGGTAGCGGGATTGGAAAGAGAGATAAAACAGAGTATGATGGAGCAGAGCAGCGGCAGCTCCGAGATCCTCCAGGCGTTGACCGAGATAAACAGTATAACCGCGGAGGTTCGAAGCGGCTCCAACGAGATGCAGTCGGGAAGCAAGGTGGTCTTGGACGAAATGCGGAAGGTTATCCAGGTCAGCGAGGAAATACGGCGGAGCATCGACGAGATGACCGGAGGTATCGGGGAGATCAATTCATCGGTGACCCACGTCAGCGGCATCAGCGGTAAGAACAAGAGCTTGATCGAATCGCTCCTCGCTGAGGTAAATAAGTTCAGGACCGAGAATGAAGAGGCTTATTAGGTTTTTTAGAAAAATACTGCTGCTGAGTCTCTTCCTCGTGGCTTTAGGCGGAGTGTGCTTCGGACTCGAACTTCCCTGGAACGACGACATCGTCATAGAACCTGACATCCATTGGATAGGAACAACCGTCCACTTCGGATACAGGGGGGTAAGCTTCTTCCCTCTCGTCGATACTACCTTTTGGATAAGCGCCGGCTTCGAGACCGACGAGGTCGGCTATTATTACCTGCCCGACGGGACACCCTACACCGGAGCGGAGGCCGGTTTCGATCCGACAACGGCTCCCTATTTCTGGCGGATCAACTTCCATTGGGCCTTTGGTTTGAGTCAGGGGATTGTCTGGGACCTCGAGCGGGAACGTAACTTTCTCGAAGCGTTTTTCCATATCAGTAGCTACATAGATAAGTACTGGCAGGACAATCCCAATCAGCTCTACTTCCAGAACCCCGAAACCGATAAAGAGGGAAGTTTCATAACCACCTTTATACTGGGGATGTCCCTCGATAGTCTCGATTATCTTTTCCGTTCGGGGATGTGGAGGGGATACTACGGTCAGGTTTCGCTGGTATATGCGCCGCCGTTTCTGTTCAATTCGATTCTCGGGAGGGCCCACTACTTCGCGGCCAACACCCACGTCTTCGGATTCCTCCCCGTTTTCGGAATCGTCAACGATGCGGGGAATCATATCATAGGCGGTTACTTCGGAGGCATGTTGATGCTGGACATCTACGCGGGTCAGTACGTGCCCGCCGTCATCCGGCAGACCGCGGGGGCTCTGCGCCGATCGGTAAGCATGGGAAGCATGGTCCGGGGAGTGGACAAAGGACGATTCGACGCCCCCTTCAAGACGTCCCTGAATCTCGATTTCAGGCTCAATCTTCCAGCGATTATCTGGCAGGGACTGATCCCCGGGTTTTTGGTATATTTCGATTCCGGCTACTACGATTACTTCGGTGATCGGGGAAGGGGCCTGTTGTTCACCACCGGGGCGGGAGTATTTTTACGGATTTTTACCTTAGGGGAGTTTGTCGTGTATACTCAATATTACATCAACGGCGAAAATATAAACGGAAGGTCCTTTACGCCTATATCCTTCGAACTGGGGCTTCATTTCTAGGAGGAAACCGATGCAGAGACAGGAACACCTCGTGTGGAGAGAGCTCGGACGGAAGCGGCTTCTCCAATCGGTAGTCTTCGATGTGTACAGTATCAGCCGGACATCCTCCATGGGGCACGAGGGGGAGTTCATCGTCTTGGACAGCCCCGACTGGGTCAATGTAGTGCCGGTTACCCGGGACACCATCGGCCGGGAGTGTTTTCTGATGGTCCATCAGTACCGGCAGGCAAGTCAGACCTTGACCATCGAGTTTCCCGGCGGTGTCTTGGACCGAAACGAGAAGCCCGAGGAGGGGGCCTCGAGGGAGCTTGTCGAGGAGACCGGCTACCGTGCGGGGGACATACACTTAGCCGGTAAGATCATCCCGAATCCGGCGATAATGGACAACTGGTGTTACACCTTTGTGGCCGAAAATCTGGAAAAGGTCGCCGGACAGG
>JBKHAJ010000065.1:0-14389 GCA_046542935.1 Spirochaetia bacterium | reverse complement strand
GGCGGTCCGGTCCGAGCTGGGCATGCTCGCCCGGATCAAGCTGGTCGAGCCGAAAGCGATCGAACGGAGCATGGGTAAGGCAAAGCGTGTCATCGACAAGAGACAATTGTAAGGTAGATAGAGCAGGTATAAAGAGAGGAGAAAACAATGACGGTCAAACAGATTTCCGTTTTTCTGGAGAACACCGCGGGCAGGCTGGGCGAGGTCACCGCGCTGCTCGGTGAGGGCGGAGTGAATCTCCGGGCGATAACCATTGCCGATACCGCCGATTTTGGAATATTGAGGCTCATCGTCGATGATTATGAAAAGGCGTTGAAGCTCTTCAAGGACGGGGGGTTTACCGCGAAGGTTACGGAAGTCCTCGCCATCGAGGTTGCGGACGAGCCCGGCGGACTCGCCCGGGTGATGAAGATCTTCGAAGACAACAACGTCAATATCGAATATCTGTACGCGACCCTGGAAAAGAGTGCCGATAAGGCGGTCGTCATTTTCCGGGTCGAAGATATCGATTCCGCATTGAAGCTCATAGAAGATCATAATTTGACCATGGTTTCCGGGTTTTAGGAGATGAATTGGATGTTCCGGACGCTACCCGTTGCACTGGCGCTTCTCGTTTTGGCCGCCGCGGCATCGGTCGTCACGTGCCGGAACGGTGTGTTCGCGGGATCGGCCGAGAAGGAGTATTCCGCCTACGATGAGGAGGTTGCGCCCGCACCCGAGGTGAGTGAACAGGCGGCGAAGCGTTCGGCGCCGTTAGGTTCAACGGCCGATGAGGCGGCCGCCTCGGAGACCCCCCCGGATGCCGCCGGAAGCGCAGCCGTCAGGCCTCCGGCACAGGATCGGAAGCGGGTCTACTCGGGCTACGCCGAGCTTTTGGTCGATGATATCGAGGAAACCAAGGCGAAAGTCCAGGCTCTATCGGAGTCTGAAGGAGGCTACGTGGAGGAGTCCTACCGGGACTCCATCGTTGTCCGGGTCCCGGCGGAACGCTTTGCAGCGCTTGTGGAGATAATACTCACCTACGGGGAGGTCCTCGACTCGTGGGAAGAGACCGTCGACGTTACCGAATACTTCACCGATTTAGAGACCCGTTTACGGATCGCCCGGGAGACCCGGGACCGGTTTTACGTCCTTCTCGAGAAAACCGAGGACCCGGAAGAGCGGGTCGAGATTTTACGGGAGATACGGAGGCTCACCGAAGAGATCGAAGGGATAGAGCTCCGCTTCGACCATCTCAAGGAGCTTATCAAATACTCCCGGATTACCGTGGCCCTCCGGTCCCGGCTCGATTACTACGGGACCCTGGAGAGGGATATCCCCTTTCCGTGGATCGAAAATCTTCATCCCCTGCATCCGTCGATATTCGAGCTGAAAGGCACGAAGGGTCTCGAGAACTTGACCGGAAACTTCGCCGTCTTCGACAAGGCGAGGTACTTCAGCGCCGAGAATCCGTCGGGGGTCCGGGTCCGGATGGGGACGGTCACAAATGATCCGGCGGGGGACGAAACCTTCTGGCGGGACGCCCTCGAGTATCACCTCTCACCCTTCTACGCCGAGGCGCGGGAAGCCGAAACCGGGACCGACGAGTTCAAGGCGGTCCTCTTTACCGGCAAAGAGAGGGAACCCTACTATTATCTCGTAGGGGTATACGTGGAAGGGAAAAAAATCCACGTAGCGGAACTCTTTTTTCCCGACAAAGACGCCTTCGACGAGAACTTCGAGCCCCTCCTGAGCCTTCTCGCTTCGAGGGAGGGGTCATGAAGACGACGCTGGTATGTTTCGCGGTGTTTCTCGTGTTAGGATTCGGTCCGGGCTTCATCCGGGAAGCCGAGGCGCAGGAGCCGGCCCCTCGGGAGACCGCCGGCGGCGGGTCCTACCTGGCCCATTCGGTGAAAGCGGCGGTCCTAGGGGCCGATCCCGAATCGGTTTCCGAGGAAGTGGCCGAATGGATCGAATCTAAAGGGGGGTACTATCTTTTCCGCTCGGAGGGTTCGATCTCGGCGCGGCTTCCCGACTCGCGGCTGCCCGCATTGAGAAGCTTCCTCGAAGAGAGTTCCGAAGGGGTTACCGAGTACTCCCCGTCGGCCCGCGATGTAAGGGAAGAGATCCTGTACCTCCGGGCGGCCGTATCCGGAAGGGAGGAGATCCTGGAGAAGAACATGACGTTCTTGGAAGAAACCGGGTTCGGCGCCACCCTGGCGGTGGAGCGGGAGCTCATGGAGATCCTCACCGAGCTCGAGGGTCTCGAAGGGAGACTCCGCAGGCTCGAACACGAAAGGCGGTACGCCCTCCTTGATGTGCAGATCAATTTCCTCGAGCAGGATCTTCCATCCGACATTCCCTCTTCTTTCGAATGGGTCAACTCGGTGGACTTCTATTCGTTTATCCGAGGGACGCGATGAAACGACGTAAAGCGGGACTAAAATCGACGGCGGCGGCAGCGGCGGTACTCTGCGGCTTGGTTCTTTTCGCCGGATGCCGCCCCTACCGGGCGGAGGCGCCTAAGGGTTTCGCCGAGATAAGGCGTCCGGAAAGGGGAAACTACCTCGCCGTTTCACCGGAGGGGGTGCGGTTTCGAATCCGCACGGTGGAAAACTACCCTCGGATGGACACCGATTTCTGGGCGGAGACGCTTGCCGCCCATCTTCGGGAGGAGGGATATTCCCTCGTTTCGGGCCCCGAAAAAGCGGGGGAAACGATCAGGATGGAGTGGGGGGTCCCTTACAACGGCGAGGATTATATGTATACTACCGCGGTAAAGGTTTCGGGGAGGAGGATTGTCATTATAGAATCCGGTGCTCCGTACGAGCTGTACACCAGGTACGCCGACAGAATCGAAAAGAGTCTGGAAAACCTCGACATCAGATAATATCCCAAGGAGAACGGAGTGAGCGACAATCAGGCCGCAAACGTCAAGACATTCGTCATAGATACAAATGTGTTTATCCATAAAGCGGACGCCATCCTGAGCTTCCGGGACAATGAGGTTATAGTCCCCTTGTGGGTACTCGAGGAGCTCGACCGCCTGAAGACCTACAGGGATGAAAAGGGGCGAAACGCCCGGCATGCCATCAGGCTCCTCGACGAGCTCGGAAAGAGCGGAAATCTGAACGAAGGGGTCAAGATGGACAACGGCTCCATCCTGCGGGTCATCGTACGCCCCCCGGAGACGGGCCCCATGGATCTGGATATGCAGAAAACCGACAACAAGATCATCTTAACCGCCTACGCCCTCAAGCAGGAGGGTAAAAAGGTCTTCTTCGTCTCCAAGGATATAAACGCCCGGGTCAAAGCGACCGTCTTGGGCATCAAGGCGGTGGATTACGAAAAGCAGAAAGTGAACATCCACGAACTGTATTCCGGTTTTCGGGTTGTGGATATTTCCCTCGATACCCGGGCCTCTTTCCTCAGGGACGGGAAGATAGCCTGGAACGAACAGCTCTTCCCCAACGAGTGCCTGATTATGCAGACGGTGGGAGAGGATGAACCGATCATCGGACGCTTTCACCCCGATACCGGGCTGGTCCACTTCTTTTCCGATTCCCTGGAGGAGGTTTCGGGTATCGAGGCCCTCAATCCACAGCAGGAGATCGCTTTCGATCTCTTGAACGACGATTCGATTTCTCTAGTCAGCATGGTAGGAAAGGCCGGAACCGGGAAGACCCTTCTCGCCATCGCCATGGGCCTCAAGAAGGTCTTAGAGGACAATATCTACTCCCGGGTGCTCGTAACCCGCCCGGTGGTGCCCATGGGAAAAGACATAGGATTCCTCCCCGGGGACAAAGAAGAAAAACTCACCCACTGGATGCAGCCGCTCTTCGACAATCTCGAATACATCATGCAGGGATACAGGAGGTCCAACATAAAAAACGTGGACAACCTCCTGGTGAACAACCTGATCGAGATCGAGGCCCTTACCTATATCCGAGGACGCTCGCTGCCCAACCAGTACATTATCATCGACGAGGCCCAGAACCTCTCACCCCACGAGATAAAGACCATCGTGAGCCGGGCGGGAGAAAATACAAAGATCGTTCTGACGGGGGACCCTTATCAGATCGACAGTCCCTATCTCGACTCAAACTCCAACGGGCTGACCTACTTAGTTGAAGCCTTCAAGGGACAGCGCCTTTTCGGCCACGTGACTCTCCTCAGGTCGGAGCGAAGCCGACTCGCTGAGCTCGCGGCTGAGCTCTTGTAGTACATGGACCGGACGGTACTTTTTCCTTGCCCCGGAATAAATTTGGCCATATACTTGATATGATATGGAGGAGATTCTGTTTTGCCCTTTCTGCGGGAGCGGCTTGTCGGATGACTTTTTTTACTGCCCTTTTTGCGGCGCTCAATGCAGGGACGGAAATTGTTTCTCGGATGTAATCGATTCGACCTTCGAAAGGCTCGAATGTCTTCAGGCCTCTCATAGCATGGAACGGCTCGAGAGGTTGGAGAACCAGTTGAGTGAACTCGATGAAGAGCTCACCGTTTTCCTATCGGTAAAATCGTCTACATAAATAGCCCCATCGTGCCGAAAATTACACTGATTATGAAGAAAAGACTGATACTGCCGTTATTGCTGCTCTGCGCGGCAGCCCTCTATCCCGAGGTCACCTTTTCCGGCCTCGATCTATCGGAAGATAATTCCCTCTTATTTACGGCGTCCGCCGAGCTTCCTTCGGGGGACGGCTTCGACACCCTCTTCGCTGCGGATCTCGAGGAAGAGACGATGAGGCAGCTCTCCTTCTATCCCGAACGCATCCTGTACCTGCCTCAGGTGGAGAAACTCCAGGTTCAGAACCGGTTCGGGGTTTTTCGGACGGATACGGATCTTAAAAATCTATCTCCGGTGCCCCGGTTTCCCGCCTTCATCCGGGGGGATTCCATCCAAACGGGTAAGATACACCCGGCCGATGCTTCCCCCGACGGAAAATATCTCCTTTTCCTCGAGCAGACCTCTCCCGCTTTTGCCGATTTGGTCCTTTTCGACATAACCGAAGAGTCCGAAACCACTATCATGAAAAATGTCGAACTTTCCCTGACCGGACCCAACGCGGTCTGGTCGCCGGATTCCAAGTTTTTTGTCTACAGCAAGGGCAGCAGCCTCTATTACTACTCCCTCGATCAGCTCGAGAACGGGCGGGTCATTGCCGATGAGTACCGCCGCATCGGAAAGGGGACCATTCGGAGCGTCCGGTGGGGCGGGGATAACACCCTCTATTATGTGAAGGGTTCCCAGGTCTATCAGATATTGGGCGCCGAGTTCTTTACCCGCAGTATCTACTCACAGCTTTTAGGGATCGGCACCATCGTCGGCAAGGTCCCCTTCGAATTCGATCCCAACTTCGACCGCTTCTGGATTTCTCCGAAAGGGGGGAAGATCCTCCTGGACAAAGGAGGGCGAAACGTCTTCCTCTATTTATTGAACAGCCGGGATTACCGGAGCGTCGGGGAAATTGCATCGCTTCCCTATCTCTTTTTACCCCGGAATACCCGGGTGGAGAAGGTTCTGTGGTCACGGAACGATCTCGTGACGATTTTGACCGGAAGTATAATCGACGGGCAGGAAACTCGAAGGATTTTCCGCCTCGATACGGCCGAAAAAGCGGAAAAACCCTCCTTTGTGGAGACCGACGATACCGGAGTACGGGATGTAATCCTTTCGCCGGATTCGGGTAGGGTGGTCTTGGTCACAGAAGGCGCTTTCAGAGTTAAAAACTACCTTTCCTGGGAGGATGAACGTACGATTTCTTTTCCAGGTGCTGTAAAGGCGGTGTGGAAGTCCCCGACCGAGCTGATTTTAGCCGGGGAACACACTATAGATTCTTTCGATCTCTCCGACGGGTCCCAAAGACTGATAGGATTATCCCAGATAGACCTTTACGGCTTTTCCAAGGATAACAGGAAAATCCAGGTCCGAGTAGCGGATACCGAATACGAGTATAAGAGAGAAGACGGGACCTGGAGCCCGATCGATTCCTTGGACGTAGGAGTTTCCAAGACTTACTCCGAGAAGTACCGGGTCTACTTGGAACGAAGCTTTTCCACGAGCTACACCAACATGATCAAGGTGAGGGACAATATGGGGCTTGCGGGAACCTCCTCCCTTTTCGATCCGCCTGAAACACGGTACGAGCCCTTTCCCGAAGATGAGGAACCGGTGGACTTTACCAATTTCGACCACGGTTCCCGGATTCGCCGCAGGGAGGTATCCCTGGTCTTCAACGCCGTCGACGGAGTCGAAGGACTCACTGAAACCTTGACGACCCTCAAAGAGTACGATATTACCGCCACCTTCTTTGTAAACGGGGAATTCATCCGGCGTCATCCCGACGCGGTTCAGGAGATAGCTTCTTCGGGACACGAGGTGGGCTCCCTCTTCTATACCTATTTCAACATGACCGATGCCAGGTTCAGGATCGACAAGGAATTTATCAAGCGGGGACTTGCCCGGAACGAAGACGATTACTTCGGGGCGACCGGGGAGGAGCTCGCTCTGCTCTGGCATGCTCCCTACTATTTCGTGAGTTCCTTCATTATCGAAGCTTCCAGGGAGATGAACTACGTCTATGTGGGCAGGGATGTCGATTCTCTCGACTGGGTGACCAAGGAGTACGAGCGGAACTCCGAAGGGGGGCTTTACTATCCGGGTCACGTGCTGGTGGAAAAAATTCTCGAGAAGAAGCAACCCGGATCGATCATCCCCGTCAGGGTCGGAATTCCCGAGGGGACGAGGGACGATTACCTCTTTAACGATTTAGGGATTCTTATCAACGGGCTTATATCACAGGGATACGATGTGGTCCCGGTGTCGACCCTTATCAGGCATGCCGGAGGATAACGGTAGGAGGGGGCCTTGATGGACGATACGGGAAAATATTAGACTACCTAATGCGCCCGAAAGGTTAAAGTACACCAATCGATATGCCGATAATCGGGGAAACCAATAATAAGAAACCAGGGAGGGAGGATTAGATTTGACTAAAAACAATCCGCTCAACGCATATAAGGAAACAAGCATCAAAACGGCCAGCTCCGCGAAACTGGTTCTTATGCTCTACGATGAAGCTATTAAGCAGATGGACATTGCCGCCGAGACTCTCGAAGCCGAATCAAAAACCTTCGATATCGTAAACAGCGCTATAATCCGCGCCCAAGATGTGATAACCGAGCTCATGGTTTCCCTCGACTTTGACAAGGGGGGAGAAATCGCCAAAAACCTCTTCAGCTTGTACATGTTCTTCAATCAGGAGCTTATCAATGCCAATGTAAAGAAGGACCCCAAGCCGATACGGGAAGTGCGTAGGATGGTAGGCGAGATTCGCGAGGCCTGGATGGAGATCATGAAAAATCCGAACGCATCCCAGGACCAGTCGGAGGGAGGTATCAACGTAGCCGGTTAGAGCTCGGAAACGACGGGAGGGGACACATGGATTTAACAAACAAAGAAATCGAAGAACGGGTTAATATCCTCAAGAAGCTGAGGAACAGCCTCCTTAATCAGCGGACCAAATTTCAGCAGTATTTGGAAGTACTCGAGCATCAGGAGCGGGACATCCTCGACAATGATATCGAAAAGCTCCGCCGCCATTCCGAGCTCGAAAAAGCGATAGTCCACGAAATTTTTACCTTTCAGAAGGTCGTGGATCCCTTAGAAGAGATGTACCGGGCGGTCTACCCGGCCCAGGAACCCGAAATTCCTAAGCTCCGGACCACCTTGGAAAAGATGAAGGCTCAGGTCATCGAACGGAGCAAGCAGAATCAGGACCTCCTGCATCGGAAGATGGAAGAGATCCGCGGTGAAATCAAAGAAATCAAGAAGCTGCGCAAGAGCAAATCGATCTACGGAGGGTCGGCGAACACCTCCTCCATGATCGACATCACCACATGAAACCTCCCCTCTATGTCTTAGACGGGTATAGCCTCATATACCGATCCTACTTCGCCTTTATCCGTAATCCCCTGTTCAATCCTCAGGGACGGAACAGCTCCGCTGTGTTCGGCTTTTTCAGGACCCTTTTCGGTTTTTTTAACCGGTACGATCCCAAGTTTTTTGCGGTGGCCCTCGATTCACTGACCCCCACCTTCCGCCACGAGAAGTATCCCGAATACAAGACGACCCGGGACAAGACGCCTCAGGACCTCCGTGATCAGGTGCCGGTGGTCGAGGAAATTCTGGACAGCCTCGGTATCACTAAGATCAGGGTCGACGGAATGGAGGCGGACGACATCATCGCCACCTTGGCCGCCGACTGTGTCTCCGCCGACAGGGAGTGTTATATCATCTCCGGAGACAAGGACCTCCTGCAGCTCGTAGGCGGTCCCGTCAAAGTGCTTCTCCCGGAGAAAGGAGAGTATCTCGAGCTCGGCCGGGAGGAGGTTTTCGAGAAGCTCGGGGTGTACCCGGAGCAGATCCTGGACTATCTGGCGCTTATCGGAGACTCCGCCGACAACATCCCCGGGGTCAAGGGAATAGGACCGAAGACCGCGGTAAAGCTTCTGAACGAATACACCACCCTCGAGGGGATTTACGAAAATCTGGAAAATCTGCCGGAGGGGCAGAGGAGCAAGCTCGAAGCGGAACGGGACTCCGCCTACATGAGCCGGGACCTGGTGATTCTGAAGAAGGATATCGGGCTCGGGTGCCCGGTGGAGGAACTCGAGCTGAAAAATCTCGAGATCGACAAGACCGTTCCCCTCTTCCTGAGAGAGGGGATGAACAGTATAGTCAGGGAGCTCGGCAGGGAAGAGGCCCTGGAAGAAACGCAGAAGGACATTGCCTCCACGGCCCCGGACTACGAGACGGTCCTGACCGAAGAGGCCCTCGACCGGTGGATCTCCAAGGTACGGAAGAAGGGGGTCTTCGCCTTCGACTGCGAAACGACCGCCATCGATACTTTGAAAGCGGAACCACTCGGCTTTTCCCTGAGCGTCGAATCGGGACACGCCTGCTATATACCCGTAAAGGCCCCGGACAGTAAGTGTCTGCCGGAAGCGCGGATCAAGGATGCCCTCGAGGGGATCCTCACCGATCCAAAGCTCGAGCTCGTAGGGCAGAACTTAAAGTACGACTACAAGGTTTTGAAACGGTGGGGTATCGAGATCACCAACATCGCCTTCGACACCATGATCGCCGCGTGGCTCCTCGAGAGCAGCTCCACCTACGGGATGGACGGGCTCGCCGAGAGGTATCTGGGTTACCGGACCATCCGCTTCAACGACGTCGTAACCAAGGGAGAGTGCTTCGACATCGTTCCCGTGAAGCAGGCAACCGAATATGCCGCGGAGGACGCGGACATCACCTTCAGGCTCTACGAGATCTTTCGGGATAATCTCGAGGAGCAGAATCTCCTGTCTCTCCTCGAAACCATGGACGTTCCCATCATCCCCATATTGGGGAACATGGAGCTGAGCGGTATCCGGGTAGAACAGGAGTGTCTCGAAGAGTATTCCAAGGAGCTCGAGATAAGCCTCGCCGAGACGGAGGACGAGATCTACCGCCTCTGCGGCGAGATCTTCAACATCAACTCGACACGACAGCTCCAGGAAATGCTCTTCGAGAAGCGAAAGCTCGAGCCGATCAAGAAGACCAAGACCGGCTACTCCACGGATAATTCGGTCCTCGAGGCCCTCGCCGAGGAGGACCCCGTACCTGCACTGGTGCTCCGCTACCGGGGGATGTCTAAGCTCAAATCCACCTACGTGGACAGTTTGCCCAAACTCGTAAACGCCGACACCGGCCGAATACATACGAGCTTTATCCAAACCGGGACCGCCACCGGGCGTCTCTCCAGCCGGGACCCGAACCTGCAGAACATCCCCATCAAGACCGAGGAGGGGAGGCGGATACGGAACGCCTTCGTCCCCGACGAGGGGAATGTGTTTATAAGCGCCGATTACTCCCAGATCGAGCTCGTAGTCCTGGCGCACCTGTCCGGTGACCCGGCCCTTTCGGCTGCCTTTAGAGAGGGTAAGGACGTCCACCGGAACACCGCGGCCCTGGTCTTCGGCATCGATGAATCGGAGGTGACCGCCGTTCAGAGGCGGATGGCCAAGGTGATCAACTTCGGCATCATGTACGGGATGTCCGGATTCAGGCTCAGCCGGGAACTGGGCATTCCCCGGAAGGAGGCCGATGCCTTCATCGATTCCTACTTCGCCCGGTACGCGGGCATCCGCGAGTTTATCGATAAGACCGTGGGCGAGGCGGAGGAGACCGGGTACTCCCGGACCATGTTCGGCCGCCACCGCCCCATCCCCGGAATCAATTCCGCCAATCAGGCGGAAAAGCGCGGTGCCGAGCGGATCGCTGTGAACACCCCCATCCAGGGTACCGCCGCCGACATCGTCAAGCTTGCTATGATCGGTCTCGACCGGAAACTTCCCCCCGAGGTCCCCGAGGCCAAGCTTTTGTTACAGGTCCACGACGAACTCA
Source organism: Spirochaetia bacterium (assembly GCA_046542935.1). Classification (GTDB taxonomy): domain Bacteria; phylum Spirochaetota; class Spirochaetia; order SPDA01; family CAZSGZ01; genus JBKHAJ01. The sequence continues at coordinate 3,960 of JBKHAJ010000065.1, read as the reverse complement.
TCTTCGAGGTCCCCGAGGCCTCGGTGGAGAAGGCGGAAGAGATCATCCGTGAGGTCATGGAAAACGCCGCCGATCTCGATGTGCCGCTTAAGGTGGGAATCGAGCACGGAAAGAGTTGGGGCGAGCTCCACTAGACGGCCATGATCGCAGGCGTAACCGGAAAGTACTGCGCCGGGAAGAGCACCCTGGCGGAAATCCTCACCGAAGAATACCGATTTCTGGAAATCGACGTGGACAAGCTCGGCCACCGGGCCCTCGAAGAGAAGTCGGCGGAGATCATCGCCGCTTTCGGGAACGAGGTAGCCGACGGCGTCCGGATCGACCGGCGGAAGCTTGGGGATATCGTCTTCTCCGACCGCCGAGCTCTCGAGCGCCTCGAATCCATCGTTCATCCTCCCATGCGGCAATGGGTCGTCGAATTTATCGACGCCCATCCGGAGAGCGACATCACGGTCAATGCCGCGGTCCTATTTACCATGGGGCTCGAAAAACTCTGTGATCTGGTGCTCGTGGTGGATGCCCCCCTATTCGCCCGGATCCGCAGGGCCCGGAGCCGGGATAGTTTAAGCCTTCTTCAGGTTGTCCGGCGTTTTACAAGTCAGAGGAACATGAGACTTCAGTCCCCGGCCGAAGATGTCGATATTTATACCGTATACAACGATGGAGACCGAGCCGCCCTCGCCGGGAGGGTCTCCCTCATTCTCGAAAAAGAAGGATACCGCTAGCTATGGAAAACAAAAAGCTGCTTTGGATAATCTTTTCCGCCGTTCTCTTTGTTGCCGTCGTGGTGAGCGTCGGCCTCTTGCTCTTTTGGCCCTCCGCGGGAGGGGCGGCTTCGGTCGAGAGAAGAACGGCGGAGGAGGATGAATTCGATCCTATAGAGTGGGTCCGGGGTGATGAGGAGTATCCCGGAATCGAAAAGGACCGGGACGGAGAGGAAGACGACGAGTTCGTTATAGTCTACGGTGAGAGCGGGGAAGAGCAGCCCGAGGAAGGGGAAGACGCGGAACCGGCCCCCGCAGGCGAAGAAACCGCGGAAGACGCCGAAGAACAGGTCACGGAGACGGACCCTGTGTCGGGTAAGGACGGTCCGCCCTCCGAGGGCACCGGTGCAGCCGCGCGGGAAGAACGGGCGGCAGAACGTCCGATCATAGAACGTCACGATCCGAAGAAGGAAACCGCTTCCGTAAAACCGCAGCCCCGCCGGCCCGAACCCGAACGCACCGCAGCGGCGGTTCCCAAGACGGAGAGGGTCAGAGAATACTGGATCCAGGCGGGAAGCTACACCAGCAAGACCCGGGCGGAAAACGTCAAGAAGGAGCTTGCCGGCAGGGGGATCGCGAGCCTGATAACTACCAAAGAGGTTGATTCCGACAACTTCTACCGGGTCCGGATAGGACCGTACGCGAATCAAGCGGAAGCGGAGAAGTTCCTCGGCTGGCTCAAAAGAGTACAAGGTTTCGAATCGAGTTACGTCTCCCAGGTCTATACCACCCGCCGGGTCAATTGATCCGGATAAATCCGATCTCGTTTCCCTGACTATCTAAAAACTTCCGGAAACCCTCCGCCGGAATGGAGCGGGCTGACCTTTATACGGGCATGCATATTCGGGTTGCGCCCCCTCGGGACCGCGGGTACAATGTCCGATAGCCATGGCCGACAGCGATGACACCGAGAATCGACAGGTAAAATCCCGCGAAGATATCGAAAAAAGACTCTCTTTGACGTTCGAGGAGGCGACCTTTTTCGAAGCGGCCGAAGAAGCGTCTCGAAGCGGCCGGGCGGCACCCATCCTCCCCTTCGCCGCTACCTCCTACTACCTCGATCTTGCCGCCGGTTACGAGGGAATCCGCCGGCAGTGTATCCCCACGGTCCGGGAGCTCGAGGTACAATTCTACGAATACGCCGATCCCCTCCGGGAGCACCGCTTTTCTCCGGTTCCCCGCCTCGTTCACCGCTATCCCGATCGGGCCCTCCTCCTGGCGGCGGACAGGTGTGCCGTCGCCTGCAGACACTGTTTTAGACGCTACCTGACCTGCGGAGCCGGAGGTGATTCCGGAGGCGGGCCGGGTGCCGAGGCGGGGATCACCCCCGAAGAGCTCGCAGCGGCCGAGCGGTATCTGGACGGTCGTCCCGATATTCGTGAGGTGATCGTTTCCGGAGGGGACCCTCTGACCCTCGCCGACGAAAGGCTCTTTGTCGTCGTTCGGGCGGCGGCGGGCGGGGCCCCCCGGCGTACCGTGCGCATCGCGAGCAGGATGCCTGTAGTCTTGCCTCGCCGGATTACGTCTGACCTTGCCGCGGAGCTGCGCGCCGCCGGCGCTTCCTGGTTCGTCACTCAGTTCAATCATCCCGCGGAGCTTACCCCGGAGGCCCGCGCTGCAACGGGGAGGCTCATCGACGCGGGGATTCCCGTCCTCAATCAGGCGGTGCTCTTGAAGGGGGTAAACGACCTCGCGGAGACCCTCGCCGAGCTCTTTAACGGTTTGGCCGCCGCCCGGGTCAAGCCCTACTATCTTTTCCAGGGGGACTTAGCCGCCGGGACCTCGCACCTGAGGGTGAACCTGGAGGAGGGATTAGAGATCGTCCGGGAGCTGCGCGCGATGGTTTCGGGCCTTGCCGTGCCGGTCTATGCCGTGGATCTTCCCGAGGGAGGGGGAAAAATCCCCCTCCACGACCGGTCGATAATCGGGCGGGAAGGGGAGTGGTATATCCTCGAGGGACCGAGGGGAGATACGTACCGCTACCCGGTGGAGTGAAAACCTACACGAACCGGGCGCGGATCTCGGAACTCACGTAGTCGAGGATGGCCACCGTTAAGGCGATAAACCATACCGCGATTCCCGCCGCCTTGTAATCCAGAAGCCGGATGTACTGCACCAGGAGAAAGCCGATACCGCCGCCTCCGACAAGACCGATGATGGTCGACATCCTCACATTGATGTCCCACCTATAGATGGAAAAGCTCACGAAAGGCGGAATCATCTGCGGAATGACGGCAAAGACGATGGTCTGGAGCTTGTTTGCCCCGGTGGCCTGGATCGCCTCGATGGGGCCGTTGTCGATGTTCTCGATGGCCTCGGAGTAGAGCTTGCCCAGCGCCGCGATACTGTGGATGGTCAGGGCTATGATTCCCGCGAAAGGACCGAGTCCCACCCAGACAACGGCGATCAAGGCCCAGATGAGGGGCTCGATGGCCCGGATTACATTGAGGACGGCCCGGGTCAGGTAGTAGACGCCCATGGTAATCCACGAGCCGGACATGAGGTTCCGGGCGGCCAAAAAGCTGACCGGAATGGAGAAGAAGATCCCGAAGATAGTCGCCATCATTCCCATGACGATGGTCTCCACCATTCGTCCTATGGTCAGGAGCAGGGGATCGGACGCGATAGGGCCGCCGGTCTGGAAGACCTGTTTTGCGACAACATGATGGATCTGGGGGCCCCGGGAGCTCGGAGGAATAAGGCGATAGGGCATGATCATTGTATACTCGAAGGATCCCTCGTCGTCGGTAGTCACCGCCGCGTATTCCCCCTCATAACGGGGGCGGAACTCGTTGCCGATGGTATCCCGCCACCAGATCTCAGTTCGGGTGTCGGGCTTGAAACCCTCCCCGTAGACGGTAATCTCGGTTCCGGGGATGATTGCGTTGTTCTCGTCGAGGTCGGAGAGCTCACCGCATCGCGGGTCGGTGTAGACGTAGGGCTTCCCCTCCTCCTGTTCGGGGAGGGGGGGTATCTCGCCGTCACACCCGATCTTGATCGGCGCCCGTGCCGCAGTTTCGTCGGTACGATAGGTAATGGCCGCTTCCCAGGGCCACAGGACCCGCGACAGGGGCGGCCAGGCGTCGGGTAGCTCGGAGACCGCCTTGTACAGGTCGATCTGGCTTATCTGCCAGCCTAAGGCGAAGAGGGCGACAACGATGAGGATGAATATCCCCGGCGATCCCTTTTCCCTCCG
>JBKHAJ010000335.1:0-2585 GCA_046542935.1 Spirochaetia bacterium | reverse complement strand
GTTTGCCTTTCTCATCTCGATCCCGGCGATACTCGGAGCCTTTATTCTGGAGATGAAGGACCTGGGGGCCCTCGGCACGGCGGTAGCCCCGGGGCCCCTGTTTACGGGGTTCGCCGTCTCCTTCGCGGTGGGACTCCTCTCCCTCCTCCTTCTGCTCAGGCTCATCAGACGGGGCAAGCTGTTCTTTTTCGCGGTGTACCTCATCCCTTTGGGCGTCGCCGGATTCGTATTACTCTAAGCCCCCTACGGCCGGTTCGAAGGGCCCGTTTAAATAATTTTCCACCGTGCCGATACTGTTAAGAGAAAGGAGTAGTTATCTTTGCGTAAGATCAATGCCGCCTACACGACAGCCGCAGCCTTCATCATTCTCGGGCTGTTTTCCCTCTTTTCCCTGGTAACCGCCGCATCGGAGAGCGCCGGAGGAACCGGCTTTTTCGCCGCTCCGGGGGCTTTCCTTTTCCAGAGCTTCTTGTGGGCGGGATTTTATGTTCCCTTTTTCTTCTTCTTCTGTGCCTTTCTCATCCTGCTGCAGGGATTCCGAAAGGATATCCTCTTCATCCTGATCGCGAGCCTCATCCCGTTTTTTACCGCGGCCCTTCTCTTCCGCATCGCCTGGGACCCCTCCGCGGCCCCGGCGATCCGCTTCTTCTGGACCGCTTTCGGACGGTTCGGGGCTATTATCCTTCTCGCCCTCCTCTTACCGGTGGAGATTATGGGGATCGTACGCCTTAGGTCCGGTTTATTCCGCGGCGGAAAGGGCAGGGAAGTGCCGGAGACGTTCGGGACTGCGGACGGCGCACCGGCGGAGGTTGAAGGTGTATCCGTTCAGCCGGCTCCCGGGAAAAGACGCAGGTTCAGCTTCCTCGAACTGGGCAATCCCCTCGCGCCTGCCCGGGACGACGCCGGTACGAAGGACTCCGATCTGGAGTTCCTCGATGATGCTCCCGAAGATGAAGCCGGGTCCTCCGGGGAGCTCGATTTCGGAGGGGAGCCGGACCATCCTGAGATGCCCCTTCCTCCGCTCATCGCTCCCGTAACGGAGGATACCGCCGAATCCGGCGGCGGTTTCTGGGAAGAGCCCAGGGAAGACGAGGAAGAGGATATCGAAGAACTCGCCGCGGTGGGCGAGGACGAGCTCGAAGACGACGCCGCGGATTGGTCGGGCCAGACGTACCGGGTGCCGGTGGACGGGCTCCTCGACGAGTATCCGGACGGGAAGTACTGGAAAATCGACGAGGAAACCCAGAAATCGGGAGACATCCTCAAGCACACCCTCGAGGAGTTCAAGATACAGGCGGAAGTGACCGGGATCCGGAAGGGTCCGGTGATCACCATGTTCGAGATCCTGCCCGCCCCGGGAGTTAAATTATCCAAGATCGTGAACCTTGCCGACAACATCGCTCTGCGGCTCGCCGCCTCGAGCGTCCGAATCGTTGCTCCCATTCCGGGGAAACACGCCGTGGGTATTGAAGTGCCGAACCGGAAGCGCTCCATAGTCGGATTCCGCGAGATGATCGCCGACGAGAGTCTTCAGGAGGAGGAGTACGAGCTCCCGGTCATCCTCGGAAAGGATATTACCGGAGAGGCCCAGATCATCGATCTGACTCAGACCCCCCATCTCTTGATAGCAGGGGCAACCGGATCGGGAAAGTCGGTCTGCGTCAACTCGATTATCTGCTCCGTCCTCTACAACAAGAAGCCGGACCAGGCTAAGCTGATGCTCATCGACCCGAAGATCGTGGAGCTCAAGCTCTACAACGACATCCCCCATCTGTTGACTCCGGTGATAACCGATCCCAAGCGGGCCTTTCAGGCCATCCAGTACTGCCTCTATGAAATGGAACGGAGGTACTCCCTTCTCGATTCCCTCGGGGTCAGAGATATCGCCTCGTACAACCGAAAGATCGAGAAGAAGCGTCTGATGCAGGAAAAGCTTCCCTATTTAGTTATCATCGTAGATGAGTTCGCGGATCTCATGGCCACGAGCGGTAAGGATCTGGAGTCCTCCTTAGCAAGGCTCGCCGCGATGTCGAGGGCGGTGGGACTCCATTTGGTTCTCGCAACCCAGCGCCCCTCGATCGATGTGATCACCGGACTTATCAAAGCGAACATTCCCTCCCGGATCGCCTTTATGGTAGCAAGTAAGTTCGACAGCAGGATCATTCTGGACAGCATAGGGGCGGAGAAACTCCTTGGGAAGGGAGATCTTCTTTTCACCTCGCCGTGGGAGCCCTTTCCCATCCGGATGCAGGGGGCCTTCCTCTCGGAGGACGAAGTGGAAAAGATTACCTCCTACGTGAAAACCTTAGGTGAGCCCGATTACATCGATGAGGAGATCTTCACCGCCGCTGACGAAGAGATAGAGGACGAACTCTTCGCCGGGAACGATCCCCTCATGGACAGGGCGTTAGAGGTGGTAGTCCAAGCCGGTAAGGCTTCGGCCTCCTACCTGCAGCGGCGCCTCAAGATAGGCTACAACCGGGCGGCTCGGCTGGTCGAAGAGATGGAGGCGAGGGGAATCGTGGGGCCCCAGAACGGAAGTAAGCCCCGGGATATACTCCACATACCCGAGAGCGCCTCGGAAG
>JBKHAJ010000334.1:0-2595 GCA_046542935.1 Spirochaetia bacterium | reverse complement strand
TTCGACGGCGGAGATTCCGGTGTCCGCCCCCGCGATGATCTGCCCGTTGTAGGTCGGGCTCCCGTATCTAACCGCTACCAACTCCGCTTCGGCGACACCCCTGTCCGCCGCCATAACATAGGCGAAGGTTGCCAAGGACGCCATGTGGGCTTCCGGGGGGTCGGAGGCGAGGGCCTCGATTACGCCCGCGTACTCGGTGGCGACGTTGGTTTCGAAGTAATAGTCGGTCTTGTCGTTGAGCATATCGGCGACTTCCTGAGCGCCCGACGCAACCCGCTCCATCTCTCCGGAGGGAACGAAGGACCAGATGATCGGGTTTTCCTCAGTGCCGAGCTCCGCTTCGCGCTTACATCCGACAGTGACGAAAACTGCGGTAATCATCACAACGAGGATAAAGATAGATAGAACCTTTTTCATGTTTTTTCCTCCCTTGGTTTTTTACTGGATCTTTCAACAGTATAGGGTTATTGATGACAGCTTTACAAGTGAAATACTGTATTGTGTTAGAGAATTGTTAGTATTATATTAAACTATCCGGGACGGGATCATTCGACGGTACTGACGGTCAGATTCCTAAACCGGGCGCCGCCCCCGAGGCTCCGCAGGGCGATCTCCAGGCCCGAATCGATGTCGAACCAGGTCTTGTACCTGATCTTTTCGGTTCCGTCGACCGAGACGGATATGTATTCCTCCGCCGGATCGTAGACGATATCCATGTTCAGGTAGCCGCTGATCGGTTCTTCTATTACGGCGTCTAGGACCATCTCCATCTGCACGGCATCATCGGATCGGTACAGCTGGAGCCGGGTGTCGTCGGTCCCGTAGTATTCCGGGTCTCTGGTAAGCCACACCAGGAGGGAGTTTCCCAGGCCGTACCCCTTCTCGTCGGTGGTATCACTTACGAAAATGTGAAGCCCCGTTCCGACCCATCCCGGTCCGGTGGACCGCGTTTCGTAGGAGTAGAGGGTGGGCCGCGTCCTCTGTTCGATGGGAAGGAGGAGCTTCGCGAAGTACTGTTCAGGATCGGTCTGGACCGCCGTGTCCCCCTCCACCGTCCAGCTTCCGATCTGGGGAACGCTTTGAGTAAAACCGGTCAGAAGGGTTCGGGTAAAATCGTAATCCAAGATGTCCCTAGACGGCTCCTCCGGGGGGGTGTCTTCAGTCGCGGCCGTTTCAGTCTTTTCCCTTAAGATTTCGAGCCGGACAATCTCGTCCCGGGCGGATTCGAGGTCCTCCTCGAGGGATTCGATCTTTTCCGATTTCGCTTCCGATTCCTCGATGAGGGTTGATATCCTCTGTTCGTACCGCTCTTTGATGATCTCCGCGACGATATCTCCGAAACCGCCGAGCCGGTCCAAAAGATCATCGGGGGTCTCCGCCGAGGAGAGGGGTTCCGTTACCTCGAGGTTACCGTCGGGATCGATTTCGAACTCCGCGGAGTAGAAGCTGCCGTCCAAGTATATTCCCGAAAAACTCAAGCCGTCCCTTCCGGTTACTTCGATCTCGGCTACATCGAGAATGAGACCCTCCGGGGCGTAGTTCGCCTCGTCGGGATAGACCTCGGTTATCTTCCATTCGCTTCCAAGCTCGTCTTCAGCCCGGATGACCACCGAATAGGAGGAACCGTCCATAGTCACATTCCTCAAGTAGACTTCCCGGGGACCCGCGATACTCATCCGGGCATCAGAGAAATCGGCATCCTCGAGGCTCCGGGGCTGGGAAAAAACAATGGGGGATGTAAAAAAAAGGATCAAAACTATCAGGAAGAAACGTCTGCCCATTAAATAATACTCCGGTTTAATCATCGGCCTAAAACCCGATAATCTTTAACGTTGTAAACCCGATTCGATGCGGGCCGACGAAGTGTCGCCGGGATCTAACTGAGGATTACGCGATTGCGGCCGGTTTCCTTTGCCAGATACAGGGCTTCATCGGCCTGCCGGACCAGCTCATCGGGGGTGGTCGTCGAGGGGTCCCGCACCGTCTTTCCGCCGATACTCACGGTTATCGAAATAGTTCCCTCGGGGGTATCAAAGGGATGATTTTCCACTGTTTTCCGCAGTCGTTCCGTGAGGACCTCGATCTCCTCCTCCCGGCCGCAGGAGACTACGAGGCCGAACTCTTCTCCCCCGTATCTTCCCACGAAATCCCCTTTCCGCACTTGTTCGGTCAGAATATCGGCGACTTGCGCGAGGACGGCGTCTCCCGCCTGATGTCCGTAAGAGTCGTTCACTTTCTTGAAGTGATCGATATCTACCATGAGAAAGCTCAAACATTCGCTGCTCCTCTCGACCCGGGAAAACTCCCGTTTTAGAAGTTCGTAGAGGAGGCCGTGATTGTACAGCCCGGTCAGGCTGTCCCGCATCGCCAAATCCTTAAGCTGCCGCTCTCGGAGACGGATGATGCTGTTCATGATGTTGAAGTTTTCGATGAGGGTGTCCAGCTCCGAACCGGTAGTCATGTCGATTGCGTCGGTTTTTCCCTCTTCCACCATGTGCCGTGTAAAGGTCACCAAACGGTTGATGGGATTCAGAAAATTGTATGTCATTCCGTAGACTATGATTCCGGATGCGAGAAAGAAGAATCCGCCGGAGA
>JBKHAJ010000064.1:0-14629 GCA_046542935.1 Spirochaetia bacterium | reverse complement strand
CATTCATGACGCCCCCTTCCATCCTATTGACCCCCATTGACCTCAGAAATCGGATAGTCTATAAACTCTACAAAGACTCATAGCAAGAATCAAGGGGAAAGAATATGTCCAAGTCGTACACCATTGCTGTAATCCCTGGAGACGGTACCGGGCCTGAAGTCGTCCGGGAGGGGAAGAAAGTCCTGGACGCCGCCGCGCGTAAGTTCGGTTTTTCCGTCGATACCGCCGATTTCGATTTCGGCGGCGACCGGTATCTGAAGACCGGAGAAGTCCTGCCCGAGACGGCCGTAGAGGAGCTTAAGAATTTCGACGCCATATACCTAGGCGCCATCGGACATCCCGAGGTGAAGCCCGGAATTCTAGAAAAGGGCATTCTCTTAAAGCTCCGGTTCGAGCTCGATCAGTATATCAACCTTCGTCCCGTCAAGCTCTATCCGGGGGTCTATACTCCGGTCAAGGACAAGGGACCCGGGGACATCGATTACGTCGTTGTGCGGGAGAACACCGGAGGTATCTACACCGGAACCGGGGGTATCTCCATGAAGGGGACCGAGCACGAGACGGCGGTCCAGAGCATGGTGTATAATCGATACCAGGTAGAGCGGTGCCTGCGCTACGCCTTCGACTACGCCCGGCGGCGGGGAAAGAAGGCCATGGGTAAGGGAGACGCCGACACAGTAGGTCTCGTGGGAAAGACCAACGTACTCACCTACGTCTTCGACCTGTGGGAAAGGGCCTTCCACGAAATCGGAGCGGCGGATTACCCCGACGTCAAACGGGACTATTACCACGTCGACGCCGCCTGCATGTGGATGGTCAAGAATCCGGAATGGTTCGACGTCTTGGTCACTTCCAATATGTTCGGCGACATTATTACCGACTTAGGCGCCATGACCCAGGGGGGAATGGGGATAGCCGCGGGTGGAAACATCAATCCCGAAGGGGTAAGTATGTTCGAGCCCATAGGAGGTTCCGCGCCGAAATACACCGGCAAGAACATCATCAATCCGTTGGCCGCGATCGCCGCCGCATCGATGATGCTCGATGTCCTCGGGGAGACCGAGGCCGCCGATGCCGTGGAGAGCGCGGTGATGGAGATTACCGGCACCAAAATCAAGAGCCTCTCCGCCGGACAGATGGGGTACTCCACGAGCGAGGTCGGAGATATGGTAGCCGAGCGGGTTTGACCCGAATGCGGCGGCGGAAGCCGCGATAAGAGGAGATAAAAACATGCAGTACAAACGGCACTTTTCTTTTCTGACCACCCTGGCCCTGGTGATAGGCGTCTATCTCCTTATCCTCGGGATCTTAGGGCTTCTCGGGCACGATTCGCCCGCAGGGGAAATTACCCGATTCTTCAGCGAGCTTACGGGTGACAAATCCCAAACGGCAAACCTCGTTTTCTCCATTCTCCTCCTTCCGGCGGGACTCATCGTCTTCGTATATCCCTTTACACGGGAGCGGGCCCGCCTTTTTCAGGGCCTCCTCCTCTTCGTAATCGCTCTTTGGACTATCCGAATCGTGTACGTCCGCTTTTTTCTCGCCTTTTCCGGGAATGTCGATTTTCTGCCCTGGTTCCGCCTCCTTCTCCAGGACCTGATCGTCCTGTCGGGACTCTTCGTCGTTCGGAGGAGCTGAAGAACAAAAGCCGTCCTTTCCTTTGCCCGCTTCTCTTAGTACCTTAAACCGTAGGAGTCGGGAATATGAAACACTACGATGTTTTCGTAATAGGATCCGGAGTAGGAGGGGGTATCGTCGCCGCCGGTCTCGCCGCGCAGGGTAAGAAGGTCGGTGTCGCCGACCGGAACCCCTTCGGGGGTACCTGCGCCCTTCGGGGTTGTCAGCCGAAAAAGGTCCTCGTTGCGGATACCGAGGTCCTCCGGCACTCCCGAAAGCTCCTCGGTAAGGGAATCCGGGATGCCGCCCGGAACAACTGGAAAGAACTCATGGCCTTCAAACGTCAATTCACCGATCCGGTGCCGAAGGCCACCCTCGACGGTTTTCATGAGCAGGGAATCGACACCTACGAAGCGGAAGCCCGATTTACCGGGGAGAACACCCTCCGAGTCGGAGACACCGAGGTAAGCGCGGATGTCGTTGTGATCGCGTCAGGTGCTCGCTCGAGGCCCTTGTCGATCCCGGGAGAGGATTTGGCCGGGAACAGCGATCATTTCCTCGACATGGAAACCCTTCCCCAACGGATAGTCTTTATAGGCGGGGGGTACATCTCCTTCGAGTTCGCCCACGTCGCCGCGGCGGCGGGATCGAACCCGGTCATTCTGCACCGTTCGGCCACGCCCCTCAAGCAATTCGATCCCGACTTGGTACAATCCGTCGTGGAGAGCTCGGAAGCGGACGGTATCAGGGTCATCACCGAGGCACCAGCCCGGGAGATAAGTCAACGGATAGACGGCTTTCAGGTAGTAACCCCGGCGGGACCGGTAGAGACGGATCTCGTGATAGCGGCGGCCGGACGGATTCCCAATATCGAGTCCCTGGACCTGGAGACGGCGGGAGTCGAAGCTTCGAAGCACGGAATCCACGTAAACGGATATATGCAGAGCCCCTCGAATCCCCGGGTATACGCCTTGGGCGATTCGGCCGCAAAGCGGTATCCCCTGTCTCCGGTCGCGATGCGCGAGGCGGAGGTAACCATCGAAAATATACTCAAGGGAAATTCGGTGACCATGGACTACTCCGTAGTTCCGAGAGTCGTCTTTACACATCCTCCCCTGACCGCCGTCGGACTTACCGAAGAGGAAGCCGCCGAAGCGGGAATGAACGTGGAAGTCCATACCGGAGACATGTCGGGATGGGCGTCCTCGAAGCGATTAGGAGAGAATTATGGTAAGTACAAGGTGCTGATCCACGAGAGCACGGGAATGATAGCCGGCGCGCACATATTCGCGCCCCGCGCGAGCGAAAGCATCAATATCTTCGCGTTGGCCATGAAATACGAAATATCGGCGGAAGAGTTAAAAAAGACAATGTTTTCTTATCCGACCTATGTCTCGGAAGTAACCTCGATGCTGGGGTAGGACGGCCCGCTATTGAAAAATCCCTGAAAGTGTGTAGAATGAGCACCTACCGCTTAACTGTCGTTAAGCAAAATAAAAGAAAATTTAATTTTTCAAAAAGTTAAACCAAGGAGGCTTCCCGTGAAACGGAAGAATCTGCCCGTAATGAGTACGGTTGTGCTGGTCCTGCCGTTCGTGTTGACCTGCAGCACCGGACTCACAAGTACGAGCACGACACAAGTTATACAGCCTAAAGCGGAAAAAATCGTCGAATCCCAAAACAGGATTCCGGTCAGTATCCCGAAAGCGGAGGATGCCGGGCTTTTCCTCTACAACCATCCGGCCACCAAACTCGATGTGGTGGATTTCTTCGCCGATGTCACCGGGTCGGAGAGGCTCGCCCTAGTAATCATCCGCAGCGCCGACAAACACGATATTCCTTTAAGCCTCGCCTTCGCTCTCTCCTGGGTCGAGAGCAAGTTCAATCCCATGGCGGTCAACAAAAACCACGTAACCATCGACAGGGGGCTATTCCAGCTGAACGATCACGCCTTTCCGGACTTATCGGGGGATGATTATTTCAATCCGGAGCTCAACGCGGACAGGGGCCTAAAACACCTCAAGTGGTGCCTCAAGCACGGCGGCAACGAAATCGTGGCGCTCGCCATCTACAACGCCGGTAAATACCGGGTAGAGCGAGGCGGGACACCGCGGTCCACCCTCGATCATATCAACAAGATCCTCACATACCGGGATGAAATAGAAGAGAGTTTTCACCGCTACCTCGCTACCCGTCCGGCGGTCGAGATCGCCATGAACTGAGAAAAGCGATGACTTCCTTCGGCTCATCCGTAAGCATAGGACCCCTGACCGTGCCGGTACCGCTCATCATCGCCGCGGCGGCGACGGGGGTCGGGTATCTTGTTTTCGCCCTTCTCATGAAAAAGGACACGGAGAGGCGAAAACGCTCGGGGGCGGCCTTGGTCAACGGAGGCCTTATCTTCCTCCTCGTCTGGAAGCTGTCCCCCCTTATCTTCCGCTTTTCCGCTGTAATCGACTCCCCCCTGCTCCTCCTCTACACTTGGGGAGGAGTCCCGGGAATCATCCTCGCCGCCGCAGCAGCGCTGGGATATATGGCCCTCCGGGGCATTCGGGCCCGCAGGCGGGGCCGGCTCGAAATCCGTACACTTTTGGGTCCCGCCATCTTCGGTTTTACCGCCGCCGCTGTCTCCGCCGCCGCGGTCTTCTTAGTCATTTTTCTGAGCTTCGGCCCACGGCCGTTGGCCGAGGGGGCACGGAACGAGGCGGCAACCGGAATCGGCGTGCCCGCCCCGGATGTTAAGCTCCTTCCCCTAGATCCGCGGGAGTCTCTCGAGGGCGGTGAAAAAACCGTTCGCCTCTCCGATTACCGGGGCAGGACGGTTTTTCTCAACTTCTGGGCGACCTGGTGTCCGCCCTGCCGGGCGGAGATCCCCGAGCTCGAGCGTTTTGTCGAGGAGCTCGACGGCGGCCCGAATCGAGCGGTGGTCCTGGCGGTAAATCTGACCTCCACGGAAAAATCGGCGGAAGCGGTCGAGCGGTTTGTGGATGAACGGGATATCTCCTTTCCGGTCTTCCTCGATCCGAACGGGGCCGTCGCCGCCGTTTACGAAGTTGAGTCGGTACCCACCACCTACGCGATATCGCCGGAGGGAATCATCATCGCGGAGAAAACGGGTGTCGTCTCGGTCCCCTGGTTGCTCCGGCAGCTCGATTAGCGCGGCCGGGGGGCCGGTGCCCCCGGCTAGATCATGTCGGGGTCGAGCTTCTCCATCCACCGTTTGGACTGAAACAAGAAAAAGCCGATGATTGCGGTAACCACATTGCTGAAAACCATGGCGATCCAGATTCCCGAAGGTCCGATTCCAGCCAGGATCGACAGAGCGTAGGCCAGGGGCACCCGGAAACCCCACAGACGCAGAATGTTCAAAACCATGATCGGCTTGGTGTCTCCCCCACCCTGAAAGGCCCCCATAAAAACGGTAAACAAGGCGAAGAAGACCACCGCCGGAGAAATGAGCCTGAACATGGCGACTCCGTAGGCGATGACCTCGGGATCGTCGATGAAGAACCGCACGAAGTGATTCCCCAAGAAAAAGGTAAAGGTCATCGAGGGAACGATGAACACCAGAATCGAAGCGACGGAGAGGCGGGCGGCCCGCATAGCCCCGTCCCGGTCCTTGGTCCCCAGATTCTGCCCGACCAGAACACTTGCCGCACGGGAGATCCCCATGGCGGGCATGTTGAACAGTCCGATGATTCTGTTTCCTACTCCGAAAGCGGCGATTACCGCGGTTCCCAGTGAGTTGACCACCCCCTGAAGCACCGTAAAGCCCAAGGCCGATATCCCCTGTCCCAGAGAGGTGGGAATTCCGATCTTGAGCAGGAGCTTCATCGATTCCCCCTTGGGAATCATATTCGAGAGAGTAAGCTTCATACCCCGCCGGCCCCGGATAAACACCGCCAGGGCGATCGCCGATCCGATCCCCCGGGAGATGACGGTCCCTACCGCGGCACCGGTGACCTCCATCCGGGGAAAGGGACCCACTCCGAATATAAGGAGAGGGTCCAGGCCGACGTTGAGTCCCACCGCAATCGCCTGAAGAACAAGCGGAGTCATGCTGTCGCCGATGCCCTGCAGACAGCTCTGCAGGACAAAGGCCATGAACATGAAGGGCAAGCCCGCGAGAACGATGCGCAGGTAACGCTGGGTTAAGGCAAAGGCTTCTTCCGGGACCTGCAGCAGGCGCAGAAGCGGCGGGGTGAAGACGACCCCCAATACCGCGATGAGAATCGACCCCAAGAGGAGAACTGTGGTGGTCTGCCCCAGGTAGAAATCGACCTTTTTTTGATCCCCCTTTCCTTTTGCCTGGGATATCAGGGTAGTCCCCGCCATGGAAAATCCGAAACCGAAGATGACCAAGAACATGATGATGGTAAACGAGATCGACGGGGCCGAAAGAGCCTCCTTCCCCAGCTTTCCGAGGAAGTAGGCATCGACGATATTGAAGAGCATCTGCAGAAAGTTCCCCAGCATTATGGGTACTGCAAGGAAGAGAAGAGACTTTAACGTTACCTGATGAGTTTCGGTCCGACGCACGGGACAGCCTTTTTTGAATTAATACTCGAGTTAAATTCGACTGTAAACCCTATACCTAATCAAGGGAAGTGTCCATACGGAAGCCTATTTTATCATTGACAGCCGGCGGGGACCGTGGTAAGATCAATTTTGACGATAAAACATATGATGTTTAATGTATGATTAATAAAACTCTGAGTCCATCGTGGAGCATTCGATGAAACAACCGCGCACGGTACTCACAGCAGGGAGAAAAGTACTTCCTCCGAAGCCGTGTATTCTCCGGGCAGGTCCGGTAAGCCTCTCCTACGCGGAAGGAGCCGTCAGATACCTGACCGCGGGTGAAAAGGAATGCATCCGCGGAATTTACTCCGCCCTTCGGGACCGCAACTGGGAAACCGTGGAGGGACGAATAGAAAATGAAATCATAGATCAGAGAGGAGACGACTTTTCCGTCTCCTTCGACTCTATTCACAAGGAAGGCAATATCGAATTCTCTTGGAAAGGGAGTATCACCGGTGATGCTTCCGGAACGGTTACCTTTACCATGGACGGGATCGCTCATTCCACTTTCGAGCGAAATCGAATCGGCTTCTGCGTACTCCATCCCATGGACTTGGCCGGACATAGATGCGTGGTAACCCACTCCGACGGAAAAATCACCGAGGGATTTTTTCCCGGATACGTCTCTCCCCACCAACCCTTCTGCGACATCAGCCGGATACACTGCGAGGTGGAGGAAGGACTCGAGTGCGAGACCGAGTTTTCGGGAGAAATCTTCGAGATGGAGGACCAGCGGAACTGGACCGATGCCTCGTTCAAGACCTACTGCACTCCTTTAGGCCTCCCCTTTCCGGTGACCGTGGAAGAGGGAACCGAGGTACATCAGGCGGTAACGGTAAGAATCTTCGGGACCGCCGGCGGGTTCACCTCTGCAGCCGACGACTCATCCCTGAAGAGGACTCCGGTGGAAATCAGCATCGACACCGAAACGTCATCGCCGTTGCCCGATCTCGGCCTTTCGAAAGCCTCTCACGGCGGGGAACTATCTCCTGAGGAGATCGATCGCCTTAAACGGCTCTGCCTTCAACACTACCGCATCGAGATCACCTCGGCATCAAAAGATCATCGAGCCCTCGAAAAATTCCTCACCCTAACAACCCGGGAGGCCGGGCATATGGGCACAGGACTCGAAGCGGCGCTCTTTCTCGGCTCGAAACCCGAAGAGGAGATGCAAGCCCTCGTACGGGCCGTAAAGAAAGTCAAACCTCCGGTTGTACGATGGCTCGTTTTTAAGGAAGGTGAAAAAACCGCAGCCCGGGAATGGGTGGAGCTCTTCCGCGGTTACATGGCCGGTGTTACCCCGGAGGCGGTAATCGCATCGGGAACCGACGCCTTTTTCACCGAGCTCAACCGTGAACGTCCGGACACGGACATCCTCGACGGGGTAACCTTTTCCTTGAATCCCCAGGTTCACGCCTTCGACAACGAATCCCTTGTCGAGACACTTCCCGCCCAGTATTCGGTTGTGGAGACGGTCCGAGATTTCAGCGGCCCGGATACAAGGATAACGGTAAGCCCGGTCACCTTTAAGATGCGGTGGAACCCCAACGCCACCGGACCGGAACCGCCGGTACCCGAGGGAGAGCTTCCTCGTCGAGTCGATCTCAGGCAGCTCTCCCTCTTCGGGGCGGCCTGGACACTGGGAAGCATATCCAGCCTGGCACGGGCAGGTGCCGACTCGGTTACCTACTTCGAGACCACCGGATGGCTCGGGGTGATGGAAACTGAATCCGGGTCCCCGCTGCCGGAGAAATTTCCCTCGAAACCGGGGCAGGTCTTTCCCCTTTATTTCCCCTTCGCCTGGCTCGCCGGAGCGGGCAGAAAGATCCGTCCCTGCTCGAGTTCCCGGGAGCTCGAAGCGGACGGATTCGTTCTCGAGCGGGGAAAGGAGAAAGAGTTGTATCTCATGAACTACCTGAACAAGCCTATTTCGATAAATTTCACGGGGCTCGAGGGACCGGGCGAGATGAAAGTCTTGGACGAAACCACCGTTCGTACCGCCTGTATGGACCCGGAGGGGTTCCTCGAATCCACGGGAAACCGAATCGAGCTCTCCGAAGAGGGAACGACGATAGATTTACGGGAAAATGCGATAGCACGGATCGCTTTACAACAATGAAATCAGACCGACAAAGGAGTATTCTATGATAAGATTAGTACTTATGGGAGCCGGCGGCAAAATGGGCTGCCGCATAACCGATAACATGAAAGACCTTCCCGAGTACGAGATGTCCTATGTAGAGGTGAACGAGGCGGGCATCGAACGACTGAAAAAACTCGGAGTCGAAGTTACCCCCCAGGATGAGGCGCTCAAAGACGCCGACGCAATCATTCTCGCGGTTCCCGATATCCTCATCGGAAAGATCAGCGAAGATATCGTCCCCAAGCTCAAACCGGGAACCATGATAATCGGCCTCGATCCCGCCGCGGCGTACGCCGAGGTGATGCCGGTACGGGACGATCTGACCTACTTCGTAACACATCCCTGCCACCCACCCCTATTCCACGAGGAACCGAGCATGGAAGCCCGGACCGACTGGTTCGGAGGGACGGCACACCAGGATATCGTCAATGCAATCTACAAGGGCCCCGATTCAGACTACGAGAAGGGGGACGCCATAGCGAAGCACATGTACAAACCGGTAAGAAAATCCTACAAGATAACCGTCGAGCAGATGGCTGTTCTCGAACCGGCTCTCGTGGAAACCTTTACCCTGACCTTAGTGGATTCGATGAAGCAGGGGTTCGAGGAAGCGGTCAAGCTCGGAGTCCCCCGGGATGCCGCCTGGGCTTTTTTCTTGGGCCACGTCCGCATCGAGCTTGCAATTGTCCTCGGATTCGCCGGATTCCCTGTTTCAGACGGTGCCAAGCTCGCCATGGAGCAGGCTAGGAAGAAAATATTCAATCCGGAATGGAAGGAGCAGATCTTTTCTCTGGACAAGGTCAAAGAGAGTGTCCGTGAGATAACCGGGGCGTTAAAGAAGTGAAAGTCGGCCTCGGATCGTACGCCCTCGACTGGTCCATCGGTGTTCCGGGGCTCGAGCCCCGGGATCCCATGGACGCCGCCGCCGTTTTGGACTTTGCCCGATCGGAAGAGATCTCCGTCGTCCAAATCGCGGACAATCTGCCCCTCCATACCTCGAGCCCCGAAGAAAGGGCGAAGCTCAAGAACAAAGCGGACCAATCGGGGATCGCGGTGGAGGTGGGCATTCGGGGCATTCAGCCCGAAAACCTTGCCCGCTATATCCCCATTGCCGGCGAGTTCGGCTCGCCGATACTCCGCGCTGTAATCGACGCGCAAGACTTCCATCCCTCGATACCGGAGATAGTCGAGATCATCAGAGATGCCGCCCCCCTTCTCGAGCGGCACGGGGCAGTCCTTGCACTGGAAAATCACGACCGCTTCAAGGCCCGGGAGTTCGTTAGGATTATCCGTGAGAGCGGCGGAGGTACTCCAAGAGAAGCACCGGTGGGTATATGCTTGGATACGGTCAATTCCTTCGGCGCCTTAGAGGGTCCCGACGTGGTTATAGAAACTCTCATCGACTATGTGGTAAGCCTCCACGTCAAGGATTTTACCATCTACCGCCCCAGCCATAACATGGGATTCATCCTCGAAGGCACTCCCGCGGGGGAGGGCATGCTCGATATTCCCGGAATAATCGGAATGCTCGGTGAACGAGATATCGACTGCAATGCCGTCCTCGAGCTCTGGCCGACACCGGAAGCCACCCCCGACGAGACCGCGGCGAAAGAGAAGGAATGGGCACGAAGTAGTCTTCGCTATCTGAAAAATCTGATCGAATAGAAAAGCCATCAGAACTTCTACTGCATTTCAACCCAGGCGCTGATGGAGCCTTTTATCGCTTCTTGAGACTTTTCAGGGTTATGCTCCTTGATCCCCTCTAAAATCTTTTTATGAACCTTGACACCGACGGCGCTCCCGCCCGGCTTGGATTGGGTCTCGATTATGGATGGCTCGAAGAGGTCGAGGGTGAAATTATAGATCTTCTCGATGAGCTCGTTTTTAGTCGCCTTCCCCAGGGCCCGGTGAAACTCCAGGTCCGCTTCGGTGAGGATACGGGGGTCGTGCTCCCCTTCTTGCATAAGTCTTTCAAGGAGATGAAAGGCATTCTCGATCCTCGCTACATCGTCCTTGTCGGCATTGGTAAGTATTATTTTTATGATTCCCGTTTCGATAAGTTCTCGAAGCTCCACGAGCTTTTGTTTATCCGCATCGCTCATGATGAGCTGGAACAGAATGTGGTCTATCGAAGTCTTGCTGGTGTTGTCCGAAATATACGTACCGTCCCCCCGCTTGATCTCGAGTATTCCGAAAGAGGATAGGATTTTCATGGCCTCGCGAATGGATCCGCGGCTGGCTGACAGGCTCTTTGCCAAGTCCATCTCGTTGGGCAGCTTGTCTCCCGGTTTGAGCTGTTTAGACAGGAGTAGCTCTTTTATATTTTCTATGACCAACTCAACCGCGGATTTCCTTTGGGGCGCCTTGAAGAGACTCGGGTCTGCGGCACGCGATTCAGGCATTATTTTCTGTTCCTCTCTTTTTAAATTGTCAGATGTCTGTCATCCTACAATTTATTGTCCTTCTTCGTAGGTTATTGTATCCCAGAGGAGTTGTCAAGTAAATAATCGAGGACCAGGGAGTACAAACTTTTTCTTGACAGCATAGCGGCGGCATGATAATGTTTGAGTATAAACATTAGACATCATATGTCTGATTATTCTAAACCAAATCGTTTCAAGGAGGTACCGATGAAACTCATGAAAACAGGGGTCTTGCTTCTACTCTGCCTGTTCGTCGTGTTCACGGCTGCGTGGGCGGGGGGGCAGAAGGAAGAAGCACCCGAGGCGGAAACTGAAATGGAAGCAACCGAAGAGGCTAAGGGCGGAGACTGGGTAATCGCTCTGTCTAATAGCTACTACGGTAACACCTGGCGTAAACAGATGGTCGAAGCCTTCGAGTTCGCGGCGGAAAAGGCTAAGAGCGACGGGAAAATCAAGGATTACATCGTGGTCAACGGCGATGGGACTCAGAACCAGCAGATCGCCCAGATGAACAGCCTCATTCTCAAGGGTGTCGATGCCATTTGTATCAATTCCGCGTCTCCGACCGCTCTCAACGGCGTTATCGAAAAGGCCGCCGACGCCGGTATCAAAGTGCTTGCCTTCGACTCAATTGCGACCAGCCCGGATTGCTGGAAGCTCGACTTCGACTTTGTGAAGATGCAGCAGATCCCCTCCGAATGGGTCGCCGAAAAGATGGGAGGCAGCGGAAACGTTCTTATCGTCCGTGGTGTTTCCGGCTCGGTTCCCGACCAGCAGATGTACGAGGGCCACATGAACGTCGTCGAGGAGTATCCCGGACTGAACGTGGTTGCTGAAGTAATCGGCGAAGCAAGCACGACGGTTACTCAGCAGGCGGTCTCCAATGTACTTCCGAGTCTTCCCACTGTGGACGCTGTCTTTACTCAGGGCGGGGGAGACGCCTGGGGCGTTGTTCAGGCCTTCGAAGCCTCCGAACAGGAGGAGATGCCCTACATCGTAGGCGACAACTCCGCGGAATTCCTTAGGTGGTGGTACGAAGAGTATCAGGAAAATGGGTACGAAACCGTCAGCGTATGTTCGGCACCCGGTATCGGCGGAGCCGCCTTCTGGGAAGCTCTGAAGATCCTCGAGGGCATGGACGTGCCCATGGAGATGAGCCTTGCCGCGATCCCCGTAACCGTCGACAACCTCGACGAATACCAGGATCTCAAGCCCGGTACAATCGCGTCCCCCGTTTTTACCGAAGAATGGGTCGTGGAAAACCTTATCAAAGAGTATCAATAAAAGAATCTAACATCGATATTCGGGCGGGAATCTCTTCCTGCCCGAATTTTTTTCGCCATTTCAAAATACAAATCTGTTATCCTTTCCGTAAGGAAGTATGAAGGACGAGGGAATGAGAGAATTGGAAGTTGAAAACCAGACCGAGGAGAAAACTACGGAGATCCTCCTCCATACCCGGGGCATCAAGAAGATCTACGGCCCCACCGTGGCCAACACCGACGTCGAAATCTTCATTCGCCGCGGAGAGGTAGTCGGACTTATCGGAGCGAACGGAGCGGGAAAAAGTACCCTTATGAGGGTCCTCGCCGGGGTCACCGAACCCGACGAGGGAACAATGCAGGTAAGCGGCACCGATATCGACTGGAAAAGCTATAATCCGACCCAGGCGAGCAGAATGGGAATCCGCGTCGTTTATCAAGAGCTTTCCCTCTGCACCAACCTAACGGTATATGAAAATTTCTATGTCGAGCAGGCGCAGCGCTTCCGCAGAGTCCGTAAGTGGAGAAGCCTGGCAAAAAAGATCGCCCGGGAGAGCCTCGATGCTGTGTTCCCTGAAAATGTAATTGATGTAAACACCCGGCTGAGTACTCTGACTATCGCCCAACAGCAGATGGTCGAGATCGCGCGGGCAACCAGCGACTTGAATCTGAAGATTCTAATCTTCGACGAACCGACTTCGTCCTTAGGGGCCGCGCAGACCAACCAGCTCATGGACTACATAAAGCGGCGTCAGAAAGAAGGGATATCCTTTATCTTTATTTCTCACCGCCTTGCCGAGGTTATTACCCTCGCCGACCGGATCTTCGTTATGCAGAACGGGCTGATGAAATGGAACGGCACAGTCCGGGAAACCGACGAAAACGATCTCGTACAAAAAATGAGCGAAGGTGCCGAGGTTAAAAAAACTTCCCGTGCCGAAACGGAAGCTCCGACGGCTCCCCCCGAGATCTCGGCCGAGCACCGGGAGGAACCGGAGCTGATAAGGCTCAAGGGTCCGCGCCTCGAAATTGAGGATCTCTCCACCGATGACCTGGAATCGATATCTCTCTCGGTGAGAGGCGGGGAAATCTTAGGCATAGCCGGCCTCGAGGGAAGCGGGCAGAGAGAGCTCCTGCGCACTATATTCAAGCCCGATTCGGGCGCGTCCCGCGCAATGACCCGGACCGGTAAGATCGCCTATGTAACCGGTGACAGGAAAAAAGAGGGTATCTTCGGACTGTGGTCGATCGCCAAGAACATCGCCATGACCAAGATCGCCCAGTACAGGATGGTCCGCCCCATTAAGAGCGACGAGGGAAAGAGGGGCATCGATGAATGGTATGATCGACTCAAGATCGTCTCCGACGGCACATCCGCTCCCATAAACAGCTTGAGCGGCGGGAACCAGCAGAAAGTGCTGATCGCCCGGGCGATGATGGCGGACGCGGACATCATCCTTTTAGACGACCCTACACGAGGCGTCGACATCGGGACTAAAAAGCAGCTCTATGAGCTCTTCCGGGAAGCGGCTCGGTCCGGGAAGATGATCATCTGGTACAGCTCCGAGGACGAGGAACTCACCATCTGTGACCGCGTCGTTGTCTTGAGATACGGAAAGATAATGAAGGAGCTCGAGCATAGCGAAGCCACAAAAGAAAACATAATCAACGCCTCTTTTTCGGGGGAAAAAAGGGCCAAGAAGAAGGAGGAGGAGGTACAGAAGGACCTGACCACCCTCAAAACGGTCCAGTTTTCTTTGAGCGGTATCGCCATTCCCTTGGGCGCCATGCTTCTGATCTACATCTTGAGCGGAACACTCACCCCCACCGTTTTTTCACGCTTCGGTGTCGAGCTCTTAATCGGGGGCTCCATACCCCTCGTCTTGGCCACCTTGGCGCAGATGTACGTCATCGGTTTGAGCATGGTGGACTTGGGAATTGGAGCCTATATGGGGCTTGTCAACGTCCTGAGCGCCACCCTGCTTCGGACCAATCCGCTGCTCGGAACGGGGTCACTTATACTCGGCCTCGGGTTCTACGCCCTCATGGGTTTACTCATCTATAGCAGGCAGATTCCGGCAATCGTCGTTACCCTGGGAGCCTCCTTTGTGTGGACGGGGATAGCCTACAGCATTCAAAACATCCCCGGAGGGTCCGCTCCCGAGTGGCTGGTCAAGGCCTATAACCTGGATATTCCGATCATCCCCGAAGTTGTGCTCATCGTCATCGCCGCCGGGGTCATCGCCTACGTTCTGTACCGGTCGAAATACGGTACGGTGCTTCGGGGATTCGGAAACAACCCGGTATCGATGCAGCGGAGCGGTTGGTCTCCGGCGATAGCCTTTTCCATGGGATTCCTTATTGCCGGGGTCTTCGGACTCTTGGGCGGCTTGTCGGTAACCGCGGTCACCACCGCTTCCGACGCGAACGCCACCCTCTCCTACACCTTGCTCACCGTTGCCGCGGTGGTCATGGGAGGGGGCGAGCTCACCGGAGGGATCGTCTCGCCGGTGGGAGCCATCTTCGGGGCCATAACCCTATCGCTGATCGGCTCTCTCCTCGGTTTCCTCAATTTAAGCTCGAATTATGTCGCCGCCGTACAG
>JBKHAJ010000063.1:0-14758 GCA_046542935.1 Spirochaetia bacterium | reverse complement strand
CCGGAAGATCAAAGAGCTGTGGACCGGAACGGACGGGGGAAGGCCCCTCGAAATTCATTATCCCCGGAGCGAAACCGAGGAGGCCGATTTTATCTCGAGGACTATTAAGAACCTCGCCGTCAAGGAGGGGCTCAACTACTCCGACGTCGGGGTTCTGGTGCGGACCAACTCCCTGACCCGCTCGATAGAGGAAAGCTTTCTAGCCGAGAACATACCCTATCACGTCTCGGGGGGAACCAGCTTTTTTCAGCGGAAGGAGGTGAAGGATATTACCTCGTATCTTCGGGTGATGGCGAACCCCGACGACGACGTCAATTTCCTCCGCATCATCAACACTCCCCGCCGGGGGATCGGCAAGAAAACCCTCCTGCAGATCCGTGATTTTGCCGAACGACGGAAAATGAGTCTCTACTCGGCGATCTCCGCCCTGTACCACGCCGAGGACAGTCCGGTAGGTGAAAAAACCAAGAATAACCTAGGGGAGTTCTTCTTCCTCATCGAATTTTACCGGAACAAGTTCCTCTCGGAGAAAAACCTGGCCGACACCCTGCGAGGGATGGTGGATGCCTTGGGCTACTGGGGTTGGCTCATCAGCGAATACCAGCATAACGACAAGATAGCCCGGTTCAAGTACCGGAATATCACCCTTTTCACCGAAATGCTCGAACGGTGGGAGAAAGACCCCGACACCGAGGATCCCAACCTGTACGGGTTCCTCAACCGGATTACCCTGATTACCCGGGACGATATCGACGAGGAATCCGAGAAGGGTAAGGTCAATCTGATGACCATCCACGCCGCGAAGGGATTGGAGTTCAAGCTGGTTTTCTTAGCCGGAGTGGAGGACACCATCATACCCCACGCCAGAGCGGTGGAAGAAGATCCCGCGAACATCGAGGAGGAGCGGCGCCTCTTCTACGTGGCCATTACCCGGGCCAAGGAAAAGCTCTACATGACCTCCTGCGGCACGAGAAAGTACATGAATAATTACATCGAATGTTCCCCCTCCCCTTTCCTCGAAGAAATTCCTCCGGGTCTTATCGAAACCTGTAAAGAGGAGGAACCGGTGGATGAGGAAGAAGCGGCACGCCTTTTCGCGGACCTCAAAGCCCGGTTTTCGTGATTCCTAAGGGCTTACATCTCTACACGAAGCAGCCCGTCGATAAATACAAAATGAGCATCCAAACTCAAGAGATGCGCACCATGCTCCATGCAGCTTGCGGCGATCCACACATCGTGTATTGGGATGGGACGTCCCTTCTTACGAAGTACGTGTTTGATTTCAGCAAACCACTCTGCAGTAGTATCGGTAATCGAAATGCAAACCGTACGAGGCTTTTCCCGGAACCGGTTTAGAGTCTCGTGGTTTACCCGGGGCCTCGAACCGCCCCGGAATCCATCGTAGAGTTCACCGATAACGACTGCGGAAAGCAGGACTATCTCGCTTTCGGATAAAATCTCAGCAATACGAGTATCCCCTGCCATAAGGGCGGTGTAGGCATTTGTGTCGAGAAGAACACGCATGAATTATTGCCAGTCCTCTTCGTCGATACACCGGTTATCAGCCTGGGAAGCATTGAACTCTTCCAGATCCTCGGCCGCCCAGAGACCGCAGAATTCCCGGTAATCGTCGGAATAACTTCCGGATACCGGCAAACCCAGCGATTTGGCCAGTAATTCTTTAACCAATCGGTTCTTACTCGTTCTACGGCGCTTTGCTTCATCCGAAAGACGGCGGTCCAGCTCTGCATCGAGATCATGAATTGTTATCGAACTCATGGTTCACACTCCGGTTCAATATTATCACATTCATGGTTCAATTTCAAGGAAGTTAATAATCTAACGCGCTGGTGGGATGAAATACAGGTAGGAATACCGGCAGCGCTTGACCAAGTACGGCGCCCCGGGTACTATTGTTTCCGTTCCCCGCCGGAGTGGTGGAATTGGTAGACACAGAGGACTTAAAATCCTCCGGCTTTAATCAAGCTGTACCGGTTCAAGTCCGGTCTCCGGCATAGCGTAGGCTTTTCTTACTCCGAGTTACTCTCCAGTCTCCGGCAGGCACTACCCGGGAAAAAATTACACACGTGTGTTCGCTTTTTTTACCACAAACACTACGAAACGGTTTTGAATCGAGTAGGCATGAATTTTGCACACTAATATACAGGAGGAAACAAATGGACGATAAAAAGAGAGAATCCTTTATCCGGAAGCAGGACGAGGCGTTGCAGAAAATGGATGCCAAGATAGCCCGGTTAG
The DNA here is from genome assembly GCA_046542935.1 of Spirochaetia bacterium. Classification (GTDB taxonomy): domain Bacteria; phylum Spirochaetota; class Spirochaetia; order SPDA01; family CAZSGZ01; genus JBKHAJ01. The sequence goes on along the minus strand of JBKHAJ010000063.1, from coordinate 12,499 downwards.
AAGCTAAAACAAAAGAAGTAAAAGCCGAGAACAAGCAGAAATTTCAGGAAAACTTAGACAAGCTCAAAGCTAAGCGAGAAGAAACCCGGAAGAAATTAGATGAAATAAAGAATTCGGGAACCGAAGCATGGAGCTCGCTGCAACAGGGAGTCAAAGACGCTGTAGAAGATCTTAAATTCGGTTTAAAAAATGCAAAGAAAAACCTGCGTAAATAGCCGCTTGATCAGCCGCTCCATTTACTTGACTACTCCGGTGTCAGCATCACCATCGCACCCCGTTTTCAGCTTGCCCGGCAGGCACTTCGGGGCAGGCGGAGGTAAACCGTAAAAAGCGGTTTCGACATAGGAAGGGCATTTCCGCACCGGCGGGAATGCCTTTTTTTCGCATGAGTACCGTACAATGAAATACATAGACTCCCATTTCCATCTGAAGGAACTTTCGAAAAAAGGGATTGATTGGACACATCATTTCGAGAGCTGGCGGGAATCCGGCTTCGCCGGCGGGCTCGATATCGGGATAATCCCGGATGATCTCAATGACCGCCCCGATCTGAGAACTCAGGACCCTGAGATAAAAAGGTCTTCCGGGCTCTATCCCGGATGCGCCGAAAGACCCGATTACGAGGATCTTCTTGAAACCCTCGAAAAACAGCTTGCCGCGGGGCTCGTCGACGCGGTGGGCGAGACGGGGATAGACCTTCATCATAGATATGGAACGGTAGAGTTGCAAGAATACCTCTTTCTCGAGCAGGTACGACTGGCCAACAGGTTCAATCTTCCGGTGATTATCCACAACAGGAACGCCGACGGCGAGACTGCGGCAGGCCTTGCGAAGACTGCTCCCTCCGCCGGCGGAATCATGCACTGTTTCAGCTCCGGCTACGAAACGGCTAAACTCTGGCTCGATTACGGGCTCTTCATTTCGTTCGCGGGGAATGTCACCTATCCCAAGGCGGAGCACTTGAGAGAGGCGGCGCGAATACTCCCCTTGGATTCGATTTTGGTAGAGACCGACGCCCCCTATTTAGCGCCGCAGGGTTTCCGGGGTAAAATCAATACTCCGGTGCTTATCCGTCATACCTACGAGGTAATAGCCGGCCTGCGCGACATTCCGGTGGAAGCCCTTACGGAGCGGGTATTCCATAATTTCGAGAAATTGTTTCGAGGCTCGTCGGGTTAATGCCCGTTTCGAAGATAGGAGATTTTACTCCCCTCGGGACTCCCTGTAGAGGCTCTGAATGTAGGAAGCGGTGTTTTCGATCTCGAAGTGGCTGATCGTACACTTCCCTTCGAGAACGACGCCGTCCTGTATGATAAGCTCCGGGGTCTTGATGTTTCCTAAGACCCGTGCCGTGGAGAGGAGGAGAATCCGGGTTTCCGCCTCCAAGTTTCCGACGACCACCCCCTCGACCACGATGCTCTTGGCGGATATATCGGTCTTTACCCGTCCCTTCGGTCCGACCTGGAGATGCTCCACCGCGAGGGATTCGCCCTCGAAAATACCGTCTATCCGAAGGTTTCCCTTTATTACGTACCTTCCCTCGAATTTCGAACCGGGTCCGATAATCGTGTTCGCATCTATGTCAATCTGCACGGTTTATCCTCTCCATATCCCGGACGGTCCGCGGCCGCTTCTCTGAACGTCCTCGGTTTTATGAAAAAAGCCCTCGATTCGAGGGCTTTTGTTTCTCAAGACTTCGCGCTACCAAGAATCGGGAAGATCGTCCCTTTCCCGACTTTCCGCCTGGAAAAGATCGGTAACCGCTCTCAGTCCGTCGAAGTAGATATAGTAAGAACCAAAGGACTCGGTCGGGTCGGTCTCCACTTTGAAACCCAAGATATTGATACCGTTTTTCTGGGTAAAATGGTAATCGGACTGCCTCAGCTGAGGCGGTATGGCGACCGTCAGCTCCTTCCATCCGCTGAAATTGAGTTTACCCATAGTGATTTCCTGGTAATTTCCGAAAAAGTCGGAGACTATAACCTTCAGGGTATGGTTGAAGTTGCGTCCTACCACCCACACGGAAATGGTTTTGGTAATACCTTCTATCGGGATGGGGCGAATAGGCTCGAGGGAGAACTCACGGTATCCCCGGGAATAGAACTGGACCTTGAGTCCTAAGACATATTCATCGGGAATCTCGAGACCGGCTTCTTCCTCACCCTCGAGGGGCTCTTTGTCGGCGGGGCTTCCCTCGAAACGCCGCATGGTGACGATTCCCTGATCGGGAGACATATTAGCGATCCAGAAACCGGCATCTTCGAACTTAGAAACCGAAACCTCCCGGAGCCGTTGTTGAGCCGCATCGACGCCTATTGTGTCGGGATTGGGGTCTCCGACTTCGTCGACTTCGACTTGCTGTGCGAATACGGCTCCCGAGACCAGTAGTAATGCTGAAATTATTATGATGAGTGCTTTTCTCATGGTTTACCGACCCTCCCCGCTATTCCAGATTTCCTGAATTCGATCTTTATCAGCCAGCGTGTCCCCGTCGAACCGGGTAACGAACATGTCCGACAGTGTCTTTATGTGATCGAAATACACGTAGAAATCATTGACCTTCTCGTGAGGCCGGGTCCAGAGCACCAGCTTGACCAGCTTAAGCTCCTTCAAATAACCTCCACCGGTTATGTACCCCCCCGTTTGAGGAATGTAGGTGGGAATGTCCACCGAAAGATTACGCCAACCGGTATAATCGATGTCCCCGAGCCTAAGAGCATGAACAACTCCGCGATAATCCCTCAGATGTACATCCAGGTAGTAGTCATAATTAGAGCCCCACACCCACAAATCGAGTCTCCGGGTCTCTCCGGGCAGGGTAATCTCGTTTCCCGGAATGAAATCGCCGTCATCGGTGGTAATGTCGGGGTGACGAGGGACCAGCTCCCCTTCTTCGTTCCTCTCCGCGGGAATCAACTCGATGTGGTTGTAGCCCTGTCTGTCGAACCGCCCATGGATTCCGAGGACCCTAAGGTCTCTCTCTTCGGCATTTCTGCCGAAAAGGGCTTCAGGCCAAGATTCCACGTATGTAGACTCCGGAAATTCCCGGACCACATCTCCGTTCTCATCGGTGACTACCGTCGCAAAATTGCTTGCGTTAATGAGCCATTCACTAGATGGCCATTCCGCCTCTTCAGGATTTTCCGGATTATCGAAACTCTCAATAACATGTGACGTGAGATTCACGGTTTTTTCCTGTGCTACTACCGGACTAGCAAGCAGAAAGCTCAAGAGTAGAATCAGGCAAACAAAAAGCAGGCTGCCTCTTCTCATCATCTGCTCCTTTTCTATTTCAAGGTTACCTAAAATATTCATTTTGAATTATATTTCTATCGGTATTCTTTGTCAAACCATTTTCTTAATTATAAAAAATTATGAGTTTTGACCCTCCGAAGAAGCAAGAGAAGCTTCGATCACGATTGATGATGGGCTTTCTTCGGGATTTATCGCGCGAAAACTTTGAAAAACCGTATCAATACCGTGGAAAACGGTATATGCAACCGGTCCCCACACGCTTCCCGTACCGGCAAGTCCCTCGGCGGCTATAGGTATTCCGTATTCCCAGAAAATTCGGGCACAGGCTACATCGGCGGGACCCGCGAAACAAAGTCCTATAACGGTATTCGCAGTTATTCCCTCCCGAATAAAGATCTCGAGCTCCTCGAGATCAGGTCTATCGCCGACTTCTCTGATTTCCACCGACAATCCTCCCGGAGAACCCTCAGCAAGGGCCCGGCGGAAGAGCTCGAGCTCCGAGCGGCCGGTTTCACTCACCGTTCGCCATAGGCCGAGAATATGGGCCGCCCCATCATCTCCGGGCGGGGCGGCGGATGCTGCTTCAACGACAATCCTCTCAGCGAGATCAACAACCGCCCCGCTGCGATCCAATATCAAATCCACCGTATTGTCTTCGGATATTCCGGATTCCGTTGTGCGGTACCGCATAAGACCGAAGAAGGTTCCCGGATATTCGGAGGCCACACTCTCCGCCGCATCGGCCAGAAAGGGACTGACGAGCACCCGGGAATACCCCCTCTCGAGGATCCGTTCCAACTCGGGAACCGGGTTTGCCGGGTCCCGGAGGATCTCTACCTCCACCCGGCCGCTTCCCTCGATAGCGATCCGTGACACGTCCTCTAAAGAATGGGCCGTCGCGTACATACTGTCGACGATGACGAGAGGCTTACCCCCCCTCGATTCGCAGGAGGATAAAAGAAAACAGAGGACCACAGCCGGCGACGCGAGGAGCAATAATCGGGTTAGTCGTAAAAGAGCCCGCATAGGAAAACCCTATCCCTCATGAGCCCCCCAGTCAACGGGTGCACCCCCGCCGTCCGGTATTGACACCCGATTCAGGTAAACCATACAATCGGGTGAATCATACCATACATTACTAAAGGAGCATCGCATGACATCATATAAGGACCTTGGACTCCGGAATACCAAAGAAATGTTCGCGAAGGCGGTCAGCGGCGGTTACGCGGTCCCCGCATACAACTTCAACAACATGGAACAGCTCCAGGCCATAATCCAGGCCTGCGTGGAAACAAAATCACCGGTTATCCTTCAGGTTTCGAAAGGCGCCCGTAACTACGCCAACTCGACCCTCCTGCGTTACATGGCCCAGGGGGCGGTCCACATGGCTAAAGAGTTCGGCTACGAGATCCCCATAGCACTCCATCTCGACCACGGCGATACCTTCGAACTCGCCAAGGACTGCATCGACCATGGGTTTTCCTCGGTTATGATCGACGGGTCTCATCACCCTTATGAGGAGAACGTCGCTCTGACAAAAAAAGTCGTCGAATACGCCCACTCCCATGCCGACTACGTGACCGTCGAGGGGGAGCTCGGTGTCTTGGCCGGAATCGAAGACGAAGTGGTCGCCGAGAAATCGACTTACACCCGCCCCGAGGAGGTGGAGGACTTCGTATCGAAGACCGGGGTCGACAGCCTGGCCATCTCCATCGGGACCAGCCACGGGGCCAATAAGTTCAAGCCCGAACAGTGCACCCGGAACGAAGACGGAATTCTCATTCCCCCGCCGCTCAAGTTCGACATCCTCGAGGAAATCGAGAAGAAGCTTCCCGGCTTTCCGATAGTCCTCCACGGATCTTCCTCGGTGCCGGCGGAGTACGTCACTACCATCAATCAGTTCGGAGGAGAGCTCAAAGACTCGGTGGGTATTCCCGAAGAGCAGCTTCGCCGGGCGGCGAAATCGGCGGTATGCAAGATCAATATCGACAGCGACGGACGTCTGGCGATGACCGCGGCCATCCGGAAACACATGGCGGAAAATCCCGCGGAATTCGACCCCCGCAAGTACTTGGGTCCCGCCAGGGCGGCCCTCATGGAGATGTACAAGCGGAAGAACGTGGATGTTCTCGGTTCCGCCGGGAAGGCATAGGTAATGCCCCCGGTTAGAATCGTTCGGTTCGCTTCGGAAGCATATTGACCTCACCAAAGACTAAAAAACACCCCACCGAACAGAGAAGGAGACCCGCGGCAACTCCCGAAGCCGCGAGGGTATAGCGTATGGTCACTAACGATTCCGCGAGGCCGACTAAGAATGCGGGAACGAGGGCCGTGCCCAAGAGGAGCCAGCGTCTGTAGCCGTAGGAGAGGAGACCCTTCTGGAAGAGGACCGTCACCGAGAGAACAAGACTTACCACAAGGACCGGCTCCAGGAAAAGGATATTCCACCTATACCGTGAAAAGTGAAGAACGGCCGTCAAGAGCCCGTAGAGGAGATAAAATCCCGAAAAGTAGGAAAAAATCACGAAAGGCATCGAAACGGGGTAGCTCGATAGTTTTTCCTCGGAGAAACGGTAGACCGCGGCAAATCCGAGGACCGCAAGCACGAAGAGCTGGACATGTCCAAAGAAGATGTTATGAACAAGGAGCTCGTCCAAGGTGAATGCAAGCTGCGTCGAGGGGCGGATTAGAAAGTGAAGGATAACCGCCGGAACGAAGATCCCCACCCCGCGGAGGAGGTGACCGAACGAGATAATCCCCAAATAGTCGTTGGGATAGGTCCGCAGCAGGATTATTCCGAAGACCAGGGGAACCGCGAATATAAGAAAAACCGCCATAGCGGGAACCCTATCACAGCTCCTAAAATGAGGCAAGCATTTCTAACTCGTACCTATCCACCGCCCAATTCTTGTGTTTCTGTTCCTCGAATCCCATGTTCGAGAAGATAACCGTTACCTCTTCGGCAGCGGCAAGCCGCGACAGGGCGGCGTACATCGCGGCGCCTCGTTCTTCCCGTTCTATGATGTGACTCAAAATATCGTTGTAGTTCATATCCTTGGAAAGCAGTTTTTGAAGTGAGTATCGCCCTAAATCTATCGGGACCTGCTCTGAATCTTCGAATATGTCTTCGTAGCTATGCGAATGGGTTATGCCTTGGAGCATCCTCTCGTGCTCGTGCTCTTGATCGAGGAGTGAGATTAACAGCTGCTGCATCCCCGGCTTATCGACCTTTTCAAGATAGGCCTTGTACAGCTCTTGATCTTCCCGTTCTCGACGTATAAGGTGTTCTAGTACTTCCTTGGCGGTCAGAGAAATCCTCCTTCATTGACTCTTTTAGCCCCTAATGTTATAGTGCATTCTATCATAACTTTATAGTAAGGGAAACCTGAGTAGGAGGTCGATTGGCTTCAAAAGATTTTAGGATCAATGAGAAAATTCGTGTTCGTGAGGTACGCCTCATCGATGAAAAAGGCAATCAGGTAGGTATAGTTCCGACAACCGAGGCGCTCGAAAAGGCGCGGGACGCGGGACTCGATCTTATAGAGGTTGCTCCCCAGGCGAATCCTCCGGTCTGCAAAATTCTCGATTACGGGAAATACAAGTTTGAGCAGGAGAAGAAACTGCGCGAAACAAAGAAGAATCAAAAGCAAATCAAGATGAAAGAAATAAGGATGCAGCCGAAGATCGAAGAGCACGACCTCCAGTTTAAGACGAAGCATATTCAGGAATTCCTGGAAGATGGGAACAAGGTAAAGGTTACGATACGGTTTCGCGGACGCGAGCTCGCGCATACCGAGCTGGGACGGGACGTATTGGATAAGATCCTCGAGATGATCGACACCCCCTTTTCGGTGGACAAGCAACCCGCCATGGAAGGGCGGTTCATGTCGATGATCATCAGTCCCAAGTCGAAGAAATAAAAAAACAGCATCAATAAGACGGAGAGGAAACGACAATGCCGAAGATGAAGACGAAAAAGAGCGCCGCTAAGCGCTATTCCATTACCGGAACGGGTAAGATCAAATACAAGAAGCAGGGATCGCGACACATCCTGACCAAGAAGAGCGCGAAACGGAAACGAAGATTGCGGCACAACGATATCTTGAGCCCTGTGGAAACCAAGAAGGCCAAGGTATTACTGCCGTACGCATAATCGAATCGATCACAAAAACGGAGAAGGAGCGGAAGAATGCCACGCGTAGTAGACGGAACACGAAGAAATTACCGGCGAAAAAAGATACTCAATCAGGCAAAGGGATACTGGGGCAGGCGAAGCAAGCTCTACAGGACCGCGAAAGACGCGGTCGCGAAATCACTGAGCTACGCCTACCGGGATCGGAAGCAGAAGAAGAGGGATTTCAGGGCGCTGTGGATAACACGAATCTCCGCGGCATGCCGCAATGAAGGAATCACCTACTCGAGGTTCATGAACGGCCTCAAGAAGGCCGAAATCGATGTGAACCGGAAGGCTCTCTCGAATATGGCAATCGAAGACCCCATCGCCTTCAAGGCGGTTGTGGCCAAATCCAAGGATGCCCTAGGAGTAGATTAGTATGATACGCCTTGAACAGATCCGGACCCTCGAGGAACGCGTAAAAAAGGCTGTCGCTTTGATCGACGAGCTCAGGGGAAAAAACCGATCGCTCAAGGACCAACTAGATTCGTATCAGAACCGAATCACCGAACTCGAGGTGCTCATCGAGGACTTCAAGCGGGACCAGGGGGAGATCGAACAGGGTATTATTTCCGCGATCAACCAGCTCGACTCCCTCGGGAGCGTTCCGGAGCAGGCGGAACCGACGGCGGAGGAGCCGGCCGCCGAAATCGATGAGCCTACTCCTGAGCCCGCGGCGCCGGATGGACTACAGCAGGTTGATCAGACCCCGATATCCCCCTCCCCCGCTTCACCCACCGACGCGGAGGGCGAAGAAGAAAAAGAAGAAGAAGATCAGACATCGGAGCTCGACATCTTTTAAAACAAGGTGTGAATGGATCATAAACAGGTTACGATCAATATCTTAGGAACCTCCTTCGCCGTTCGGGCGGATGAAGATCCCGAATATATAACCTCCCTCGTACGTCACATCTCGCAGAAGGTAGACGAAATCGAAAAGAGCTCTCCCGTAAAAGATCCCTTACGGCAGTCGATCCTCGCGGCCATGCTCATAACGGACGAACTCTTCAAAGAACGAAAGTTTCGCGGGGAAAGCAGTGAAGCTGCGGAAATAACCAATCGTATGATAAAGGTCTTAGATCAGAGTCTTAAGGATTAATTACCCGAGAATAGAGAGAATCTCCTTCAGGTCCAGGAGGGCATAGTTACACCCTTCGATGGTGACTATACGGGAGGCGGTCCTGTTGGCCAGGCGGCCTGCCGTATCGATACCGTGTCCCTCCAAGAGAGCGTAGAGGAATCCCGCCGCAAAGCTGTCGCCGGCCCCGGTGGTGTCGACCGGTTCTACCCGCTCGCCGGGAATTTTTATAACCTCGTCTCCTTTACGGAGGATACATCCTTCGGCGCCGGTCTTCATGACTACAAAGGGCGCATACTCCCGGGCAATCCGCATAATCGCCTCGTCTTCTTTCTGCTCGGTCATCGCGGAAAGCTCCTCACGATTGGCAAACAACAGATCTACTTTTCCGGGCAGCCATTCCCTCAATTCGTCGCCGTAGCGGTACACCACGAAGGGATCGGCGAGGTCGAAGGACACCTTCACTCCGTTCCGCCCGGCGGTCTTCACAGCCTCCTTGGCCGCTTCTTTCTGGTTCTCGGTGTCCCACATGTAGCCCGCGATGTGCAGGTAAGAGCTTTCACGAATCGCATCCATATTCACATCTTCGAGGGTAAAGTCTCTGCAGGCGCCTAAATGGGTGAACATAGTCCGTTCGTGATCGGGGGTTACAAGGATCCCGGAGACCCCGGTGGGAGTATCCTTCAGCGCCACCCCCGGCTCTACTCCCTGTTCTACGAGGATCGCCAAGAAACCGTCGCCGGCTTCGTCCTTGCCCACCGCTCCCATGTAGTAGGGCTTGTTTTCGTATCCGGACCCGGCAAGCCAGGCGATTCCGCGGAGGGTATTCGCGCAGCTTCCGCCGGGGGTCTTGGTCTTTTCGAAGGGGAGAGCGAGGATTTTTTTCGTAACCGAGTTCTCCACCAAGTTCATCGATCCCGGTTCCGCCTCGAAATTACGAAAGGTGGTGTAATCTACCGGCACTATTATATCCATCAGCGGATTTCCTATTCCGGTAATTGGCCTCATGGTGTACTCCTTATGTTGACATCTGTGAGCAATCTATCATAGTATTTCGGTAAACGCTATGGCCTTGATTACCAGTCAGCAGATCTCCCGTTATTATGATCTATTTAAGAATATAGATGTTACCTTCACCAAGCAAGTGATAGAAGCGACGGGATTACAGACAAAACAGATATTCTTAAAAATAGTGGGCGGACAGTGGCCGAGTATTATCTACTCCACTTCAATGGTAGGAGCGAAGATCATCATCAACCTCACGGAAGCTCACTTCGAGCAGATCAGAAAGGCCAATAATTTAGTAAGCCTCAGGTTCAGCTTCAAGCTCGCGGACAAGTCCGATCCCCTCGCCTTCTTCGTAACAGCGAAGATAACCGGGTACAACCCCTATAACAAAGAGAACAAGAATCTTCACTTTATGAGCCTGCAGTATACCCAGAGGCCTCCGGATGACCTTATCGAAATACTCGGAAAGCTCTTGGAAGCCAACATCAACGCCAAAAAACGGAAAGATGAGCGAATCCTTATAACCGCTGAAAGCATCCGGAAGTTGGGATTGCAGGGAAAGGACGTCAAACTCTTCGTTCAGGGGGTACCCCGGAAGGGAATACTCCGGGACTTGAGCTTCGGTGGAGCCAAGGTAATCATCTTCGGAATAGCCAAGTTCTTAGTGGACAAGGAGGCGGAGATATACCTTGAACTCGAGGACCAGAAGAAGATCCTCATCCTCAAGGGAAAGATAATCCGCTACGATGCCGTCGAGGGCAGGAAGGACATCGCGGCGGTGGGGATACAGTTCCACGAAGAAGCGCTGCCCATGGACTACAAGCTTCTGATAAACGACTACCTGATCCACATACGCAAGAGTTCGAAACAATGACCGAGGACCCGATTCAACTCAAAAATATCGTTTATATTTCGATACCCGAAGAGATGGAGGCGGACATAGGGGGTTTCAAGGTGAATCCGTCGATCCTCCTTCCCGTGGAGCTTCCCGAAGGGGAGGAGCAGACCTATCTGGAAAATCTCTCCTGGGAAATGATAGTTGCCGCGATGCTCAAGGTCTTGGCATACGCGCCGAATCACGAGCACGCCGACTACTACAGGAGCTTTATCCTCGCGGTCAAGCCGGATATCGAAGACGAGCTTACCTATTCGGGTGTCTTCAAGGCGAAGAACCAGGATTACGAACTCGCCGCGGAGATCTTTCTTGCCCTAACTCATCTCGACCCGGCGGACGTCGGAAGCAGAGTCAACCTGGCTTTAGTCTACGAAAAGCGGAGCGAGGCCTACAAAAAGGCGGGAAACGATGAGCTTGCCGGGGAGTTCTTCGAGCTTGCCGCACAGACATACTCCGGAATCTTCGAGATCGACCCCGACGCACCGGAGGCCCGCCTCAACGCGGGGTACTTCTTCCTCAAAAACGACGCCTTTCTCAAGGCGAAGGAACACCTCTCGAGGTATATCGAGGTATCCGAGGACAAAAAGCATCACAAGGAGGTCTTAGAGATCCTGGAAAAGCTCAAGGACAGGGATCATCTGGATACCCTCTTCAATGAAGCCTACGACTTTATCCGATTAGGAAAGGAGAAAGAGGGTATCGAGAGGATCGAGAAGTTCCTCCAAACCTCGCCGAATATTTCCAACGCCTGGTTCCTCCTAGGCTGGGCCAAAAGGAGACTCGGGAGGTACGGTGAGGGGAAGAAGGCTTTCCTCAAGGCCATAGAGCTGGAAAAACCCCATCCCGACCTCTTGAACGAGCTCGCTATATGCCTGATGGAGCTCGGAGAATACGAGGAGAGCCGTAAGAAGCTCTCAGAGGCTCTCCGGCTCGAGCCGGAGAACATCAAAATCATCTCAAACCTAGGGATTCTCGCCCTGAAACAGGACCATATCGAAGACGCTAAAGGGTTCTTCAAAACAGTCCTCGATCTCGAGCCTGAAGACCCAATAGCCCAAAAATATCTAGATTTTTTAGCCGATCGCTAAATTCCGCTAAAGGTTATACCCTCCCCCGCCGAAAGAAGGAATAGGGAAAATTCTGTCCCGGGGCCAATGGTCCGGAAAGTATTCACCCTTATCTTAAGTATCGGTTTGTTAAATCGATTGCTGAGACTTTTTTTGGGGAGGTGAACGGAAAAAAACACGGAAAACAATTGTACAAAAAAGTCTTTAAGAAAAATGTGAGCAAGGATGCTCACACACCAATTTCATGGAGGAAGAAATGATTATTAATCACAACATGAGCGCAATGTTCGCTCATCGCCAGCTCGGCATCACCAACAACAATGTCCAGAACGACATCGAAAAACTCAGCTCAGGTCTTAGGATCAATCGGGCGGGAGACGATCCGGCGGGGCTCGCCGTTTCCGAGAAGATGCGGGCCCAAATCGGCGGTCTCAATCAGGCGTCCCGGAACGCGGAGAACGGTATCTCTTTTATCCAGGCTACCGAAGGGTATCTCCAGGAAACCCAGGACATCCTTCACCGGATCCGTGAACTGGCCGTACAATCCGCCAACGGAATCTACAGCTCCGAAGACCGGATGCAGATCCAGGTAGAGGTATCCCAGTTAGTCGATGAAGTCGACAGGATCGCTTCTCACGCCCAGTTCAACGGCATGAATATGCTGACCGGCCGATTTGCCCGGGAAGGCGGGGAGAACACCGTGACCGCATCCATGTGGTTCCACATCGGTGCCAACATGGACCAGAGGGAACGTGTTTTCATCGGTACCATGACCTCCGCTTCTCTGAACCTTCGCGGTCAGAATGAGATCATCACCATCAGCAGCCCGGATGAGGCGAACCGTAACATCGGTGTCGTAGACGAGGCTTTAAAGGTGGTAAACAAACAGCGGGCGGACCTCGGTGCCTATCAGAACCGTCTCGAGCATACGGTAAATGGAATCGACGTCGCCGCGGAGAATCTCCAGGCCGCCGAGTCGAGAATTCGGGACGCCGATATGGCCAAGGAGATGGTGAGCTTCG
>JBKHAJ010000333.1:0-2670 GCA_046542935.1 Spirochaetia bacterium | reverse complement strand
ACCGGACTCCCGGGCAAGCCACTTGCCGGCATCGAGATACGACCCGCCGCCGGCGACTACCAGGACATCCGCCCCTCCTTCCCGGTAGGTTTCGAGGGCCGCGAGGCATTCCGATTCGGTCGGATTGGGCTTGAGCCCGGAAATGCGGGCGGTCACCTCGATGCCCGCATCGTTCAGGCTTCGGGCAAGAACCCGGACGATGGGGGCCATCCACTCATTAGCACTGCACATGAGCGCGGCACGCCTCCCGGACGCGGCGGAGCCGACGATCGAACCGAGCTCCCCGGCCCTTCCGGCCCCGAAATGCACCTTGGTCGGAATAAAGAAGTCGTAGGACGTCATAAAAAAAGAGTAAGGGATGCCCCGGGGATGGTCAAGCTCCGACTCCGAGGAAACGCCTAAGGGATAGTAAGCAGCCGAATTTTTATTTAATTTTTGTACTTTATCAACTGCCCAAATGTATGATAGATTTATTCGGACATTGATGTGATTTCTAAATGAATCCGTTATTGTGCCGAATCCGCATTAATTGCGTATACATGTTTTAGCAGGCCCGCCGGAGAGTTGCGGGTGAAGGAAAATCGAATGGGAAAGAAACTTTACGTGGGAAACCTCAGCTACAGCACCGACGAGGAAAGCCTGAGCAGCTTGTTCCAGTCCTACGGTACTGTTGAATCGGTGAAGATCATCACCGACCGCAATACCGGATCTTCCAAGGGGTTCGGATTTGTCGAGATGAGCTCGGACGACGAGGCCCAAGCGGCGATAGACGCCGTGAACGGAACCGAAGTAGACGGACGTCAGCTCAAGGTCAACGAAGCGATGGACAAGCCCCGCCGGGACAACCGTTACTAAGACGGTAATCCTCACATTACGAAATGCCGCTCTCCCCTGAGCGGCCTTTTCTTAACCCCTCGAACGGTTCCGTCGACTTTCGGCCTATCGAACACAAGAAAGGGATAAAAGAAAAGGATTTACCTCTCCTCAAACAGGTTGTATAATTATAAACTAAATTAACGGCACGGCGACCGGAGCCTGTTTCGGCGGCACGGTATCCTCCGATTATTTCATTCTGCACTCGAGCCTAAGATAGCGCGGCCAAGATCCTTCGGTGTTTTTCGGTCCGCTTTCCCAGCCGGACAGTCTTACATGTCAATCCGTAATCAGCGAATCGATAGGGCTTATGACGCTCAGCTTGTTCTTCCGGGCGACATGGGTATAGATCATGGTTGTCGAGACGTCGCTGTGACCGAGAAGCTCCTGGATCGTTCGAATATCGTACCCCTGTTCTACGAGATGGGTGGCGAAACTATGCCTCAAAGTGTGAATCGTCGCTGGTTTTACCACTCCCGAAGAGGCCGATGCGCTGTGGAACGCCTTCTGGAGGGTGGAGGGATAGCGGTGATGCCTCCTGACTATACCTGTTCCGGGCTCGACCGAAAGCTTCTCCGACGGGAAGAGCCAAAACCAGCCCCACTCCTTACCGGCGGTACCGTACTTTTTCGAAAGGGCCCCCGGGAGGACGACACCGGCTACGCCGTTTTCCCGGTCTTCCCGGTAGATTGCCCGAATTGTACCAAGATGTTTTTCGAGCCTTCCTGCAAGAGCCGAGGGAAGGACCGTCTCTCTGTCTTTGTCCCCTTTTCCCGAGCGAACAGTGAGGCAGCCTCTCTCGAAATCGATATCCTTTACCCGGAGAGACAGACACTCGTTCAGTCTAAGACCCGCCCCATAGACGAGTTCGGCCATGATCCGGTGGACACCCGATAACCGGGAGAGAATCGCCTTGACCTCCTCGGCAGACAGGACCACGGGAAGCCTCTTTTTCGGGACGGCCGTTACCACCGAACGAAGTCCGCTTATTTCTTTATCAAGTCCGTAACGGAAGAGAAAAAGAAGGGCGTTAAAGGCCTGCCTTTGGGTGGACGCGGCGACATGATTCCGCACCGCCAGGGTGGAGAGGTAGTCTTTAACATCCTCTTGATCGAGTTGTGAAGGATCCGCCTTTGCCGCAAACCGGAAAAAGCGGCGTATCCATTGGAGATAGGTTTTTTCGGTCTGATAGGAGCGGTGCTTGAGGCGAAAAGTCTGCTCGAGATTCCTGACAAGGGTGCGAAATTTCTCAGTCTCAGTCCACGACCCCTCTGAGCGAAAGGAAGCTCGATGTTCGGAAGGGATGTTACAATCGCGACCCTCGATTTTACCACCGTCCGCAGGCTGCTGGACCTTTCCCACTGTATCCTTACAAAAATAGAGAAACAAGCGAACAGCATCCTTCGCCTGCCGGACCTGCCAATCCTCTCTGTAGGAAGAGAGATGCTTGATGAACCGGTCAAACAACTCCACATCGTCGCCTTTTCTACCCTCCTCTTGAGTATGGGAGAATTTTTTGAACTGATGTATCCAGCCGAGGTAATAGAAAATTTGCCGCTCAGGGATTCTCGGGATATCCTCCAGGAACTGTTTAAAGGTTTTCTCCATATCTAGCTCTTTTGTCGAATTATTACGCTTCCATATAACCAAACAGGGCAAAATGTTATGGCGCTTCAATTTTCCGGCAAAAAGACATATCATTGCTGAGAGCCTTGTACACGTGTTTTCTCGGGAGAGAATATGTTAAAAAGACCGATGCTTCGGGAAAGAATTGCTTTAATATTTTCTGATGTATTT
>JBKHAJ010000062.1:0-14924 GCA_046542935.1 Spirochaetia bacterium | reverse complement strand
GACGAGTACAACCTCGACCGGGTCTACGCCTGGGGGCACCCCGACGGACTCGAGGGAGGAAAGAACGAGAAGGCCTATGAAGAGATGGTCGAGCACATCGAATATGCCGAGGCCATCGGTGCCAAGGTCATGCGGGTCGTCGGAAGCAGCCTGGAGTTCCGCTTCGAGCCCCACGGTCCCCAGATAGAGAAACTCTCCAAGATGTTCTCCAAGGCGGTCAAGGCCGCCGAAGGGAAGGGGATCAAGATGGCCGACGAGAACCACATCGATTATACTCCCGAGGAGATGATTCAGATCATCGAGAACGTCAACTCCCCGAACTTCGGAATCAACTTCGACACCGGGAACTTCATGCGTCTCCTCGCCGATCCCATCAAGGGAATGGAGAAGCTCGCCAAGTACACCTTCGCCACCCACGTCAAGGATTTGAAGCCCGAAAAGGGGCAGTCGGTGGACAATTGGCACTTCTTCGCCTGCACCCCCGTCGGAGACGGCCTCGTGGACAACCAGAAGCTCGCCCAGCTCCTGAAGGACGCCGGATACGAGGGATTCCTTGCCGTAGAGATCGATTACCTCCACCCGGACTACAAAAACGACGAAGACAAGGCGGTTGCCCAGAGCGTCAAGAATCTCAAGAAGATCGCCGCGAATCTGAAATAAGAAACACAGGAGGAGGAAGTATGAAGGAATTGAATGTAGGAATCATCGGATACAAGTTCATGGGAAAGGCCCACAGCAACGCCTGGACCAAGGCCCCTCAGTTCTTCGATACCGCGGCCAAACCGGTATTGAAGGTCGCCTGCGGGCGGCACGAGGACGCGGTGAAGGAGTTCGCCGACCGGTGGGGCTGGCAGGAAGTGGAAACCGACTGGAAGAAGGTGGTTACGCGGGACGATGTCGACATCATCGACGTATCGGTCCCTCAGTGGCTCCATTACGAAGTAGCCGTGGAGGCCGCCAAGAACGGCAAGCATATTTTCTGCGAAAAGCCGTTGGCCATGTCCTATGATCAGGCCAAGGAGATGTACAACGAGGTTAAAAAGGCCGGAGTCAAGGCCTACCTGAACCATAACTATCGGCGGTGTCCGGCGGTGCGTCTCGCCAAGAGACTCATCGACGAGGGGAAGATAGGGACCATTTACCACTGGCGGGGGGCCTACCTGCAGGACTGGATAGCGGACCCGAATTTTCCCCTGACCTGGCACCTCCAGAAGGACAAGGCGGGATCGGGTCCCCACGGAGACCTCAACTCCCACAGCGTGGACCTCGCCCGGTATCTGATCGGGGACATCAAGAATGTGATGTGCATGACCTCGAACTTCATCACCGAACGCCCCTTACCCGACGAAGCGGCCTCCGGGACTTTCAGCGGCAAGAGCAAGGGGAGTGAGAAGGGGAAGGTGACCGTGGAAGACGCCTCGTTCATGCTCGTGGAGTTCAAAAACGGCGCATTGGGCAGCTTCGAAGCCTCCCGTTTCGCCCCGGGACGGAAGAACCATAACTACTTCGAGATCTACGGGAGTGAGGGAAGCATCCTCTTCGATTTCGAGCGGATGAACGAGCTCGAGTACTACTCGGTAAACGATCCCGACTACGCCCGGGGATTCAGAACCATCCTCGCCACCGAGCCGGTCCACGATTATATGGAAGGCTGGTGGCCTCCCGGACACATCATCGGATACGAGC
The DNA here is from genome assembly GCA_046542935.1 of Spirochaetia bacterium. GTDB lineage: Bacteria > Spirochaetota > Spirochaetia > SPDA01 > CAZSGZ01 > JBKHAJ01. The sequence goes on along the minus strand of JBKHAJ010000062.1, from coordinate 13,238 downwards.
ACGAGTTCATCCACGGCGTGGTGGACTTCGTAGACGCCATCGTCAACGACAAGCCCATCGAGCCCAACTTCGAGGACGGACTGAAGGAGATGGAAGTCTTAGACGCCGCTCTTAAATCGGCCGAGACCGGCAAGAAGGTGGAAATATAAAAGGGGAGATCTAAGGCGCCGGTGTATAAATACGGCAGCGAATGATAGAAGTAACCGAATCGGATTACTCAGTCTATAACTGTACAGTCATAACCCCCCGGGGCGCCGTACGCGGGCGGGTCCGGGTTGAAGGCGGTATTATCGTTGCCGTCGAGGAAGAACCGGGTCCGCCCCGCCGGAACGGAGCACCCGGCGGAAGGCTCATCGATGCGGAGGGGGGATACTTGACGCCCGGGTTCGTGGAGATGCATATCCACGGCTGCGGTTCCGCCGGTGCGGAGGAGGTCCTCACGGGGAAGCGTGACGTCCTGGAAGGGATGGCCGTCACCCTCTCCCGTTTCGGGATCAATACCTTCGTGCCCACCTTCCCCTTCCATATGGACGTTATGACCCGCCTTGCGGAAGAGCTCGACCGCAAGCCCGGCCTGGCCGGGCGCATTCCGGGACTCTATCTCGAGGGGCCCTTTGTCAGTCCCTCCAAGAGAGGAGGCATCCCCCCGGAGCTCCTCCGCGCGCCGGACGCAGGATATCTCGAAGAGATCCTATCCGCCTCGAAGGGAAGCGTCCTGATGATGACCGTCGCTCCGGAGCTCGAGGGCAGCCGCGAGATTGCAGCCCGGCTTCTCGCCGAGGGGATTGTTCCCTGTCTCGGCCATTCGGCCGCTTCCGCCGGCGAGGCTCTCGGTTTCAGGGAATTTCTAGGGATACCCTCAAGAAGGATAAACATAACCCATCTCTTCAACGCCATGTCCCCCCTCTCTCACAAGGAGCCGGGTCTCGCCGCGGTCCCCTTTCTAGACGACGATATCTATTTCGAGCTCAACGGCGACGGAATTCACATTGCCGACGAAATCCTCCGAGTCTGCGCGCGCCATCTGAACGGGGAACGCATGATTCTCGTTTCCGACGCGGTGGTTTCGGCGGGGGAGCCCTACGGGAAAGGGGAGTATTTCAGGCGTCCCATCCGCTCCGGTCCCGACGGAGTACGGTATGTCGAAGATGAAACCCTGATCGGTTCGAACAGGCTCATTCACCAGGCGGCCCGTCATTACAGGGACGTCTCGGGCCTCGGCATCGAGGACGTTATTCCCCTGGTTACTGCAAATCCCTTCGATCTACTGAACATGCCCGGAGGGGGACGCATAGAAGCGGGTGGCCCGGCGGACCTCATCGTCATAAACCGTAATTTCGAGGTGCAGGTCAATCTGAATCCTTACCATGTTAATAGGATTATTTAGAGAATCCGGTTGTCTTGGTTCGGGCCCTCCCGTATACTGATTTCAGATGATAGATCTCAGTTTTAAATTTCCCTACTACTCAGCCGACGGGAAAACCGGTTACGGGACCGCGCCGGAGAAAGCCCGGGAGGCGTATGAACGAGCGGTGTCGGCCCCTCCGGAGACGGGTCAGGACGAGCTGGGGAGGCTCCTTTCGGCGGTGCATGAAAGCGGAGGACTCCCCGCGGCGATGGACGCTCTTTTTTCATGGTCCCTGCACAGTGATTATTTGACCGCGGAGAAGCTGGAATTGAACGAGCACTACGCCTTCTACGACGCCGGGCGTGAGATCGAGTACCGGGTGCAGATCAATTTCGTCCGGAGCGGCTATTCCCCCGATCCGGGGCAGGCGGAAAATCTGCCCCCCCTCCACTGCGCGATCTGCCGGGAGAACATCGGGCGGCCGGGGAAGGAGTGCTTGCGGGTCCACGATATGGTGCTCACCGGGACGGATAATCGGTATTTCCTGCAGCTGACCCCTTTTCCCGTCTTCCCTTATCATTTCGTGCTCATCTCTCTCGATCCCGAGCCCATGCATGTGGACCGTGCCTCAATGAAGGATATGACGGCATTTCTCGTTGAGGCCCCCCGATACACGGTGTGCTCCAACTCCGATGTAGAGGGAGCCGGTTCCTCCATCCTCGAACATCACCACTTTCAGGTCTTCAAGGGGCTTACGCTCCCGGCTATGACCGCGGGGGCGAAACGGGTATTCCGGGCGGGGAGTGTCCGAGCCGAATATCTCGATTTCCCGTGCGCCTCCCTCAGGATCACCTGCGGCGAACGGGATCGGCTTGTGTGGGCTGCGGCGGACATCATGGAATATTGGAAGGGTCTTGCCCCAGGGAATACGGGAAATCTCATCGCGTGGCGGGGGTGCGGAGTATGGAATATGGTAATCTTCTTCCGTAATCCCGGATATCAAATTCCCCCGGAACTCAAGCGGTTCAAGAGCGAGGGGATCGGTATAATTGAAGCCGCCGGAGCGGCCATTCTTCCCGTTCCTTCAGGTCCCGATGCTAAGGCGCTCCACGCCGAGATACGGAAAGACGGCGGGCGGATCATGGAGGGAATCTTGGCAGGGATCAATCCGGTCTCCCCGGAGGAGGAACTGCCCCTATGGAATGCGATTACAACACGAGTCGAAAGGAGCTGAGGGGGGATGCGGAGCGAAGGCAGGGGCGGGTTACAGAAAGACAACGAATATGCGAAGCTGTGCGAGCGGTACATCCGCCGGTTCGATGAGAAGCCACAATTCCTCGGGAGGGCCCCGGGACGGGTCAACCTCATCGGAGAGCATACCGACTACAACGGGTGCCCGGTCCTACCGATGGCCTTAGAGAGGGATTTCAAGGCGGTTTTTTCTCCGGCCCCGGGCGGCCGGGTCATTCTGTCCAATACCGACCCCGGGTTTCCGGACCGGGAGTTTGAAATTTCACGCCGTATAGATCCTTACTCCGGAGGTGACTGGGGAAATTACTGTAAGGCCGGGGTGCAGGCGGTCATCGACTATCTCCGGGACAGGCCGAAAGCGTCTGATTCGGTTTCGAACCTTTCCGGCTTTCGTGCGGTGATCCGGGGGACCATACCCCCTGCGGCGGGTTTGAGCTCCTCCTCGGCCTTAGTCGTTCTGACCGCACTCATGTTCACGGCGGCCAATTCTCTGGAAATACCCTTCGAGATTCTCGCCCAACTCCTCGCCGAGGGGGAGCGGTACGTGGGGACCCAGGGGGGCGGGATGGATCAGGCGTCATCCCTCTTGAGCAGCCCGGGAAAGGCGATCAAGATCGACTTCAACCCCTTCACCGTCCGGGATGTGGAGATGCCCGAGGGGTTTACGGTGGTTGTTGCCGACAGTATGGTCAAGGCGGCCAAGACCGGTGATGCGATGGACCGGTACAACCTCCGCACCATCGAGTGCAGGCTCGGGGTAGCTCTCCTTGCGAAGAGCCTCGAGGAGACCCTCGGCGGGACCTCCGGTCTCCGGCAGTTGGGAGATCTTACGCCGGAAAATCTCGGAATGGGGAGAGAGGAGATCCTCGATTACGTCGAGAAGACCCTTACCTTACCCTCCTATAGCCTTAAAGGTATCGCCGGGCTCTTGAGAGTAGAACCCTCCGATGTGGAAGCCGAGTTCTCCCGGCGCAGGGACGGATCGGTCCTTCCCGAGCCGGAAAGGGGATATAAAATCCGGCAGCGGGTACTGCACGTCCTCACCGAGTGGAAGCGGGTCGAGGATTCGGTGACGGTCCTCGAGGGCGGCGGAACCGGGAGGTTCGGAGAACTCATGAACCGTTCTCACGAGAGCTGCAGAGATTTGTACGAGATAAGCTGTCCCGAGTTGGAGGCCCTCACCTCCGCCGCGCGGGAAGCAGGGGCCCTGGGCTCCAGGCTGACCGGAGCGGGGTTCGGAGGATGTACGGTGAGCCTGGTCGGAGACGATGCGGCGGAAAAGTTCATGGACGAGGTCTTTCAGCGGTATTACCGGGAGTACCTCGATGAATCGGATGTCGAGCGGGGGGAGGTGATCTTTCCGTGCAAGCCCGGCGGAGGGGCCTCGACGGAACCGGTATAGGAAAGGAGTGACTATGGAGTTCGATCATATCGGTATAACGACGACCGAAAAAAAAGAAAACGCCTTCTGGGTGGAGAACACCCGGGTGTGGGTTACTAATCCCAAAGAGCACCCCCTAGGGGTAGAGTGGCTCAGATACGAGCCGGATAGTCCCTGCCCGTTGGAGCTCATCGAGAACCCCCACATAGCATACCGGGTCGAGAGCCTGGACGAGGCGGCCCGGGGAATGAAGCTTCTCTTAGGCCCCATGATAGTGGACGACTTCGTTCGGGTGGGTTTTTACGAATACCAAGACGGATCGATCGTGGAGTTTATGGAGTACCTGAGGAGCAAAGAGGAGTGGTTCCCCAGCCAGAATAGATAAGGAGGCGCTTATGGAAGACAAACTCGCCATAGAAGGCGGACCGAAGACAACCGAGGAAACTTTTCCCCCATGGCCTCAGTTCGCGGAGGAGACCCTGGAGAAGGTTTTGGAGCCTTTGAAGACCGGCCGGGTCAATTACTGGACCGGCCCTAAGGGGATGGAGTTCGAGTCCCGGTGGGCCGAATGGCTCGGCGTCCCCTACGCGGTCTCCTGTACCAACGGGACCGCGGCCCTCCACATCGCTTTGAGCGGTTTAGAGATCGGCCCCGGCGACGAGGTAATCGTTCCTTCATATTCATTTATCGCCTCTTCCTTCGCCGTCGTCCTGGCGGGGGCGGTCCCGGTGTTCTGCGACGTTACCGAGGACCACACCATCGATCCGGCCGGCATCGAGCCGCTGATTAATGATCGAACCCGGGCAATAATCGTCGTACATCTCTACGGGGTGGTCTGCGATATGGGGCCGATCCTCGCTATCGCCCGGCGGCACGGGCTCAAGGTTATCGAGGACTGCGCCCAGTGTTTTGGGGGAGAATACGACGGGAAAAAGGCGGGCACCTTAGGTGATGCCGGATGCTTCAGCTTCTGCCAGAGCAAGCACTTTACCACCGGCGGCGAAGGGGGGATGGTCGTGACCGGCGATGAGAACACAGCCTGGGAGTTCCGATCCTTCCGAGACCACGGCTACGACGTAGAGGAGAGGCTCAATCTCTTGGCCCTGGAGGAGAAGCTCCCCTACATTCATAACCGGGTGGGGTTCAACTACCGCATGACGGAGATACAGTCGATCATCGGCTTAGGCGAGCTCGAACGGTTCGATTCCTGGAATATGGACCGGCGGAGACGCTACGCCGCCCTCTATGACGAGGCCTTTAACGGACTGCGCGGAATAGGCGCTCTTCCCCTGAACACCGAAAAACGGCGGAACGCCTATTGGTGGTATCCCTTCCTCTTGGACCTCTCAGCCCTTTCCTGTGACGCAGAGGAGTTTCGCGCGGCCCTTGAAGCGGAGGGTATTCCCAATTTCGGAATCCAGTGGCCGGAGGCCTATCGGGAAAAGGCCTATAGGGAGCTTAACGGCTTCGGAAAGTCCGATTTCCCCTTCCGGTCGAAGGAATATACCCGTCCCGAGGCGGTCGACTATTCCCGCTACTCCTGCGAGACGGCAAAGAGCCTCAGGGACCGCACGGTGAGTCTCTTTCTCCACCCGAGCTGGGAGGAGCGGCATATTCGTCTGTGCATCGAGGGGGTCGGAAAGATCCTGGATCACTATTCCGTTTGAAAAGAGGGTGTGATACCATAAAGGTTGATCCATTTACTAAACAAACTAGACAGGAGGCAGGTATGGGAAAGTATAAGGTAGGAGTATTCGGCGTGGGTGACGTGGCCCGGGAATATATGAAGGCGATACAGGGCAATCCCCTCTCGGAAGTCAAAGCGGTGGTAAGCCGGGACAAGAAGAAGACCGAGAACCGGATCAAAGACTGGGGATTCGACTGTGATGTTCTCGGTACCTTCGACGATTTGGTCAACGAATCCGATATCGATGTGATTATCAATACGGCACCCCATTTTCTGCACTCCGGCGAAACTATAAAAGCCGCCCGGGCGGGAAAGCACGTGATATGCGAGAAACCGATCGGGATGACCTTCGACGAGGTCCGGGAGGTGCAGAAGGCGGTTAACGACGCCGGTGTCAAGTTCCAGTGCGGTCTGGCACTCCGGTGGAATCCCTTCGTTCTCAATCTGAAACAGCTCATCGATTCGGGGACCTTCGGTAAGCTCTTCTATATTGAGGTGGACTACTTCCACAAGCTGAGCGATGCCTGGAACGGTTTTACCTGGGGCGGACAGAAACGGAGCGGCGGTCCCTCGGCATCCCTGGTAGCCGGGATTCATGCGGTCGACCTGATGCGGTATCTCTGCGGCGAAGTCAGAGAGGTTGCCGCATATCGTGGTTGGGGTCACCGGGACGATTTCGAATATCCCCCCACTTACGTCTCATCGGTACAGTTCCAAAACGGGGCCGTCGGAAAGACCAGCTGCAGCTTTGAGATAGAGTCACCCTATTTCATGAATTTCATCCTCTACGGGTCCAAGGGCTCGGTTGTCAATAACCGCTTCTATTTCAAAGAGAGTTTCCCCGGACAGACCGGATGGCAGGAGTTCGAGACCATAATGCCCGACAGCGGCGCAGTGTCCCACCATCCCTTCAAACACCTGATAGACGACTTCATGGAGGCCCTCGATGCCGGGCGGGACACGGTCCTCCACATCGACGAAATGGTCAAGACCCACGAGCTTTGTTTCGCCATCGACCGCTCCATGGACGAGGGGAAGAAGGTGAGCCTGCCGCTTACCTGATGTCGGGGGCGGGTGTTATAAAGGACGCCGGCCTTTGGCCGGGAGCCCCCGCTCGTCGAGCCGGTCGTGGAGGGCGAACACGCTTTCCAGATTGTATCCCGGCTCGAGATGATACCCGAAGCGGATAGGTCCCTGCCGGTTCTCCTCGAGGACCGTATCGACCCATCTTTTCATCTCTTCCGGATCGGCTTCGGTTAGGAGGAGTTCCACAGGCGGAGCCAGCTCGATAAGGAGATCCTGTCCGCCGAGCTCCCGTAATCGGGCTACGGAGGTACCCGAGCCGGTATCGATCGAGGCTAGTCCCGTTATCTCCGTTATGCTCTCGAGGAGGTGATCGGACCGCCCGCAGGAATGGAAGCGGACCGAACGAAAGGTACGCCCCATTCTATCGGCGAAGGGACGGATGAACCGCTCGAAATCCCGGTCCGATAACATCGCCCCGGAACATTCGCCGATATGAATAGATGTCGCCTCGAGTCCGGTAAGGCCCGCGCAGAAACGAATGAGGGCAATATAAGCTTCGGTAATCCATTCGTGCAGATCCAATAGGAACTCCGGATTCTCGAACATCCGGATAAAGACCTCCTCGCCGACGAGCTTGTAAGCTGTGGTGGTAAACCCATGGATTGTAGCCCTCCCGGAGAGGTCCCAGAAAAAGGGTGGAATAAGGGTTAGGTCCCTTCCTTTCAGCGACTCTATCTGTTCATGGAACCGGCGGATGAGGGGATGAGCCGCCAATTCGTGGGGAGGCGGAAGGTCCCGGATCGATGAGAGACCTTTTAACGGGCTCACCGTTATATCCGCGTCGGCCCCTTCGGGAAAGATGAAATCGGCCCCTAAGAGTACGCCTAAGATGAGATTCGGCTGGATGCCTCCGACGTAAATCATGTCGGGGACGGCATGCTCCGCCTGTACGAGGTTTGATTCCATGTTGTAGACGGGAAGATCGGGAAACCGGTCGGCGAGGAAACCGCTGATGCGTCCGTCCGTTTCCAAACGAAGAAGCGGATCGAAATAGTAGGATTCGGGAAAGGAAAATCCTCCGTACGTATGGAGCCATCCCTTGGAAACGCTGCCCTGTATCATGTGGTTTTCTCCTCTATGATGTGCCGGGCGTATGCCCCGGCGCCGATCACCCCCGCGTCCGATCCGAGCTTGCCCGGAAGGACGGTGCAGTGTTTCTGCGTAATCTCCAGACTGCATTCCTTGAGAGTGTCCAGGATATCCGGAAGGAGGAGTTCCGCCGACCGCATGACCCCTCCGCAGAGGACGACCAAATCGGGGCTCAAGAGGTTGATGGTGTGTCCTATTCCCCGAGCGAGCATACGGGATGCCCGGCCGGTGATTCTCTCGGCCAGGGGATCGCACTCCCGGAGAAACAGGAAAATCGTCTCCGCCGTAATCTCAACGGGGCTGCCGGCCGCAAGCTCCGCTAAGGGAGAATCGTAAGCCCGGGACATCTCGATACAGGTTCGTACCATCCCCTTTGCCGAGGCGTACTGTTCCAGGCAGCCCTGCTGCCCGCATCCGCAGGGTGTTCCTCCGGGCTCCACGATGAGGTGCCCGATTTCCGCCGCCAAGCCGTGGCTGCCGAGATAGAGCTCCCCGTCTAAGACGAGTCCTCCGCCGATACCGGTGCCCACGGAAATGCAGACGAGATTACGGCAGGAACCGTTCCGCCCGGCCCCGTGTACGTACTCACCGAAAGCGGTCAGACTTACGTCGTTCGCGGCGAAGGCGGGTAGGTCGGTAAATGAACGGAGTGTTTCCTGTAGAGGAAAGTCGTGCCATCCGGGAATGTTGACCGCCTCTCCGATTATCTCTCCCCGGTTGTTGATGAGTCCGGGTGTCCCAAGTCCCACCGCGGCAAGAGGCGAACCCTCCGGGGACCGCCTGACCTCGGTGATAATCTCATGTATCTGTTCGAGGACCGATGTACGGCCTCCGGAAGAGTCCGTTTCGATGCGGTGTATCGGGCCCGGTTTGCCGGCGGACGAGATAAGGGTGTATTTGATGAGCGACGCCCCGAGGTCGATACCGAGGTAACTCCTTTCCTCTGAACCCTTCACGAGACGGACTCCGCGAGCTCCGGATGGGAACGCATGAAGATCGAATTCCAATCGATGGTGTAGTAGGTGTCGAGCCGTTTGAGCTCCGGGAGGTTGAACAAGTGTTCCAGGAACATAGTCGCGGCACCGGCGGCGACGTCGAATTCGTCATAATCGGTGGGGAAGAACTTACGGCGGTTCCGCGGTACACTCACAAACCGGGTCTTCATTTCGGTATCGAGAACGTCCATGAATGTGGCAAAGTGACTGCACAAGTCGCCCCCGACATAGATCCGTCCCGGATTTAGGAGGGAAATAATAACCGAGAGATTAAAACAAAGCTCTCTTATGAGCCGGCGCAGCACGGAAGGGTCCCGGTCGATCCGGAGGAGCTCCTCGCTGGGGATCCCGACCTGTTCGTGCAAGCCTCTCTCCCAGAAGACGCTTCGAAGCTCCCCCGCCGAGTAGTCGTGCCCGTAATAGACCTTCCCGTCGGCTATGATGCCGATTCCCATTCCTACGACCCCCACTTTACGGTACTCCTTCTCCTCGGTGTTGAACTTAGGCAGGAGGTAGATGAGGTCCTTTATCCCCTCCTCCCGATGGGCGGTCATTTCCGCGAGGGCGCAGCAGTTCGCGTCGTTATCGATGAGTACGGGGACCGGGATACCCGCCTGGACCTCCTGTGCGAAATCATAACCCTCGAGCTTGTGAAAGGTGGATTTGATGATCTTTCCGGCGAAAGGATCCACTAATCCGGGCAGTCCTATGCCGACGCCCAGAAGCGGGAGTCCGAGTCGGCGGATCTTGTCCTGCATGCGCTCGTAGATGTAAGTGAATTTGTCTTTGAAGGTTGTTGTTCCTTCTCCATATTCCACGACTTCTCTGTACAGAACGCTCCCCACGAGATCGGTAAGCACCGCGTGCCCCTTCAGGTACTGCATCTCGAGGCCGAGGGTACATCCGTATTCCGGATTAAGCCCTAGGAATATCGGTTTTCTTCCCCCGCCGGCGGCGGCGTACCCCTCCGCTTCCGCCCTGATTATTCCCTGGTCGAGGAGGTGGGCCACGATGTAGGTAATGGTGGACCGGTTGAGTCCGAGGTTCCGGGCGATCTCGATTCGGCTGATCCTGCCGTTCTGTCTGATGCTTCTCAGGACGAGAGAGATGTTGGCGTTTTTCTGGAATGATTTAGTCCCGCCTTTCATTTCGCCATTCCTATCTGTTCTCCGTCCTTCGTCTCAATGCCCGGGAATGACCGTGGAACTCAGGGTAGTCCATGGAGCGGAGAAAGACGAATCCCCGGGTGGCCCGTATAAGGGCGCTGTCGTGCTCGTAGAAATAATCCCTCCCTAAGCAGGTCGAAAGCATATCGTACTGTTCCACCTGGATTTTCTGCGCAAGGAGGGAGAAAGGGCCTTCATATTCGTGGCTCGGGAAAGAGGCGTCCTTCTGGGAAATATAGGTGGTCATAAAGGATTCGTGCTGGAGGGTGAGCATGTTGAGAGAAACGGGGACGAAGATATTCGCTTCACTGGGATGAAATCGGTACCACACATTGCGATAGCCGATTATCTCCAGCCCGCTTCCGCCTTGTTCTTCTTCGTAGAACCTGATTCCTTCCGAGATCGCCTGCATGACCTTGTAGTGGGTGTCGGGTCCGCTCGCCTCGGGATCAAAGGCCACCGTAATCACATCCGGTCGGACAGACTTTATAAGATCGAGAATCGGAGCCACATCACGGTCGAGGGTAGGTTCTTCGGTAAAAATATCCCCGGTGTAGAATCCAAGACGCAGGTGCTCGATGGAGGAGGAATTCCACCCGAAATAGCCCCACAGGCAGGCGGATTCCCACTCCCGGCACATCCCCTTGAGGGTCTGGATGTAGGGGAGGTCCTTTTTTCCCGGATACTGGGTTTCGAAGTAGTTGATGAGCTCGTCGATCCGGTCGTGAAGATTGTCGAGATCGGTATCCTCGAAGAGGATAATAAGGTCCCGGAGGAATCGGAGAAGGGTCCCCTGCTCCTGGAGCTCTTCCGAACAGGAGGCAAGGCCGTCTAGGTATCGGTACACATCGTGATCCCGGTAGTGGGTATTTTCTCCGTCGAAGTATCCCTCTTCTAAAAGATCGTAGATACCGTACTTCTCACGGGCTAAGGCTTCTTTCATGCGGCGGCAGAGCTTGAGCATGTAATCGTTGGTCACCGCCGTAAAACCGCTGGTGAGGGTCGCGAAGTGATGGTAGTTGCTGTGTTCCCGGATGTGCCGTACCACGAAGGGAAGGTACCCGAGCATGATATCGTCGTGGTGGGGCTCGGTATGGAGAAAACGCTTGGATTTCCGTAGTCGGATACCTGCTTCGATTTTTTCTTTGAGTGCTTCGGTAACCTTCCGCCCAAGCTCCTCGAGGGGGGGAGCCTTTCGGTTGAGGAGGAACCGGCCTAGCCAATGTTCCTCATAATGGTTCCGTTTCAGATCGAGTATCCGCTTTCCCGCCGCTAAAGACACTTCGATAACGATCCACTCGAGCTGTTCATCGGAGAGCTCGTCCTGCTTTTCCAGTCGGACGAGCTGCCTGTCCTTGAGATGTTTGGCCGCTCCCTGGGTCAGATAGAACCGGGAATTGGCAAGAGACTGGAGGCTCGTCGCCGGGTAGAGCACGTCTCGGTCTTGCTGCACGGCATCGGCCACGATCCGGGCCTTAGCATCGCCGGCGGCCATAATGATCGCCGTGCATTCCGGGTTATAGGTGATTGTGGAGAGTCCTATGGTAATGACGAGCCTCTTTTTCGCAACCTGGATTCCCCCGAGGTCCGATGCCGAGGCCGCCTGGGTTTCATAGTTGACCGCCTTCAGCCGAGTGGGCGAGTACATACTGGAACCCCGGGTGTTGAATCCGATGTGGCCGTCCGGGCCTATTCCGCCCAAGAAGAAGCCGATACCGCCGAGCTCCCGGATTCGGGCTTCGTATTCGACGCACCATTGGTCGATCCTCCGGATGAGGCGCTGCCGCTTCTCTTCGATCTCGTCTTCCGGATTGCGGTAGCGGAGGCCTAAGTCGACACCTTCGTCATCCCATATCTCCTCGAGGGACTCGTCTTGTGTAAGACCTATCTCCTCGCAGTTAATGAGCATGGCGTTCTCCTGGGGTATGCCGAAACCCTCGATGTAGTATTTCTTGACGTAGTAAAAAAAGCTGTTATGATGCCGCGGGTTGATGGGATAGAATTCGTCTATCTGCACGAACTTGAGATTCTTGAATTCGGGCTCGACGGAAGGATTGATTCCCGCCGCCTCGAGCTCCTCCCGGACATCATCTTCGGCCCATCCGCGCTTGAGCCGGAGGACTTCCTTGATGAAGTATTCGGGTGTTTTCCCCGTCGGAAGCGAAATCACTCCCGACGGGTTGTCCTGTACCCATTCGATGAACCGGTATGCGGTAAGCCTCCCCAGCTCGGGAAAGCTGTCCACCACGATGACCGGAATACGTTCCTCCCCTATCTTGAGGCTGCAGTTCGTCTTCTTGCACTGAACTTCTTCGACTCGGGATATCATAGTGTATCCGCCGTTATCTTTTGAGCTGCCCGGCTATGTCCAGGGGAAGCTCGTTTACCAAGGCTCCGTTACAGTTGTAGAATTTGTCGGCTTCGAGATTGAGCCCCGCCGCCGCTCCCTCTCGGACCGCGGCGTGGAGGTTCCTGGGTGTTACGGCGTCTCCTACATTGACGACGGTAAGCCCGGCTTTCCGCATTTCATGGAAGAACCCGTCGTTAGGCCGCACCCAGCAGGTTACCACGTGATCGCAGGGGAGGACTTCTTCGTTGAAATCGTTGTCCACTACAGTGATCTCTCCATCCCGTACCTCGTCGATCCGAGAGCTCTCGATGACCCGTACCCGATACTTGAAGGGTTTGGAATCGAGCCCTTCCGCATCGTCCAATTCGAACCGCTTCCGGAATACGTACATGTGGATTACTTCGACTCCGGCCGCGAATTGTTTGTTGCCGGTTACGATGGTGACCTTCTTGCCTCCCGAGGCGAGGCGCAGGGCCGTGTCCACGGCGGGATAATGGTCACCCCAGACTACGACCTTTTCGCCTTCGAGCTTGATCGGCTTTCGCCCGTTTTGGGGATGAAACTCGCATCCCGTCTTGGGACAGGCCATGACATCCTCCATGGCGAGTATGCTATCACCCTTGCCGTGGACCTTCGGGGCGTAGGAATGGGATCCGGTGGCGTTGACCACCGCGTCGTAGCTCTTCAGATCGTCCAAGGACGGTTCGGTGTTGAATTTTACCTCTATGCCTAAGTCCTCTATCTGATAACGGATCCAATCCGCGTACCACTTCATCTTCTCTTTGCCGGGGGCCATGCAGCATCCTAGGATCGCTCCTCCGAGCTCGGCGGTCTTCTCGAAGATAGTCACGGTGTGCCCGCGTTCGGTGGCGACCCGGGCGGCCT
>JBKHAJ010000332.1:0-2695 GCA_046542935.1 Spirochaetia bacterium | reverse complement strand
TCGGTCTTCCCAGAATTCGAGGATCTTCTCCTCCATTTCGGGAAAATCCACCTTCGGGTCCACTGGCTTGTACAAAATTTCCTCCTGCCTTTTTTCTGACATAGGTAGTAATACTTTTGGTTATTATCGCCACATTCTAGAGATTTTATCCGGCGTCTGTCAAGCCGGGGTCCGAGTGGGCGATGTTGCCACCCTCGGTAATTCGATATAGAATCCCCGTATGAACGTAGAAGGAAAGCACTACCGCACCATCTGGCTCGACCCCGAGGACAACCGGAAAGTGAAGATCATCGACCAGACCAAGCTCCCCCACGATTTCACCGTCCTGGACCTTACAACTGTCGATGAAACCGCCTGTGCCATCCGGGACATGCTCGTCCGCGGAGCCGGGCTCATCGGGGCCGCCGCGGGTTTCGGAATGTATCTCGCCGCCCTCGAAGCGGGGGAGGAGACCCTGGACGAGGACTTGAGCGGTTCCGCCGAAAAGCTCAAAGCCACCCGCCCTACCGCAAAGAACCTGGAATGGGCGGTGGTAAGGCAGCTGAACGCCATGAAAACGGCGGCCGACAAGACCGGAAAGATCGAGACAGCCCGGAAAACCGCCGTAGAGATAGCCGAGGAGGACGCCGATTTCTGCAGACGAATCGGAGAACACGGGGTGCGCCTTATAGAGGAGATCGCCGAGCGGAAGAAGGGGGAGACGGTCCACGTTCTGACCCACTGTAACGCCGGCTGGCTTGCCTTCGTCGATTACGGGAGCGCCACCGCCCCCATCTACGAGGCGTACAACCGGGGGATCGACCTCCACGTCTGGGTCGACGAAACCCGTCCCCGTAACCAGGGGGCGAGTTTGACAGCCTGGGAGCTGGGGATGCACGGTGTACCCCACGATATCGTCGTGGACAACGCCGGGGGACATCTCATGCAGCACGGCATGGTCGACTTGGTGATCACCGGGGCCGACCGCGTCACCCGAGGGGGTGACGCCGCGAACAAAATCGGCACCTATCTGAAGGCCCTCGCCGCGGCGGATAACGGCGTACCCTTCTATGTCGCCCTTCCCTCGTCGACTTTCGACTGGGACATTCTCGATGGGGTCGCCGAGATTCCCATCGAGGAGCGGAGTCAAGACGAGGTCCTGTATATGTTTGGGAAGGCCAACGACAGGATTGAGAGGTTTCTCATATGTCCGCCCACGAGCACCGCCCGGAACTACGGCTTCGACGTGACCCCGAACCGACTGATCCGCGGTCTCATTACCGAACGGGGAATTATTTCCGCGGACCCGGAGTCGATCGCAGAAGTCTACCCCGAGCACACGGAATAGCGGATTCTAGGATTTCTCCGGACTCAGGTACTGGTCCCGGTAGATCTCTTTTATTTCTAAGAAGCCTTCGAACTCCTTCAGGAAACAGTCCACCAGGGTCGGGTCGAAGTGCTCACCCCGTTCCTCCTTGAAGAGGTCCACGATCTTGTCCATTTCCCAGGCCTTTTTGTAGCATCTGTCGCTCGCGAGGGCGTCGAAGACATCGGCCATCGCGGTTATCCGGCCGTAGATATGAATTTCCTCTCCGACAAGCCCGTTGGGGTACCCCGTGCCGTTCCACTTCTCATGGTGCTCGTGGGCGACGGTGGACGCGGCCATAAGAATCCGTCTCTTCGAGTGTTTGAGCATATCGTATCCCAATACGGCGTGGGATTTCATCACCGTCCACTGCTCTTCGTCGAGCTTCCCCGGTTTCAGCAATATAGCATCGGGTATGGCGATCTTCCCGATATCGTGCAGCGGCGAGGCAAGCTTGAGAAGCTCCGCTTCTTGATCGCTCATCCCCGAGAGTTCTCCCAAGAGCCTCGAATATTCCGCCACTCGCTTGACGTGGTTCCCCGTTTCTTTCGACCGGAGCTCCCCTGTTTCGGCCAGGGTAAAGATAATTTCTTTTTGAGTGTTCTCTATTTCCTGCTGCAGGAGGGCGGCTTCGAGCTGCTTTCCCGTATAAATAGCTGCGACCTGAAGATGCTCTAAGTCGTTCCGTGTAAAGATGTCGTCTTCCGTCATCTTGTTGACCGCCTGGAAGACCCCGATGATCTCCCCCTCGCTGTCCCGGAAGGGAAGGGCTATTATGTTTCGGGTCCTGTATCCGGTCTTTTTGTCCACTTCCTTGTCGAAGCGGTCGTCGTTGTAGGGATCGTTGATGATCTCCGGCTCGCCGTTTCGCGCGACGTGTCCGGCGATTCCCTCGTTCATGGAGATGCGGATGGTGCCTATTCCGTGGGCGACCTTGCTCCACAGCTCGTTGGTCTCAGTGTCGATGAGCCACACAGTCGCTCTATCGGCAACGGCAAGGTCCCGGCCCATGTCGGCTAAAAGAACGAGCAGCTGATCTACGTTCCGCTCGTTCGCGATTCGACCCATGTACTCGAGAATCAAATGCAGTTGTTCCTGGTCGCTCGGCGGATCACGGAATTCCTTACGTTTCATATAACCAATCATACCCTTTTGGACATTTTATGTCGACTCACTTTTCACGATCATATAAATCAAGTACTATCCCCTTACAATGATTATCGGCATGATCTGCATAGGACTTTTCTCCTCTCTTACCCTTATGACTCATATAATCCTCTCCATGGGGATTCTCCGCTGCGCCTCCCGGGAAAAGGGCGGTTCCGGGTCATCCACGCCGGTTAAACGGGA
>JBKHAJ010000331.1:0-2708 GCA_046542935.1 Spirochaetia bacterium | reverse complement strand
CATGTGGGTCTTGACCGATTCTAGGAGCCTCCGGGAGGCATCGATCTCGTCGTGGAGCTTGGATGAGATTCTTCCGGTCATCTCATGGGATTCCTGGATGACCTTGTTCCGGTAGAGATGACAGTTTTCAGGCTTATTCAGCCCGTTAAAAATTGCCGTTGCCATCATTTCGCAGCTATTGTAACCGCAGGCCGCGCAGTTCAAGATATCCTCGTCGGTTTCTTTCTTCATGTCCGCGTAGATCGCCTCGAGCTCCGCTCTTCCGGGCTTTTTGATCCGGTAGAAGGATGAGAGGTCCCGGTAATTTCGGCCGTAGATCCCCTCCTTCCAATAATCGGAGAGGACCTTCCCCACCTTCCGTTTGGCATGGGCGTCCTTCCCGTCGAAGAAAGTACCGACGTACTCTTTCCGGGCCTCCCGCATCCGGGCTTCTACGGCCGCCTCTATCTCGTCTAGGGGGAGATTTTTGGTAAGGGTCCCGGGACCGCCGTTGCATCCGGCCTCGCAGTTCAGGCAGTCGACTAAGAGCGGATTGACCCCCTTCCGGACGGATTCGGGAAGAGACCGGAGATAGGGATAGATTGCATGGGTTCCCTCGATTTTCCGCGTTCGGGAGGGGATCTCCGGGGCGTCCCGTCCGGCGGTCCGCATGAGCCCTCCCGGGGACGAGAAGAGGACCGCCCTCTCGGCCTTCGGCCCCGCGAATTCCATTTCCGGATAGCGGTCCAGATCGATGCGCTTTTCGCTGAGGTGAGCATCGATGGACTTGTAGGTGACGTTGTAATCCCCTAAGCCGGTCTCTTCGAACTCCCTTTTCTTAGCCAGGCACGGCGAGAGGACCGCCGTCGCGTGGCCGGCATATTCGGGAAAGTACTCCCGAATCATGGAGATAGTGTGAAGCATCGGGCTGTGGGCGGGGGCGAGATGCTCGAGAAGCTCCTTTTTATAGAGCTGGATGTAGGTGACTATGGCCGGGCACGGCTGGGCGATGATCATCTTCGGATTGTTCTTCTTGACGTGCTCGAGGTACGATTTTACGGTCAGCTCGGCGCCGAAGCTCACGTCGAAAACCGCCTTCACTCCCAAGGAGTGAAGGTAGCCGTTCAGCCTCCGGTACGACGCGGCAAAGTTGGCCGCCACCGCGGGAGCGGCGATGGCGATAATCGGCTTACCCCCGGCGAGATCGCGGAAAAACCGCTCTCCGTCGTCCTTCGGGTACCGTGCATCGTGGGTGCACGCCTCGATGCAGCTTCCGCACCCGATACACAGGTCCGAATTGATTTCTACCGTGTCCCCGCTTCCGTCTATGCAGTACTTTGCGGGACACACCGAAATGCACATGTGACAATTGACGCACTTATCCGAATCGACCTCGATAACCGTTGAAAGACCCATGTTCCCGAACCTCCTCGGCCATTATACCCGGGTGGATTAGAAATAACAATTAATTGGAACGATTTTTCCGTAGGCGGTAAAGAGTGCCCCCGATCGTGGGGATGGAATTGGTCTAAAACATGTTCGCTCAGGGTTTTAGCTGAACGCGACTTTGTTTCCCCAAGTGTGAGCTTAGTAATTCAGGCTATCACGGCCAATTAGAGAATTTTTGTCCCCACGATCGGGGGCACTCTCTAAGCGGCCGGATCGCCGGGTCAGGCCGTTTCCCTTACCACGAGCTCGGGCTCGAGGACTAAGTGCTCGATCTCTTTCGATTCTCCGTTCACGTGGCGGAAGAGGATCTCCGCGGCCCTCGAGCCGATCCGGTAGGTAGGCTGCCGAACGGTGGTAAGCCCCGGAGTTATGATGTGCGCGGTGGGGATGTCGTCGAAGCCGACTAGGGGAAGATCGCCGGGGATCTTGATGCCGTTATTCATAAGGGTGTTGTAGGCGCCGAGGGCGATGAGATCGTTGGCGGCGAAGATCGAGCCGAAGTCGATCGAGTGGTTCAGAATGTCCTCCATCGTCTTCTGGCCGCCGTCGTAGCTTACCTCGCACTCGTAGATGAGGAGCTCGTTCCGGTGCATTCCCGCCTCCTTGATGGCCTTGAGATAACCGTTCAGGCGCTCGAAGTAGGTGTTGATGGCCAGAGGCCCGGAGAGGAGGAGGATCTCCTCCTTTTTCCTTTTCAAGAGATGGGACGCCGCGAGATATCCTCCCTTCTCGTTGTTCACCATCACCGAGGGGAAGGAGTCGCCGATCCTCCGGTCCACCACCACGATAGGAACGTTTCGGATGTTGGAGAGGATCCTCGGGTTCTTCCCTGTTCCGACGAAGATGAGCCCGTCGATGTCCCGATTGAGGAGGATGTTAAGATACTTCTCCTCCTTGTCCATGTTTTCATAGGTATTACAGAGGATGACGCTGTGATCGTTCTTCTCGGAGATGTCCTCTATGCCCCGGATAATCTCGGTAAAGAAGGCATTCGCGATATCGGGGACGATAATCCCGATGGTGGCGGTCTTCCGGGTCTTCAAGCTCCGGGCGATCAGGTTGGGCCGGTATCCGAGCTCCTCGACGGCGGCGAGGACCCGTTCCACCGTTTCGGGTTTGAGCTTTTTGTTGTTGTTGAGGACGTACGAGACGGTGCTTGTTGCTACTCCGGCGCGTTTCGCCACGTCTTTGATCGTCGGCATCTCCGTGTACCCTTATTATTTATTAGGTGAATCGATTTTATACTTTTTTATACTATAGGGAAAACGACGGTTGGGCAA
>JBKHAJ010000061.1:0-15072 GCA_046542935.1 Spirochaetia bacterium | reverse complement strand
CCCTCTACCGGGACTTGAGGAGGCGAATCCTGTTCGTACTTCTCTTTATCGGGGCCCTCATCGGCGGGGTCCTGACGGTGGTGCAGATCACCGCGAAGCGTACCGCGGGAAATATGAGAAGAATTATTAGGAGCTTCAAGGACGCTGCGGACCGAAAAACCGTCATCGATGAACAAAGGTTCAGTTTCGAGGAGTTTAAGACCATAGCCCGGGTCGCGAATACAATGATCTATGAACGGAATGAGGCGGAGAGCGGCCTGCTCTCCTCTCTCAGGGAAAAGGAGGCCATGCTTCGTGAGATCCATCATAGGGTCAAGAATAATCTCCAGATCATTTCGAGTCTCCTCAATATCCAATCCTCGTATAAAATTGACGACACAAAAAGCGTCGAAGTCCTTACCGAGGCAAAGACCCGGGTCAACGCCATGGCCCTGATACATGAAAAGCTTTACCAGAGCGAACGCTTTTCCGCCGTCAATGCCCGGGAGTTTGTTCCCGATCTCGTGGTTTCGATCCAAAACGTGTTGAACGCGGAGAATACGGGAATTATCGTGGATATCGATATCGAAGAGATCCGGATAGACCTCGATCGTGCCATTCCCTGCGGACTTATATTGAACGAGCTCATTACCAACGCCATGAAGTACGCCTTTCCCGATTCCGCCGGGGGAACCGTCCGAATTATCATGAGACAAGCGGATGCTGAGGTTACCCTTATCGTTGCCGACAACGGCGTGGGCCTGCCTGCGGCGGAAGAGATTCCCGAGGGGTCCTTGGGAATCCAGCTGGTGACCGCCCTTGTCGACCAGCTGGGGGGAACCTTTGGCCTCGAGACGGAGGGCGGCTTTCGGTGGACCATACAATTTCCCAATATTCGGAGGAACTCATGAAGCAGCATACGATACGACTTGTTCCCTATAACCGGCACGGTGAACCGCCACGCAAGGCGGCGATCGTTCCGGTGGATTTCGACGATTCCGGTTTAAGCGATACGGAAAAGGAGCTCCTCTCTCATCTGGGGGCCGCCGCCGACTGTATGCACCCGGTATCGGTCTATCAGAAATGTGTCGATGCTCCCGGACTTTCGGTCTTTCTCGAAGCGATAATCTCCCGGGCCGAGGGGAACCTCAAGGAGTCTCTTGCAGATTACAGGACGGTTTTCTTTCTGCAGAACAGTCCCTGGGCGTCCCAGCCGAAGAAGAACCATGTTCTGTCCGTAAGTCCCGGGGACCGCACCCGGCTGAAGGAACTCGCAGCGGAGGAGGGTCTCGCGAAGGAGTTCGACCAATACTCGTCATATCTTTTCGAGGATCTAACGCCCAATCCCCGGGCGGGATTCTATCCTCCCGATCTGAGTGAGGCCGAGCTCACTGAGCTCGGCTCCGAAGGGCTAACGGTCAACAGTCTGGTGCGGCGGGACGGAGAGGGGCGCCCCCGGGTTATACTCAACGAACGGTTCTTCCGCGATGCCTGCCGGGCGGCGGCGGTCCACTTGAGGAAGGCTCGGAATCTGGTCACTGACCCCCACTTCCGGATGTACCTAGACGCCAAGATAGAGGAGCTTACCACCGGGAGCGGGGAGGCGAGGCGCCTTGCGGATTACCACTGGATACGTCACGATCACCCCATCGATTTTATTCTGTCCACCGCGATCGAGGTATACGATGACGAGTGGAAAAATATCCGCGGCGCCGCCGCCGCGGCGGTAACTATTCGAAACCCCGGCTATGACCGCTTTCTCGAACAGCTCCTCGAGCTGGTCCCCCGTTTCGAAGCCGAGGCCCCGTGGAAATGGAAGCGTGAGGGTATTGATCCTGAAACCCTTCCCAAACTTAAGTTCGTGGATGTCTTTTCGTGGACGGGAGATTACCTCGGGAGCCCGGGAACGGTAATGGCCCAGAGCCTTCCCAACGACGAGTGGGTCGGAAAGAATATCGGTACGGTCAATCTTGTGTACCGGAACATCTGCGATGCTATCTTCGATATATCCAAGGGATTTGTCGCCGACGAGTTTTTTTCGCCGGAGACGAACCGGAAATACCGGGATATTCTCCCGTGGGCGGACCACGTCCATTCAATCCTCCACGAGATAGGCCATGCCACCGGCCGTCAGGACCCGGATCATCCGGGGAGGGCGGCCCAATACCTGGAATCGGAATACAGCGCCCTCGAAGAAACCCGGGCGGAGCTCTTCGGTATGTGGGCCGCCGGCCGCGCCGCCGAGGCGGGGATTATCGATACCGAGGTCGAGGAGGCCGCCTACTACGCGATGCTCCTGAGTATGGTCTTCTCCCTGAGCTTCGACCCTGAGCAGGCCCACATCAAGGCCCGTAACCTCATTTTCCACCACCTCGAGGAAGACGGGGCGGTCCGAAGGAGCAAAGAAAACGGAAAGACCCATTTTACCCTTGATTTCGAAACCCTGCGTCCCGCGGTCTCCGCGCTCCTCGCCGAAACGGGCAATCTCAAGGCTGCGGGTGATAAGGCGGGCACCGAGAAGTTCCGAGAACGGTACTGTTATACCGATTCGATGAAAGACGAGGTGGATCGGCGCCTGGAAAACCAGCCGAGGGGCAGGGGGCTAATCTTTCCCGAGTACAGGAGCGGTTTTGCCGGTGGGTTAGAGCACCCCGAGTTCGAGGAGCAGGGCAAGTTTCACCTGTGGTTCCCGGCGGGACGGTAAAATACATCTAACATATGATGTAGAATGTATGATAGAATGCGTAATACCATACTCGGAAGGAGCATCAGATGAGATTCGAAGCAGAGAGATCCAAACTCGCGGAAATTGGAAGGGAGTTTCTCGGGACCGGAATGACCGTCGCCACCGGGGGAAATATCAGCGTGCGGATTTCCGGCGAGGGGGTGATGATTATCACTCCGAGCGGTATGGATTACCGTACCCTCACCGGCGGGGACATGTGTATTCTCGAGGTAGCGACGGGAAAACAGATAGAAGGCGATCGAACTCCCTCGAGCGAGACCCCGATGCATCTTGCCGTCTACCGTGCCCGGAGCGATTTAAACGCGATAGCCCACACCCATCCCCCGTACTGCACGGCATTTTCCATGATCCGTGAATCGATTCCCCTCGTGCACTATCTGATTCCGGTCCTCGGGAACTCGATACCGGCGGCGGAGTATGCCACTTATGGAACAGAGGCGATGGGACCGGCGGCCCTCAAAGCCCTCGAGGAGTCTACCGCCGTCATTCTACCCAATCACGGGCTCCTCACCGCGGGGGCCGACATCACCCAGGCGGTGAATCGGAGCGGTATTGCCGAATACATCGCCCATTCCTACGCCGTTGCCCGGAGTCTCGGATCCCCGGTTATCCTTCCGGAACAGGAGGCCGGTAACCTGAGGGAGCAGTTTGAAAGGTACGGTCAGCGGAAAAAATAATGAGAATTAGAATCAAAAAATGTTGTTTTATAAAAAATAGTATTGTAGAATAGTCAAAACGACAGTGAGGAGTTGGTCATGAAAAAGATCGTACTGGTCTGTATTCTCTTGGTGATTCTTTGCTCAGGTGTGTTCGCTGCGGAGGTAACCTTCGGGGTAGGGCCGAGGTTCGGAGGGGGGTATCATTTTGTCGATGACGGTTTTATTCTCGGAGGGGTAGCCGCGAACGTGGGATGGGGGTTCGGAGGGAATTCCCTCGGCGTTGAAGTGGACCTCCTCTACATGTATATGTTCTATTACGATCTCGATGTTCTTCTCATCCCCATTTTCTTTCGGGGAAGTACGGCGACGGGATCCGGATACTTTTCCTACGGAGTGGGAATGGAGATCGATGCCTATCTTGAGTTAGATACGGAAGTAATGTTTCTCATCATGGGCGGTTTCGGATTCAATGCAGGAAGAGGAACCATCGATTTCGAGTTCCGGTTCGTTACCGATTTCGATTATTATTATGACTGGAATGAGCACCTGGAGGTCCTGCTCGGATACACCTTCAGATTCTGACAAACGGCGTCCCCGGTTACATCAGGCCGCACCTATCCCGGGTGACCCCGCGCTGGGGACTTTCTATTCCGACCGCCGCCTTGATTCGGCCCGGGAAGGCGTACTATAGTGGGCTACCGGAAGGCCCATGGAAACGACACAGACCGGGCGGCGGGAGGCATGGACCTGGCGCCAGGAAATAAGTAGAGAGATATTCGAAGAAAAGTACATGCTCCACGGCGAGTCGGACATCCTCGATGTTTTAAGACTCGTGGCGGAGGAGGTTTCTTCGGCTGAAGCTCCGGAGGTACGCGATAGGATTCGGGATGAGTTCCTGAGGGAGCTCACGGAGGGGCGTCTCGTCCCCGCGGGCAGGATCCTCGCTAATGCCCGGCCGGGAAGCCCCATGAAGAACTACAACAACTGTTTCACCATCGATGTGGAAGACTCCATGGAGGGAATCTACGATTCCCTCAAGGAGGATGCCCTTATCAGCAAGATGGGCGGGGGTGTCGGGTTCGACATTTCGAAGCTCCGCCCGAAGGGGGACAGGCTCTCAGGCGGGGGAGAAGCTTCCGGGGTGGTCTCGTTCCTGAGGATCTTCGACCAGAGCGCCAAGACCATCATGACCGGCGGTCACAGGCGTTCCGCCCACATCGCCCTACTCGATATATCTCATCCGGACATCGAGGAATTCATCACCGTCAAACAGGGGGACCGGAACCGGGAGCTGACCCAGTTCAACATCTCGGTCAAGCTCACCGACGACTTCATCGCGGCGGTCAAAGAGAACCGGGACTGGGAGCTTCGGTTTCACGGAAAGGTGTATCGAACGGTCCGGGCACGAAAGCTCTTCGATCTTCTCGCGTCGAACGGATTTCACAACAACGAGCCGGGGATCTTCAACGCGGATACCGTTGAACGGTACAACAACGGCTACTGGGCCTTTTCCATGGACCGGGTCAATCCCTGCGGCGAGCTGGTCATGCCTCCCTACTCCCTGTGCTGCCTTTCGGCGGTCAACCTGACGGCTTTCGTGTCGGCGCCCTTTGCCGGCGAGGCCCGCTTCGACTGGGGCCGGTTCGAGAAGACCGTCGCCGTGGGGGTCCGCTTCCTCGACAATGTTTTGGACGTTACGGCCTATCCCTTGGATAAGATTCGGGAGTTTTCTCTCCAGTGGCGGCGAATCGGTTTGGGATTTACCGGTCTCGGCGACGTTTTGTGTATGCTCGAGCTGCGTTACGGTTCGAAAGGGTCGTTCGAGTTCGCCGAGGAACTCGGGCGGCGCCTGCGGGACGCTTCCTACAGCGCCTCCGCACGGCTTGCTTACGAGAAAGGCCCCTTTCCGGCCTGCGAAGTCGACAAGCTCTTAGAGGCTGAGTTCGTAAAGTCCCTTCCGGAGGATATCCGTAAAGCGATTCGGAAGACGGGCTTAAGAAACATCGGGCTCAACACAGTGGCCCCGACCGGAACTATCAGTCTCGCCCTCGGGCAGAACTGTTCTTCCGGGATCGAGCCGATCTTTTCGCTGGAGTACGATCGGCGGATACGAACCGGTAAAGAGGACGAGACCCGCACCGAGCGGGTCTACGACTACGCCTGGCTTATCTTCCGGGACACCTACGGCGGCGACATCCCCGCACCGGACTACTTCGTAACCGCCGCGGACATCCGGCCTAAGGAATCCATCGAAATGCAGGCTGTCCTTCAGCGGTACATCGACCACAGCATCTCCAAGACCCTCAATCTTCCTCCGGGAACGACGGTAGAGGAGTACAAGGAGCTCCTTCTCTACGCCTACGACAAGGGGCTCAAAGGATTTACATCGTTCAATCCCGAGGGGAGCATGCAAGGAATCCTCGAGAGCGGCGGGGAGCGGATCGTTAGGCGTTATGCTCCGCAGCGTCCGAAGGAGCTTCCCTGCGATATCCACAGTTTCAAGGGGCATGACCAGGACTACATCATCTTGACCGGGCTGTTGAACGGAAGCCTCTACGAGCTCTTCGTCATCGACAATCCGGAGATGTACCTCGATTTGAAACGGTATTCCGTCGGTACGGTAATTAAGGCAGCCAAGGGGCGGTACGATCTGGTTATCGAAACGGGGCCTGTTTCGATCAAGGTGGCCGACTTTACCCGGAAGTTCAACTCTCCGAATGCCTCCTTAGCACGATTTATCTCCATGTCGTTGCGCCACGGGACGCCTCTGCAGTTCATCGTCGAGCAGCTCAACAAGGACACCAACTTTCTCGACTGCGAGCGGGGAATCGCCCGGGTCCTCAAGAAGTATATCCGTGACGGGGAGCGCGCCATTACCGGAGAAAAACTCTGCGGGTCCTGCGGCGAGCACCTCATCTACAAGGAGGGGTGCCTTACCTGCCCGCACTGCGGATGGAGCAAGTGTTCCTAGAAAAAAGGCCGCCCCGCGGGCGGCCTTTTAACGTATGAGTTATCTTTTGAATTAACCGGTGGTGCTCATAGTCAGCATCGACAGGAACTTGCCCAAGCCCTTGCCGTTTTCGGTCAGGTACTCGTATGCCGCTTCCAAAGGTGTCGCCTCGGGATCGCTTTCCTGCATGTAGTACCAGTGGGTACAAACGGCGAAGAAGAGCTGACCTAAGGTCATGTCGTGAAAGGCCCACTGTACCTGGGCGCTGGATATGGTATTCATGATCGGCCGGTAAACGTTCTCGTACCAGGAGAACACCGCGTCCTGCCAGGTGATGGTCCACTTAATGTTCTGATTGATGAGGTACTTGTGGACCTCGATGTGGTCGACCAGGGCGTCCCAATCGGCTTCTTTCTCGAGCCCGAGATTATCCGGTGCGAGGATCGCCTTCAAGGTGTTTTTTTTATTTTCTCTAAGATCGTGAGACATTCGTTACTCCTATCTTGTGTGGTATTCTTAATCGGTCATCTTCAATATGTCTCAAAAAAAGAAAAAAGGCAACAAAAAAACTTGACAAATATTGGATTTCCCCCTTATTAATATTTAATTAATATATCTAATAACTCCACCTCCTAGTCTGGGCGGTCGCCGCTGTTCGTTCAGAGGATGAGAGGCGTGGGCTGGTAATTATTGTACCCAAAACGTATAGTTTTCTGATATGAGCGATTCGCGACTTCCTGAGAACCGTTTTGCCCTCCAGGAGTATCGGGGCAGGATCAATAGGGTCCTCGATTATCTAGAATCCCGCCTCGATACCGAGCTTACCCTCGACGAGCTCGCGGGAGTTGCCAATTTTTCTAAGTATCACTTCCATAGGGTTTTTGCCGCCATGACCGGGGAAACCCTCTTTCAGTTCATTTCCCGATTGCGGATAGAGAAGGGGGCGGCCCTTTTAGCGGCCAACCCGAAATTGACCGCAACCGAGATAGCCTACGCTTGTGGTTTTTCCGGCTCCGCCGCATTCTCACGGGCCTTCCGTAAGTACTTTTCGACCACCCCCACGGAGTGGAGGAAGAAGTACGCCGGGGAACCGAGTGCGCCGGATAGCAATACGGGTAAACAAGAGGGCAATTCCCGTATACCGAAGTGCAACCTGAGAAAAGCCTCCCCTTTTCTGACGGAGTATCCTTCTGGGTGGAAAAATCAATCACATAGGAGGAATACTATGACTATGACGAACGGAAAGGTACGAATCGAGAATTTCCCGGAGGCGACGGTTGCCTACATCCGGCACACCGGGCCCTATGCGGGAGACGCGGAGCTCTTCGAGCGGCTCTGGGGAAGACTCATGGCATGGGCGGGACCCAGGAAGATCCTGGACCGCCCCGGCGCGAAGGGAATCATCGTCTACCACGACAGCCCGGGGATAACGGAGGAGGAGAAGCTCCGCTTAAGCGTGTGTCTCACCGTGTCCGAGGACACCGAGGTCGACGGGGAGATCGGAAAGATGACTATCCCCGGCGGAGAATACGCGGTCTCCCGGTTCTCTCTGAGTACCGAGGAGTACGGTGAAGCGTGGCAGTGGGTATTCGGGACCTGGCTGCCGGAAAGCGGGTATCAGCCGGACGACCGGCCCTGTTTCGAGCAGTATCCCGAGGGGGACCGGGCGGATGAAAACGGGAAAACCATCGTAGAGATAGTCGTACCGGTCAAACCCCTGTAGGAACGCCGTGCCGGCCCGTCGAGGGCCGGCCTTCGGTATAACCGGTCCGGGAGGGCCCGGAATTTCATCCCCGCCGCTCCACATCGGCTTGATAGATGGTATCGTCCTTTCCGATGAAATCTCCTTCGAAAATATCCTCGTTACTCTGTTTCTGAATCTCCGAGGCGAGCACCGTTTTCGGGACCGCGGTCCGCCACATCATTCCAGTGGATATGCTCGGAAATTCCGGCCAGGACGTTCACCGCGACGAACCCGGCGATATTCATGGGGTCTTTAGCGGAGGAGTAAGGGGGCGCATAGGCATGTTCGAACTCTTCGAGGTCGTAAACGGAGCCTCCCGCTCCCATCACCGCGGCGATTACGTCGATCCGCTTGTCCACTCCCGTGTAGCCCACGATCTGAGCACCGAGGAGCTTCCCGTCCTCCGGGGAAAAGACGGTCTTGATGGAGAGCGGAATTGCCCCGGGATAATACCCGGCATGAGAGCCGGAGTGGGTAACAACCGACCGATGGGGTACACCCATGGCTTCCAGGGTCTTTTCGGCCAGTCCGGTGGAAGCAACGGTCAGGTCGAAGACTTTGGCGATTCCCGTCCCCAGAGTCCCCGTGTAGGAATGGGTGTCGCCGTCGACGATATTATCGGCGATGATCCGTCCCTGCTTATTCGCGGGTCCGGCTAGGGGAATCTTGACGGGAGTTCCGCTTACAGGGCTTACGAACTCGATTGCATCTCCGAGGGAGGTTTCCGGTTTGACCCCGATGGAAAGAATGACCATATCGGTGGTGAGCTCCTTTCCGCTCTTAAGCCGGACGAGTGTGCGGCCTTCCGGTCGATTTCAACGGCTTCCGACTCTATCCTCACTTCGACTCCGAGTCTCCGGTTAAAGGATTCAGGCGTCTGCACGAAGAGCCTGTCCCTTTCGGAGATTGTTCCTCCTATATAGTAGGGAAGTCCGCAGTTTGCATAGGAAATGTGGGACCCCCGTTCGATCATGATGATTTCAGCCGATTCATCGTGTCGTCTCAGTCTCGCGGCTGTTGTAGCGCCGCCTGCAACGCCGCCGACTATCACTGTTTTCATATTTCAGTCTCCAAGAAAATAGTAGGAAAGTTATATAGATACTATAACTTATTAAAAACCGGCAAGGCAAGGAGTGTCACTTTACAAAGAGGGCCCCTATTACTATACTATTGGAGCTTTTATATTTAATGCCTTAAATTGAGAAAAGCGGAGGCTTGAGATTGGCGAATAGAATCGGTGTACTTGCTGCTTTAACCGACGAACGGGAAAAATCAATTATCCGGCGGACCCTGGACGAGGAAGAAGTCGAATACGACATACACTTCCCCGATTCCATAGCTTCGGTGGATACCCTCCTCGGGTCCCATGATATCGATATAATTCTCCTCGATTATGAGTTTCAAAACGGGGCGCTTGCCGACTGGCTTTCACTGTGGCCCCTGCCGTACATTGTCTTTACCGGAACCGATCACATCGAACGTCTCAAAGAAATCCTCGAGGAAGAATCGAGTCTATTCATCATTCGGGAGCCGTCGTATCAGTACATACATACGCTTCCTATCGTGATCGACAAGGTCTTGGCTACCCGGGAGCTTCAGAGCATTCAGAACCGCTTCCTCCAGATAAGTGAGCGCCGCTACATCAATCTCGTCCAGGCCCTCCCCGACATCATCTATCACATCGATGAGAAGGGTAATTTTCTCTACATCAACGATTCGATAAAATCTTTGGGTTTCGATCCCCTGGAGCTGATCGGAAGACACTTTTCCACGATTCTCGATTCAGGAGAAGTAAAGAGGGTAAGCAAGCGGGAAGTCTTGAAGGAATACTTCGGAAAAGCGACCGGAGACGAGGACGCCCCGAAGCTCTTCGACGAACGGCGGAGCGGTGAGCGAAGGACCAAAAATTTGGTCGTCAAGCTCAAGCCGAAATTGGGGCACACCGCCGCCGGCAAGTTGGGTTCGATCATCTCCTACGGCGAGGTAAACTCGGCGGGTTTCCTCGAGGTCGAAGTCCCGGGGGCGTCCCGGGGGACCGTCGGAATCATCCGGGACGTAACCGAAAAGATCGCGCACGAGCGGCTGCTCGAGGAATCTGTGCAGGAAAAAACGGTCCTTCTCAAGGAGATCCATCACCGGGTCAAAAATAACCTCCAGATAATCCTGAGCCTGGTCAATATTCACCGCTCCCAGGAATTGTCGGATGAGGGCCTTCCCATCCTTGCGGAGATACAGTCGGAGATCCATTCCATGGCTCTGGTGCACGATCAGCTGTGCAGGTCCGATTCGGTGGGTAAAATCGATATGCAGGAGTACTTTGTGTCCCTCCTGGACAAGCTCTTCGATATGTACGGCGTCGACCTGCGGCGAATAGGCAGAAAGGTGTTGTCGGAAGGAGTATTTTTGCGGATTGAGTCCGCTACACCTATCGGTCTTATCGTTACCGAGCTCGTTAGCAATTCTCTCAAATACGCCTTCCCCGGTAAGGCGGATGGGCTTGTGGAGGTAAGCTTCAGCCCCGGAGAAGAGGGCTTTTACAATCTTACCGTCCGGGATACCGGGCGCGGTTTTTCCCTCGAAGATACTCCTGAGTCTTTGAGTGTGGGTCTGCAGCTGGTCGATGTCCTCGCGGATCAGCTCAGGGGGACCGTCCGCTTCGAGACCGATCACGGAACCCGGGTCACCATTTCACTCCCTGAAAAAATGGTTGCCCCCGGAAGGTGAAAATCGTTACAATGGGTTTCGTGTGGAGGATCTGAAGAGTGAAGCGCGTCCTAGTCGTCGAAGATTCCGTTTCGATCAGACAGAAAATCAAGGATATTCTTACAGTAAACGGCTATGCGGTGGATGAAGCCATCGACGGACTCGACGGATTGAGGAAACTCGAGGGCACCTTGTACGACTGCATAATCACCGATATCAACATGCCTAACATGAACGGAATCGAGCTGATCAAGAAGGTCCGTTCCCGGGATGATAATAAGCTTGTTCCGATTCTAGTCCTTACCACCGAGTCTCAGTCCGACATGCTCCGTCTCGGGAAAAACGCGGGGGCTACCGGATGGCTCGTGAAGCCCTTCAACGAAGAGAAGCTTATCAAAACTCTCAATAGGATTATCGAATAATCAAAGCGCTTTCGATTCACGCCAGATCTTACGGAATCAGGAGTTCGAACCCGGTCTTTTTATCGAGGCTTCTTCGTGATTCCGGGCTCAAGATTTCGGTAAGGATTATTTCCACCACATTCCACACCCGAATCCCTCTGCGTACGCATCCTGTTACGGTTATTCCTTCCCGCCCAGCCGAGATGTGCATGTGGAGAGACGGGTTCCCATCGGAATCGGGGAAGAGCGTTCCCGTCCCGGTAATTTCATGAGCTTCTCCGAGGGTCGACTCCATCGGCTTGACCGGCACGCCTTCGGGCGGGCGTCCCTCTTCGGGACCGCAGATCAGTACGCTTCCGGCATCGGCTCCTCCTAAGACGGTGAGGGCCGCCGCTTGTATGTGATTTTCCCGGGCGAACCGTTCGATTTCTTCGTGAAGGATCTCTCCGTCTTCGAGCCTGATGACGAAAGTTCTTCCTCTTTGAGCTTCCCTAGAAAGCATGATTCCCCCTCAACACGTCAGATGAAAGGCACCCACCACCTTTCTCTTTTCCCTTTCCGCATTGTATTTTTCGACCGCCTCCCCGGTGGGTGCGGTAAAGAGTTCGATATTGCGTCCTTCGATCTCCTCCTTGACGGGGTCGGGAATCTTCATCCGGCCGATGTTGCCCGTACCTATTATGAGGAGCTCCGGTTCCGCCTCGAAGACTGTTTTAAGGTCTTCGGAAGCGAGGGAGTGTCCCTTTTTCCGCCACCAGGAACTCTGGACTCCGCCGGGAAAGAGGATAAGATCTTCCCGATATTTTTGTCCGTCAACGGTAATCGATCCGAACTGATAAGCTTCTATGCGTGGTCCCGCCATAGCACTGCCTCCTCACCTTTAATATACTTCTCACAAAAGAAAGATGTAAATCTATTACTCCGAACAGCGTGAAAAGATAAAATCCCGGCCGTACATGCCGCGGCTATTCGACTAGGAGTATCTGTATATCACAGACGTTCGTATTAGTCGGGCCGGTTTTTATTAGTCCGTCCACAGGTTCGAAAAAGTGATAGGCGTCGTTATCGGCGAGATACTTACCTGGATCGAGCCCTGCTTTTTCGGCCCGCCGGAGTATCTCGAGGGATGCCGCGGCCCCGGCGGCATCGGTGGGGCCGTCGTTTCCGTCGGTGGCGACCGAGGCGAAAAGGACCCCTTCGAAGGCCTCAGGCCGCGCCGCGATCTCCCCCAGGAAGGCTAAGGCCATCTCCTGATTTCGTCCGCCTTTTCCCCTGCCACGGAGGGTCACCGTCGTCTCGCCCCCGGCGAGGATGCAGGCGGGTTTTCGGGCGAGCATCTGAACCGCCGCCGTGTCCTGGGCGATACCGGAGAAGAATTTGGCCGCCTCCCGGGCCTCACCGGTGAGCCGGGAGGTGAGGAGGACCGTCGTGTACCCGAGCTCACGGGCCCGTTTTTCCGCGGCGGCGAGGGCGAGGGCGTTCGTGCCTATCAGGATATTTTTAACCCTGCTGAATACCGGGTCCCCCGGCTTCGGTGTCTCGGGGAGTTTTCCCGCCGCCCCCGCTTCGAGGAGCTCCCGCGCACGATCCGGCACCTTCGATTCGATTCCGTACCCCGCGAGAATCTCGAGGGCGTCGGCATAGGTGGTCGGATCGGGCCCGGTGATTCCCGAGGCGATACTCGACAAATCGTCCCCGACAACATCGGAGAGGATGAGGTTAAGCGAGTCCGCCGGATAGATCCGCTCCGCCAAGCGGCCGCCCTTTATTCCCGAGAGGTGCTTGCGAATACAGTTTATCTCTTCGATCGCCGCCCCGCACTTCAAGAGCTCTTCGGTGGTCGATTGGAGCTCTTCGAGGCTCAAGCCTTCGGCGGGCAGGGCGAGGAGGGCCGATCCCCCTCCGGAGATGCAGGTTATCACCAGGGTCTCTTCGTCCGCCTCGTCCGCGGTCCGGACCACCGCTTGCGCGGCCTCCACGCTGCCTGCGTCCGGGACCGGGTGCCCCGCCTCGATCTGCCGCACCTTCTCGAGCCGGGCGGTATGTCCCGGCTTGACCGCTATAACACCCCCGGTGAGCCTGTCGCCTAAGATCTCTTCCAAAGCCCGCACCATCGGAGCCGTCGCCTTCCCGGCGCCTAAGACCACGATCCTGTCGTACCGGTCGAGGTGGTATTCGGCCTCTTCCCCGCCGGCGGCGGCGTACAGCACCCCGCCGTCGACTGAAACGCATTCCCTGACCATACCGTACGGATCGACCCGCTCGAGGGCGGCTTTGATGACTTGAGGCAGAGCATCGGAAATAGTCTGCATAGTGTAATCCTTCCGTCTCGGGCTGTCCCGGGACAGAAAAAGTATAGAAAATAAATGTTGACAGATCAAGCATGCTAGCCTACAATCTACTTATCAGACCAGCAGATGTGCTGCTGAATGCTACAGATCGGAAATGATATTATGGTAATTGAAACACATTTGCATCTCGGAGTCGACCGCGTTTTCGATGAAGTTCGAACAGAGGATGAAATAATCTCTGCTATGGATAAATTCGGTATCGATAAAGCGGTTATTCAAGGAATGATCGGAACAATTCATTTGGATGATATCCGGGAATCACACGACAGAATATATCGCTTTTGCAAGAAATATCCCGGACGCATTTACGGGCTTGCTTCAATTAATCCGCATATCCGCAAGAACGATTATAAGGATGAGATCCGGAGATGTATTGAGGACCTTGGTTTTCGCGGCATCAAGTTACATGCCTTCGCTCATGCATGTAATCCCATGTCTCAGGACGGTCTTATGGTATTTCAAACCGCTTCCGAACTCGCTGTCCCTGTTATGGTACACACGGGACCGGGTATTCCGTTTGCGCTGCCGGCTATGGTTATTCCTCGCGCCAAGGAATTTCCGGAACTCCCGATAATTCTTTCTCACAGCGGCCTTGTTGTCACGGCCGGTGAGGCAATGATAGCGGCGGAAGAAGCTGCGAATATTTATTTTGAAACATCGTGGACGGCTCCGCACCATATCGAACATTTCGTTGGGCGATTTGGAGCCTCAAGGGTCATGTTCGCAAGCGATGAGCTGGCGAATATTCCAGTGGAACTTGCAAAATATGAATCTCTCGAGATGAACCCGGAGGATAAAGAACTCTGTCTTTCGGGGACTGCAAAGAAAGTGTTCCGTATCCAATGATATCGAGCCATAAATCGGGTACGTTGTGCCTGGTAAAATATTGAAGGAGGTGCCAAAAATGGTAACCAAAAGGACAAAGAGATTTTTACTTGTAAGCTTCATTCTGTGTCTTGTTGTGTGTTCCGGATTTGTATTTGCAGGCGGTCAGCAGGAGCAGACCGGGGAAGGCGGAGAGCAGGTATTCAAGGTGGGCTACATAAATGCGGAACTTGAAAACCCTGCGTGGAACGCCGTCGCAACCGGTTTTACCGACACTGCAAAAGAGTTGGGGATGGATGCAAAAGCGGTGAGTTCCAGTTCGTCAGCCTCGAAACAAATGACAAACGCGCAGGACATGGTATCGGCGGAGTATGATGCGGTTGCACTTTCTGCTACTGACAGCTCGAGTGCTAATGCCGCAGTAAGAGAATTTAATAAAGCCGGTATACCTGTCTGGATTCTGCACATAAAACCTGATGATCCTAATGTAGAAATAGCTGCTATGATAGATGCTCAGAACGAGGGAGGTAATTACGATGCCGGTGAATACCTTGCTCAAAAGTACACAGAGCTTGGATTGTCCGGACCGGCAGCGACTATTACTATAAGTCTCGCGCGGAGTAATGGCGCGGCAAGACACGCCGGATTCAAACGAGCCAGGGATGAAGCTGGTATCGAGATAGCTGATATCAAAGAAGCAATAAACTATACTCG
>JBKHAJ010000060.1:0-15084 GCA_046542935.1 Spirochaetia bacterium | reverse complement strand
TTCAGCCAGAGGTGGGGATTGAACCCACGGCCTGCTCATTACGAGTGAGCTGCTCTACCACTGAGCTACTCTGGCTTATGTTCCCAGCACGATATATCCGATTCTAAAAAAAATCAAGATAATCAAGCTTTTCCACGGCAGTCCGATAATTGAAATAGCCTGTTTTATGGAGGATAGAGCGTGTTACGAGGACTGTATACGGGAGCATCGGGAATGGTTGCGCAGATGCACCGGATGGACGTCTTGTCCAATAACTTAGCCAATGTGGACCTCAACGGCTACAAACGGGACACCTCGGTCCACAAGGCTTTTCCGGAGCTCCTCGTTCGGCGGATGAACGACGACGGGGTCTATAAATTCCCCTTCGGGTCCGCCGACATGGCCCCGGTGGTGGGAAAAATCGGGACCGGCGTCGAGATGAACGAGGCGTACACCGTCTTTAGCCAGGGGGCTCTGAAGGAAACCGAGAACAGCTTCGATCTGGCCCTCGAGGGAGAGGGATTTTTTACAGTTTTGACCCCCGAGGGGGAACGGTACACCCGGAACGGAAGCTTTACCCTCGGCAGGGAGGGTCTCTTAGTCACCAAAGAGGGCTATCCCGTCCTCGGCGCCGAAGGGCCGATACAGATAAAAGAGAACAACTTCGTCGTCGACGAGAAGGGAAAGGTCTACGTCAACAGCACCTTTGCCGACGATCCCCAGCGTCTCGTGGCCTTAGAAGAGAACGAGTGGGAGAACATCGAGCTCGTCGATTCCCTGAAAATTGTCGATTTCGACCGCAGCAGGTTTATTAAAAAACAGGGCGGATCGTTGTGGCGGGAGACCGTCGACTCGGGCCCGGCGACGGTCATTCCCGAAGTCGAGCGGCCCAATGTACGCCAGGGATTCTTAGAGGGATCCAACGTCAATCCGGTAACCGAGATGGTGCGGATGATCGAGGTCAACCGGGCCTATGAGGCCAACCAGAAGGTCGTCCAGAGCCAGGACTCGCTGACCGGCAAGCTCATCAACGAGGCGGTACGGGTCTGATGACGAAGAATAGTATGAACGGGATTACAAACACCGAGGAGGAACCCAAGAGATGATGCGTTCACTCTGGACCGCTGCGTCGGGGATGCAGGGGCAGCAGTTCAATATCGATACAATTTCCAACAACCTGTCCAACGTGAACACCACCGGTTTCAAGCAGAACCGGGCCGATTTCGAGGACCTCCTCTACCAGACCCGGCGGATAGCCGGGACCCCGGCCACAGAGTTTACGGTCGTTCCCACCGGCATCCAGGTGGGCCACGGAGTCAAGGTGGCGGCTACTCAAAAGATCTTTACTCAAGGGTCCCTGCAGAACACCGGCAATATATCGGACATCGCCATTCAGGGCGAAGGGTTCTTCCGGGTCCTCCTCTACGACGGTACATACGGGTACACCCGGAACGGAGCGTTCAAGATCGACAGCAACGGACAAATCGTCGATTCCAACGGATACCGGCTGATGCCGGAGGTGGTCCTGCCGGATGATTTTGTAAGAGACAGCTTGACCATCTCCCAAGACGGGAGGGTCACGGTCAAGGTCGCGGGCTCCGACGATCCCTTAGAGGTCGGACAGCTTCAGCTGTACCGCTTCGTCAATCCGACGGGGCTCCAGGCGATCGGCGAAAACCTCTTCAAGATAACCAACGCCTCGGGGGATCCCATCGGGGCCCGCCCCGGATTCGAGGGGATGGGAAAGACCATCCATAAATTCCTCGAGATGTCGAACGTGAGTGTGGTCCAGGAGATGGTGAACATGATTGTCGCCCAGAGAGCCTACGAGCTGAACTCCAAGGCCATCCAGACGAGCGACACCATGCTCGGCATCGCGAATAACTTGAAACGATAGGTTGAGGCTATGATTAAGGTCGGAAGCGCAGTAGTGCCCATTCTTTTCCTCCTTACAGGTACGGCGCTTCCGGCCGTTTCCGAGACCGTCTATATCCTGCCTGAAATCACTGATTCGAACCGATCCGCCGAAATCGACGATCTCGTGACCTCGCCCGGGGGAGGCGGGGTGCCCTTCGAGATCCCCGCCGGAGCGGAAAGGCTCGAATTTAGCGAGATTTCTTACCTTTCCCGAAACTACATCGAAGATAAGCTCTCCCCCTATGCCGACCGCCCGGTGGTGTTCGTAGGAGAAGGTACCCTCTATCTGCCCAAGCGGTATTCCTCCTCCCGGCACAGCAAGACAATCCTGAGTATTGCCGAAGACGTGCTCGCTCAAGTCGGTGAGCCCTACGACAGGGTGGAAATCCTCTTCGACGATTCCCTCGTCGAGGTCGAGGAGAAGCTCGACTCGATAAAAGCGGTCCAAGGACTCGAGGTCTCTCCTCGTATAGAGGCGGATCACAGGGGAAACGGCGGGATGACCGTACGGTACCTTTCAGGGAGGAAAGAAACCGAGATCACGGCAAAGGTGCGCGGGTATTTCCTTCAGGCATGGGCACGGCGGCCTTTAGAGGCGGGCCAATCGATAACCGCCGCGGACCTGACGGTGAGAGAGGTCTCCGCATCGGATAAGGGATACGGAGTAATAACGCCTCACGAAATCCTTCGCGGATACGCGGCAAGCAGGCGCTTAACGGAGGGCGAGAAGCTCACCCGGTACAACACACGAAAGCGGATCGACGTCAAAGCGGGCGAGGAGATAACGGTTATCGCCTCCAGCGGGACCATCGAGATGAAGCTTGCCGCCACCGCGAGGGAATCGGGCAGGGTGGGCGAGATTATAGGGGTAAAGCCGCGAAACGGCGAGAAATCGATCAAAGCGCGGATAGTCAGCCCCGGGGAGGCCGTCATTGAGGAGCTTTAGAGCCGGTATATGCATCTGTCTCTTTCTCTCGGCGGCGATTTCCGTCTCCGCGCAGCCTACCGTCCGGATAAAGGACATAGCCCAGGTCCAGGGGATGAGGGACAATCAGTTAGTCGGCTTCGGGCTCGTGACCGGTTTAAACGGACAAGGGGACAGCAACCGGTCGGCGGTCCTCATGAAGAGCCTTTCCAATTTAATGGGGAACTTCGGCATGAGCATCGATCCCGAAGAGATCCGGAGCAAGAACTCGGCGGTGGTCATGGTGACCTCCGACATACCCGGATTTGCCCGTACCGGAGACCGGATCAACGTCCACGTGTCCAGTCTCGGGGACGCCCGGTCTCTCCGCGGAGGGGTCCTGCTTCAGACAAACCTCAAAGCTGCCAACGGGTCGGTCTATGCCGTCGCCCAAGGAATTGTGAGCGTCACCGACCGGGCGGGGATCGAAACCACCGCGGTCATCCCGGGGGGTGCTCTCGTCGAAACCGAAATAGGAGGGGACTTCGTTACCGACGGGACGGTCAATATCATTCTCAAGCGGCCCGACTTTGCTACCGCCGACGCCGTAGCAGCCGCAATACGGGAGGAGCTGACCGAAGAGGAGGAAACGGAGGTCCGGGCATTAGATGCCGCCTTAGTGCGGGTCACCATGCCCGAAGAGACGCTCGCCGATCCGGTATCCTTTATTTCCCGGATAGAACGGATAGAGGTGCAGCCCGATCCGTCGAGTATCGTCGTGGTCAATCCCCGGACAGGGGTCGTGGTGATCGGAGATAGGGTCCGGCTGGGAACGGTGGCGGTTTCCTTCAAGGGAGATTCGGTAACCGTGGGCCGTACTACCGGAAGAGACGATCCCGAACAGGTGGTATTTCTCGCACAGGCGACGGTCAGCGAGCTCGTCGACGTCATGCAGAGCGCCGGTCTCAAGACAGATGTCATCATCGAGGTGCTCCAGGCCGTGGATGCCGCCGGAGCCCTCTACGGAACACTCATCGTCATGTAGGAGAGAGATATGAACATAACCGATATAGGTCTTCATCAGTACCAGAATTTATCACGCCGGCGGAACGAGGCGGATCTCAAATCCTCCGATCCGACAACCCTCGAGGAGGCCTGCCTCGATTTCGAAGCCTTGTTCATCAAGCAGATGCTCGATTCGATGCGAAAAACCGTTCCCGAATCGGGTATGATGGACGGGGGGATGGCGGAGGATGTTTTCGAAGATATGCTCTACGACGAGTACTCGAAGCTCATGGCCCGGACCGCCGACCTCGGTATTGCCGAGATGATGCAGCAGCAACTGACAAAAAAATATACCTCCCTCTAGGCAATTGTATAAAAAAGTGCAACTTTATATATTTTCCGTACCTCTTTCCGCAAAGAAGAAAATTATAATTCATTACCAAGCAAGCAATTAAATCTATAAATCTCTGATTATTTCTTCTTGGCACCTTCCTTGCTATATAAACCGGGAGGATGCTGAAATGGCACGAAAAACGAAGAATAAATTTACGGAGGACAACCTCCAGGCCTATTTCAATCAGATAAAGAAGATTCCCCTGTTGAGCTTCGAGGAAGAGCAGGAACTGTCGAAGCAAATACAAAAGGGTAACGAGCTCGCCCAACAGAAGCTCATCGAAGCCAACCTGCGGCTCGTGGTCAAGATAGCCAAATCCTACATGACCGGCGCGGTCCAACTCTTAGATCTGATTCAGGAGGGAAACCTCGGGCTCATAAAAGCCGCGGAGAAGTTCGACTACAGGAAGAACGTCCGCTTCTCCACCTATGCGGCGTGGTGGATAAAACAGGCGATCGTGAGGTCCCTTTCCAATAAGAAGCGGTCGATCCGGCTGCCCCACAGAAAGGAAGAGACCCTCAAGATAATTCAAAAAACCTTCAACACCCTGTCGCAGAGGTTTATGCGGAAGCCCTCGCTGCGGGAAGTAGCGGATGAGCTGGGTATGCAGGAAGATGATGTTTCTTCCCTCCTCAACGCCGCCCACTCCATAGTCTCCCTGGACCTGGAGACCAATGATGAATCGGGGACCCTCCTCGATCTATGTGAGGACTACAGTTACTTTCCTGAAGACGAGCTTCTGAAGAAAAGTCTTCATCAGGATACCTTGAAGATTCTGGAGCACCTTCTCGAACGGGAAAGGCAGATTCTCATGTATCGCTTCTCCTTCTATGGAAATCAGAAGTATACCCTGAAACGGATCGGCGAAAAGTTGGGACTCTCTCCCGAGACGGTCAGGCAGATCGAGAAGCGTGCCTTGGAGAAGCTCAAGGAGCATAGGAGCGAGGTGGAGGATTACGTCTACAACTGATCCCTCGCTTGACGAATAAATCAATCCCTTTTACAGTGGCCTAGTGGCGAAACAAAGGAGCAAGCGGGGGCGGAGAATTCTTACGGCCGTCGGCATTGCCGGAATTCTAACCCTCGCTTTAGGGATAACCCTCGCTTTTCTTCCGAGAAAAGCCGCGGAAAGCGAACCGAAGGCCGGTATCCGAGACGAAAAGGCACAAGAAACTCCCGGCGGTACATCCGAAGAGACCGGCGCGGAGGCGGCAGCGGCGGTCCGGCCGACGGTCCGGCCGAAGGCGCGGCCGACGGTCCGGCCGAAGGCGCGGGGGACCCTGTATATTATAATCGATGACGTGGGAAACAACATTCATCAGCTTATGCCCTTCCTCGAGTTTCCCGGTCCCATCACCTTTGCGATCCTCCCGGGACTGCCCTACACGGACGAGGCAATCGAGCTGATTCTAAAGAGCAAGAAAGGTCTCATGCTCCATCAGCCGATGGAACCTGTAGGCGGAGAGGATCCTGGGCCGGAGGCTATCTATGACGGGATGGCTCCGGAGGAAGTCGCGAAGATTCTCGAGAAGAACCTCGAGCAGGTGAAGGGAGCAAGGGTCGTAAACAATCACATGGGGTCGAAGGTTACCGCCCGGGATTCCACGGTGCGTTCGATCCTCGAGACTCTCGACAGCAAGGGGATAGCCTTTGTGGACAGCTACACCACCTCCGATTCCGTGGTCGGGCGAATCGCGGCGGAGATGGAAATTACAACTTACAGGCGGGATATATTTTTGGACAACCGGCAAAATATCGAATATTATACCAAGGCGGTGGAAGACGCGAAGACCACCGCCGAAAAGAAGGGCCATGCGGTCCTTATCGGGCATGTATGGGCCGCGGACCTCGCGCAGACCCTTATGGACCTCTATCCTGAGCTCGTGGAAGAGGGGTTCGAGCTCGAAGAGATTTCGCGATTGACGGGGCTCGAAGACTCATGAAAGTCCTGGGGATCGAGACATCCTGCGACGAGTGCTCCGCGGCCGTCGTGGAGGACGGCAGGAGAATTCTTTCCAATGTCGTTGCGACCCAGATAGAGATCCACCGGGAGTACAACGGCGTGGTTCCGGAGATCGCCTCGCGGACCCATACCGAATGGGTGTGGGATGTGGTCGATCGGGCCCTCGAAGAAGCGGACATATCCGCGGATGACATAGACGGGGTCGCGGTTACCTCCCGCCCCGGTCTGGTGGGAAGCCTCCTCGTCGGGGTGGCCTTTGCCAAAGGATTCGCCTATTCCCTAGGCGTTCCCTTTGTGGGAATAGACCACATCAAGGCTCATCTCTATGCTCCTTTCCTCGAAGGCGACCTCGATTATCCTTACGCCGCGCTCCTCGTCTCGGGGGGGCACACCATATTGGGTGTGGTCGAGGGCTACGACGATTTCATCGTCTACGGCACGACCATAGACGACGCCTGCGGAGAGGCCTTCGATAAGGTGGCCAAATATTATGAACTCGGGTACCCCGGCGGAGTGGTCATCGACCGGCTCGCCGAGGAGGGAGACCCCTCCGCCTTCGACTTTCCCTTTCCGTCTCTGCACAAGGGAGATCACCGTTACGACGTTTCCTATTCGGGACTGAAAACCGCGGTTATCACTCAGGCCGACCAATTCTGGGACGGTACATCGGCGAAAAATAATGAAAACATCGCGGCATCCTTCAGGCGGGCCGCCGTCGCCATGCTCACGTCGAGGGTCAAGCGTCTTCTCGAGGATACCGGACTTGCCGTTCTGGCAGTAGGGGGAGGGGTCGCGGCAAACACCCTCCTTCGGCGGGAGCTCGGCGGTTTGGAGGGAATTCGGACGGTTTTTCCCTCCCCGGAATTATGTTCCGACAACGGGGCCATGATCGCGGGGATCGGATATCACTACCTGAAAGACGGATTGACTTCGGATCTGGATTTGAACGCCTCGGCGAGGGTCCCCGTCTTCCGGCGCAGCTATCCCTGAGAAGCTTAGATTAAATCCGTGAGAGAGGACTCCTCGGCGAGTTCTTTGAGATCCTCGTCCGCTTCGAAGAGGGCGGGATGCTTGGGTGAAGGCATGGAGATGAGCTTCCGCCCTATCCGGTCGACGGCCTCGGCGAAGGGGGAGTCGGGATGTCCCATCAGAGTGGGGGTCCGCTCGAAGATCGACTTCCTGATTATCTCGTCGTAGCCGATAAATCCGATGTACTCCATGGAGAGCCCGAGATTCTTCCACACGATTTCCCGCAGTTTCGATCCCAAAGTGATGTCCTGGTTGCTCCTTCCCATATTGAGAACCACCCGGGGAAAGAGGCCGCGGAGCTGCCGTTCGGCGGTTTCCCCCGATTCGGAATTGATCTTTCCCAAACGATCGATAAGGGTTCTGAAAGAGGTGTCGGTTCCCTCGATGCGGTCGGTAATAAAATCGTAGACGCAGGAACGTTCGCCGCTCTCCGGGGGAAAACTCCTGTAGATCAACCTGTAAAGAGAAGATTTCAGAAAGGAATAGGCATTGAGGATCGATGTCGTCTCCGGGGTGGTTACCAAGAGGCCCTTGGAGGTCACCAAAAAAAAGTCGATGGTGTTGTATGACGCCCCCGCCCCGAGGTCGAGGATAATAAAATCGGCTATGAGGTTTTTCATCTCCCGGATGATTTTCTTCTTGACGAAGTATTGGAGATTAGCGGTACCCGGGAGAAGGCTGTCCCCTGAAATGAAGTAGAGCCGGTCGATTCCGGTGGGGACGATCAAAGACTCGAGGCTTGAATCCTTCTCGTAGATGTAGTTCCCGATTCCGTCGTGTTTGTTGGAGAGCCCTAAAAAGGTGTGCAGGTTGGACCCGCCTAAGTCGAGATCGATGAGCAGCACGGTCTTTC
The DNA here is from genome assembly GCA_046542935.1 of Spirochaetia bacterium. GTDB lineage: Bacteria > Spirochaetota > Spirochaetia > SPDA01 > CAZSGZ01 > JBKHAJ01. Next base: position 7,040 of record JBKHAJ010000060.1, on the reverse strand, counting down.
CCTGTTTTGCCAGGGACACCCCGATGTTCGCGACAAAGGCGCTCTTCCCCACGCCGCCTTTTCCGCTTGCTACCGGCAGGATTGTCGTCATAGGTGACACTATAAAGCTATGGAGATAAAGAATCAACGGAGTTGATTTATCCTTGGATCTGTACTACTATCCAACGGTATTTTTGCCTAGGTATTTTTGGAAGGAGTGAAGTGATGGCCAAAGATTTCGATCTCGATAAGGTTATCCGGAAGGTGCCTGATTTTCCGAGACCCGGAATACTCTTCTACGATATAACAAGTATTCTTCTCGATCCCGAGGCCTTCGGGTACTGTATCGACAAGATGATCGAGCAATACGCCCACCGCAGGATCGATGCGGTTGCCGCGATCGAAGCACGCGGGTTCATCTTCGGCGCACCCTTCGCCGAAAGGGTGAAGTGTCCCTTGATTCTGATGCGGAAGAAGGGAAAGCTCCCCGGAAAGACCCGGAGCAGGAGCTTCGCCCTCGAATACGGCGAGGACGAGATCCAAGTCCACATCGACGACATCAACCCCGGGCAGAACGTCCTGATAGTCGATGATCTTATAGCTACCGGGGGAACCCTGAAAGCCGCCTGCAGCCTCATCGAGGATGCCGGCGCACGGGTGGCGGGAATATTCGGAGTGGTGGGACTCCCGTTTTTGCCCTATCAGACACTACTTAAGGATTATCCGGTAACCACCCTCATTCAATACAATTCGGAATGACCTTTATCGGTGTCGATGTTGACAAAGTACATCACTTTTAGTAAAGTACATGCGTAATTTTTGAGTATCGGTGTCCGGTTGTGTAATGGTAGCACGCAAGATTCTGGCTCTTGTTGTGGGGGTTCGAGTCCTCCCCGGACAGGTCCTAACGGCCCCTTCGTCTATCGGCTAGGACAGGAGATTCTCATTCTTCAAAGAGGGGTTCGATTCCCCTAGGGGCTACTACCTGCCGGCTTTTCGCCGGCATTTTTTTTTCATCCCGGGAGAGGCGGCAAAAAGAGGATACCACATGGATTATACGCAAAGCACCCACTATCTCGTCCTCGAGGACGGGACCGTATATAAGGGAACGGGGTTCGGAGCGGCCGCGCCGAACCCCGGTGAGCTCGAAGCGCGGGCATCCCGAAGCGACGCCGCCGGCGAGGTGGTCTTCAACACCGGGATGTGCGGGTATCACGAGATCCTTACGGATCCTTCCTATACCGGGCAGATCGTTACCATGACCTATCCCCATATCGGGAACTACGGAGACAGTGACGACTGGTCCGAGAACGGCCCCGGCGAGGCGGACAGGGGCGGTCCGGTCAAGGCGGCGGGGCTGGTGGTCCGGAAGCTCTACACCGGTCCCGTGCCCAAGGGAAGGCAGACCCTCCACGATTTTCTCTCAGGGAGCGGGATTCCCGGCATCGCCGGGATCGACACCCGGCGGCTCACCCTGAGCATCCGGGACGGGGGAAGTCCGAAGGGGGTAATCGTCCGGAGTGAAACCGCCGAGCTTACCGAGAATGATCTCGAGGCGTGCCGAGCCTACCTTGCCGGTTTTCCCGACATGGAGGGACGGAACCTCATCGGTATCGTCGGGGTCGATAGACGGGGCGGAACCGGCCGTCGGAGCACGGACGCCGACGCGGAGAACGGGAAACACCGTTCCCTAGCGCTTATCGACTGCGGGCTCAAGGCGAATATCGTCAGGGAGCTCGAGAGGCGAAACTGCACGGTCGATTTGTACCCCTCCGATACCTCCGCGGAGGAGATCCTCGCCGGAAATCACGATGCGGTAATGATCTCCAACGGGCCGGGGGACCCGGCGGTCTTAGCCGGTCAGATAGCGTGCATCCGGGAGCTTATCGGGAAGGTCCCGGTCCTCGGTATCTGCCTCGGCCATCAGCTCATCGCTCTGGCGATGGGGGCGAAGACATACAAGATGAAGTTCGGACACCACGGAGTTAATCATCCGGTGCGGGACGAGTTTTCGAAAAAGGTCTTCGTAACTTCCCAGAACCACGGGTTCTCGGTAGAGGAGAAATCGCTTCCCGCCGGACTCGAGGTCTGGTTCCGCAACGCCAACGACGATACCGTGGAGGGGCTCTCCCACGAAACCCTCCCGGTCCTGTGCGCGCAGTTCCATCCCGAATCGGCGCCGGGGCCCGACGACAGCCATTGGATATTCGACCGTTTCCTCGAGAGGGTCGACGAAGCCGCCGCCGATACGAACATGAGGAGGAGCTAGGTGCCCGCGAACAGGGACATACACACCATAATGATCATCGGGTCGGGACCTATCGTTATCGGTCAGGCCTGCGAGTTCGACTACTCGGGAAATCAGGCGGTCAAGGCGCTGAAGGAGGAGGGGTACCGGGTAATCCTGGTCAATCCCAATCCGGCCACCGTCATGACCACCCCCGGGACCGCCGACGCCATCTACATGGAACCGATCAAGCCGGAATATCTCGAGAAGATCATCGAGACGGAGCGGCCGGATGCCCTTCTGCCCACCATGGGCGGGCAGACCGCTCTCAACGCGGCCTTGGATCTCTATACCCGGGGCATCCTCGAAAAACACGGGGTCAACGTCATAGGCGCGAGTATCGAAGCGATCCGGCTCGCCGAGGACAGGGGGGCCTTCAAGGGGGTTATGGACAAGATCGGCCTGGAAAGTCCCCGGTCGACCCTGGTAAAGGATTACGAAAGCGCCCGGCAGTTCGTCCTGCAGCTCGGTTTTCCGGTCATCATACGCCCGAGCTTTACCCTAGGCGGCCAGGGGGGAAGCATCGCCTATACCGCCGGAGACTTCGAGGAATTAGTGGAAAAGGCTCTCCAGGAGAGTCCCGTACACGAAGTGCTGATCGAAGAGTCGCTTATCGGCTGGAAGGAATTCGAGATGGAGGTGATGAGAGACCAGGCGGACAACGCGGTCGTCATCTGTTCCATCGAAAACGTCGATCCCATGGGGGTCCACACCGGCGACAGTATCACCGTGGCCCCCATCCAGACCCTCTGTGACAAGGAGTATCAGCGGATGCGGACCGCCTCGCTGGACATCCTCCGGGCGATAGGTGTCGACTGCGGGGGATCCAACGTCCAGTTTGCCGTCGATCCCGAAACGGGACGGATGGTGGTTATCGAGATGAACCCTCGGGTGTCCCGGTCGTCGGCCCTCGCGAGCAAGGCCACGGGATTTCCCATAGCCCGGTGCGCCGCGAAGCTCGCGGTGGGTTTTTCCTTGGACGAGATCATCAACGATATAACCGGAAAAACCGTTTCCTGTTTCGAGCCGGCCCTCGACTACGTGGCGGTCAAGGTCCCCCGGTTCGAGCTCGAAAAATTTCCCCGGGCCTACGACGAGCTCGGGACTCAGATGAAGTCGATCGGAGAATCCCTCGCCCTGGGCAGGACCTTCCCCGAGGCCCTCAACAAGGCCCTTAGGGCGGCGGAAACCGGCGTCGAGGGGATCGAAGAGCTCACCGTGGGGGACGACGTTCTCGAACGGATGCTTTCGACTCAGCATCCTCTGCGCCTCTTCGCCTCCTACACCCTTCTGTCCCGGGAGGGGGAGGCGTCCCTCTCCGAGCTCTACAGGCGGACCCGGTACGACCGGTGGTTCCTCTGGGAGCTCTTCGAGCTGAGCAGAGTCGAAAAGCGGGTAAGGGAGGCCGGACCTCTCCTCCCCGCGGATCTTCTCCTCGAGGCGAAGCGGCACGGGATTTCAGACCGGAGGATAGCGAAGCTTACCGGGACGGATGCCGCGGACATAACCGCCTCCCGTAAAGATGCGGGGATCAGGGCCTCGTACCACTTCGTCGACACCTGCGCGGGAGAGTTTTCCGCGGACACCCCCTACTTCTACTCCACCTACGGGGAAGTCGACGAGGGGTGTCCCGCCGAGGGAAAGGGGGTGATAATCCTCGCGAGCGGACCGAACAGGATCGGACAGGGACTCGAGTTCGACACCTGCTGTACCCTCGCGTCTCTGGGATACCGGAATTACGGAGTAAAATCGATCATCGTCAACTCCAATCCCGAAACGGTATCCACCGATTTCAACGTCTCCGACCGTCTGTATATGGAGCCGCTGACCCCGGAGGACGTCTTGGAGATCATGCACAAGGAGGGGATAAACCGGGTATTAGTCCAGCTCGGCGGACAGACTCCCCTTAACATGGCGGATGCTCTTATCCGGGAGGGGGCCGAGATCGTCGGAACCTCACTGGCGAGCATCGACCGGGCCGAGGACCGGGGGGCCTTTTCCGAGATGATAACGAAGCTGGGCTTGAGGCAGCCGGAGAACCGAATGGCCGCGACCACCGACCAGGTGGCCGCCTTCGCCCGGGAAATCGGATTTCCCGTTCTTCTGCGCCCCTCATTCGTACTGGGCGGGCGGAGCATGTTTATCGCCTACACCTTGGAGGAGCTCCACGAATTCCTGAACCGGGGCTTTACCATCTCCCCTGACCGCCCCGTTTTAGTCGACAGGTTTTTAGAAGACGCCTTCGAGTACGACCTCGACGCCCTGTGCGACGGAGACAATGTCTACATCGCCGGGGTCATGCAGCACATCGAGGCGGCGGGGGTCCACAGCGGGGACAGCGCCTGCGTATTTCCCCCCTTCAAGTCGGACCCGGATATACTTGCCGAAATGAAAGAAGCCACCCGGAAGATAGCCCTGGAGCTCGATGTAAAGGGATTCATCAACATTCAATATGCCGTCAAGGACGGCGTCCTCTACATCCTCGAGGTCAACCCTCGGGCGTCACGGACGGTCCCTTTCCTGTCGAAGGCTTCCGGCGTGAACCTGGTGGAAGCCGCGGTGGGCGTCTGGGAAGGAAAGAATCTCGAAGAGCAGGGACTGACGAGGGGCGGCTTCGGTGAGGGGATCTGCAGGACCCTCTGGGCGGTGAAGGAAGCGGTGTTCTCCTTCGGGCGGTTTCCCCAAGAAGACCCTCTCCTCGGCCCCGAGATGAAATCGACCGGCGAGGTGATAGGAGTAGGGGAGACTTTCGGGGAGGCCTTCGCTAAGGCACAGGCCTCCGTGGGGGCTACTCTCCCTACGGACGGCCGGGTCTTCGTGAGCGTTCACGATCAGGACCGTGTTACCATCCTCCCCATTGTCAGGGAGCTCGAACGACTCGGTTTCGCCGTCGCCGCGACCCGGGGAACCGCGGAGTTTCTGTTCAAGAACGGGATATTCGCCGAGGTTGTTTTAAAGATCCACGAGGGACGCCCCAACCTGATCGATCACATCCACAAAGGACGGATCGACCTCATTATCAATACACCTTTAGGAAGGTACTCCCAGAAAGGGGACCACGATCTTCGGATCGAGGCGGTGAGATGGAAGATCCCCTATACCACTACGACCTCCGCGGCGTGGGCCGCCGTCCAGGGGATATCCTACCTCAAGTCGGGGGAAACCCGGGTACAACAGGTCCCGGAGTGGGCTTCCTATAACACGTAGTTGTTGTAGTAGTACTCCATACTGTCGACGAGGGCCTCCCAGGAGGCCTCGACGATATTTTCGCTTACCCCCACGGTATCCCAGGAGCGTTCGTGATCCGACGAGGTGATGAAGACCCGCACCTTCGCCGCGGCCGCCTCCTGGGGATTCAAGACCCTAACCCGGTAGTCGACCAGAGTTATCTCAGTCAAGAAGGGATAGAACGGGGCCAGTGCGTCCCGAAGCGCCCGGTCCAGGGTTTCTACCGGACCGATCCCGGTGGCCGCGCCCATGACCTCGTTCCCTTCGCTGTTAAGAAAGATCCTCCCCACCGTCTTCGACGGCAGCTCCCAGGTCTTGTAGGATTCGAGGTGATAGTTGTTGAGCTTCAAAAGGGGCGAATACTTGTCGATGATCTTGCGGATCAGGATATCGAAGCTCGCCTCCGCGGCCTCATACTCGTACCCCTCCTGTTCTTTGGACTTCAAAATATCGACGAGCCGGACCACCTCGTCGGATTGCTTGTCGAAATCACCGTACTTCTTGAGCTTTCTGACTATGGTCGATTTCCCCGCGAGCTCCGAGAGAAGGATCCGGCGCTCGTTCCCCACGAGGCCGCTGTCGATGTGCTCCATGAGATGGGGGGCCTTGGCGATGACGTCGGCGTGCTGTCCCGCCTTATGACTGAAGGCCGCCTCACCCACATAGGGCTGTCTCCGTTCGGGGATGATGTTCGCCTTCTCCGAAACGTAACGGGAAAGCGAGGTCAGGTGCCTGAGCTCGCCGCACATATGCGCGGTATAGGGCATCTTGAGACACAGGTTGGGAACGATGGCGCAGAGATTGGCGTTACCCGCGCGCTCACCCCACCCGTTGATGGTCCCCTGGACGTGGACCGCCCCGCTTTCAACGGCTACCAGGGAATTGGCAACCGCCGTCCCGCAGTCGTTGTGGAAATGGACCCCTAAGGGAGCAAGATCTTTCTCCGCGAGCTCGGAAAAGATCCGGGTTACCTCGCCGGGGAGGGTGCCGCCGTTGGTATCGCAGAGGACCAGGGCCGCAGCCCCCGCCTCGGTCCCGGTCTCAAGCACCCGTAAGGCGTAGTCGGGATCGTCCTTGTAGCCGTCGAAAAAGTGCTCCAGGTCGAAAAAGACCTCCCTCCCGTGCTCGATAAGATAGCGGATCGAATCGTGGATCATGGCGAGGTTCTCTTCGAGGCCGGTCTTGAGAACATGCTCCACATGGGCTTTCCAGGTCTTTCCCACTACCACCGCAGCTTCGGTTTCGGCATCGAGGACCGCCCGGATATGGGGGTCCTCCTCCACTTTGCGGCCCGGGCCGCGGGTGGATCCGAAGCTCACGATCCTGGAGTGGCTTAAGCGGACCTTCTTTATCTCTTCGAAGAAGGCGCTCTCCTTCTCACTGGAGAGGGGAAAGCCCCCCTCGATGTAGTCCACCTTCATCTCGTCGAGTTTTCGTGCTATCTGGATCTTATCGGCGAGACTGTAGCTGATTTCGATACCCTGCATGCCGTCACGCAGGGTGGTGTCGTAGATCTCGATCCGCTGTCTCATTTGGATGCTCCGTT
>JBKHAJ010000059.1:0-15133 GCA_046542935.1 Spirochaetia bacterium | reverse complement strand
ATCGTTCCGTCGGCTTTCGGTCCTACGTCCAGGAGAAGATTCCCGTTTTTACTGACCACATCGACGAGTGTCTGAACAAGCTCATCAACTGTCATGTGATGTTCTTCGGTTTCCGCCGCGTTATAGCCGAAAGAAAATCCTATCCCTCTCGTCAACTCCCATTTATGAGGAGCAATTGCCGCTTCTTGGTTTACTTGGTATTCGGCGGTCGTAAAATCATTAAATTTATCCGTAAGTCTATCGTTTACAACACCGTTGGGGACGGTATTGTAATAATTTGCCAGAATGTACTTTGTCAAATATTCCGTCTCTTTAATGGGCCAACCCATATCGCCCCAAAGAACCTCAGGTTTGTATCGATCGACCATCTCCCTTATCTGTCTGAAGACATAATCGTAGTAATCGGAGGTTTGCGGTCTGTACACCGATAATTCCGCCCAGGTTGTAACGGGTGCAGGTTCGAAACTTAGGTCCTGGCCATTACAATAATATAGACCCGGTTTTATATCTTTCGCCCGCATTGCATCGGCAAGTTCTCCGGCTAAATCCCTCTTTGGGCCAAGAGTTTTCGTGCTAAAACTTCCTCCGTATACCGGATGTTCCACGTCGCTAGGCCACAATGCGAAGCTATCGATATGTCGGGCTACCAGCACCGTGTAGCGAACGCCGATATCGCTAAAAAGCTCAGCCCATTCATTCGGGTCCCAGTTTTCAGCTTTCCACATATCGACTATATCGCTATAGTCGATATCCGGACCGTAATTTTCCATATGGTATTCGTATGTAGGACTACCTTCGATTTTGTAGGTGTTCGCGTACCATTCGGCATAGGGATTCTCTATAAACCATCTGCTGAAATCAAACTCACCCAACTCACCCGACGGAGGAGCAAAAGCGGGAACAGAATATGGACCCCAACAAATCATAATACCAAGTTTTGCGTCTTCGAACCATTCGGGGGTTTCGTGTTTTTTGATCGATTCCCAGGTGGGTAGGAATTGATCATCCCCCATTACAAACATTGCTTCGCCGTCACCTTCTACCGCATCCGCGGCAGCCTCGGCTCTGCTTGCCGCTTCTTCGGCTCTTTCGGCTGCTGCCTCCGCTTTTTCAATGATTGAGCTCGAAGGAGCCGGTCTCTCGGCACTCCCTTCGGCAAAAACCAGTGAAATCGACAGGGCAAACAGGATGAAAACCAACGGCAACACTCTTCTTTGCATAATAGCCTCCTTGTCTTGAGTGACTAAATATTTATCAAAGATAAACAAATATTTAGCTTTATATTCATTGTAGGAGGTAACCTTGATATTGTCAATTTTTTTCTTACAATACTACGTATTAACTTATGGGGGATTATAGAGTAAGCCGAGGAGAAGTAGATATTCTACGTCGTCTGGGTGAGAAAATCGCAAATATTGCTATTCTTCCCGGGCAGAAAGAAAACCGTATCCTGTGGACGGGATTAAATGATTTGGCCTCACCGGTTCCGGTCGTCTGGATAACTCAAATTCCCTGGCATGAGATGAACTATAACGATGAATTAACACTTCTTTGCAGGGAAGAGTGGGCGAGAAACCTGGAAAGGCATCTCCGCAGAACAATCTACCAGTATAAGCATATGCCCGGTAATATGGTGGTCGAGGGAGTCATCGAATGTGAGAAAATCTTTAAAATATCCGGTTTCGGTATTGAGGAACGTACCGAACTGTGCTTCACAGATACCGCGAGTGATATTGTATCACGATCATTCTATCCACAGATAACTTCATTCAAGGACCTGGATAAGATCAAAATGCCTCAGGTCGTTTACGACGAACGAAACACTCTCAAAAAATTCGGCATAATGAGGGATATTTTCTCCAATATTCTGCCGGTCGTTCTTACCGGACAAAAAAATATCTGGTATGCCCCCTGGGATTTCCTGGTCCGTTGGTGGGGAATATATAGATTTTTTACCGATCTTGCTGAGAATCCGGCGTTAATAAACGCCGCGGCGGAACGGATGAGGAACTGGTACATGGTACTGCTCGATCAATTGGAAAAACAAAAATTATTAACTCTAGATAGTTCTAACTGTATGGTAGGTTCCGGCGGTTACGGCTATACATCGGAACTCCCCGGGGAAAAAATCAATTCAGAAAACATACGAAGTCGAAACATGTGGGGCTGTGCATCCGCGCAGCCGTTCTCCGGAGTCTCTCCCGAAATGCAATGGGAGTATGCGATCAGACATGATCTACCGTGGCTTGAAAAGTGGGGGATGAATTATTACGGCTGCTGCGAGCCCCTTGATCAAAAGATACGGTATCTTCGAAAAATTCCAAGATTGAGAAAGATCTCAATAAGCCCGTGGTGTAACATTGAGAACGCCGTCAAAGAAATTGGAACAGATTTTGTATTGAGTTACAAGCCGAATCCGGCGGTCTTCGCAGCAAGAGATTGGGATCATGAATCGTCACGCAGGGAAGTTGAAAAAGTCTTGGATTTTTCAAAGGGGGAGCTCTTCATAGAGTTTATCCTCAAAGATATCTCGACAGTTCGATACGAACCCTGGAGACTGTGGGAGTGGAGTGAGATGATGCAGGAAACCCTACAGAATTATTTCGGCTAACAATATGTCGAAGTTTTCAGGTCTATTCCCGTGTTTTGAGAATCATTCCTGTTTCCGATTCCGCACGTCGCTATTTGCTTACATGTTTATCCAGAACCGCTCGTACCTTATCGAGGGGACGAGGATATTCGACACTGCCTCCAGCGAAAAACATCGCCTTAGAGTAGACCTGATAGGCGGCCGTTGCCGTCACTCCTCACAGGAGGTTATCCGCTTCCCCGTGTTCGCGAAGCTTATCCAGTCGCAGACCTGCACTGCATGATCGCCGAGGCGCTCCATAAACCTGTTGAGGAACATAAGCTCGGTCCCTTCTTTGATCGAGTCTTCTTCATTTTCCATCAGTTCTACGATTTTATTGTACAGATCGATGTTGAGACTATCTATCTCCTTGTCCCGATGGATCAGGCCGCGTAAATCCTTGTGTTCACCGCTCGTAAAAACCGAGATTGAATCTTCCAGCATCTCCAATCCTATTCCCGCCATTTTCTTCATATAGGGAAGGGTCTGTCCGACAATCCCGGGGCGGATTTTGCCCGCGGCCTCGGCCAGATGGAGGGCATGGTCTCCGATTCGTTCAATATGCGATACGATTTCGATAGTCGTCATGATCATCCTGAGGTCGTGGGCTACGGGCTGTTCACGGGCGATGAGGGTAATGCAGGTGCTGTCTATGCCGCGCTTCATCACGCGGATTTTTTTCACCTCCTCCGATATTTCCTGGACCCCCGAAGTATCGCCCTCCGCGAGGATCTCGAAACCTCTACCGATCGACTTTTTCACGAACCGGGTCAACTCGACAACCTCACTCTGTATCTGTTCTAAATCACCTAGAAACCGTTCTCTTATTTCCATTTTTTCTGTCCTTTTCCGGTTCGATTAACCGAATCTTCCGGATATGTATTCTTCCGTCTTTTTATTCTTCGGGGCGAGAAACAATTCCTGTGTCGGCTGATATTCGACCATATACCCTGACCTGTTTTCGTCTACCATAAAGAAGGCGGTGTAATCGGAGACACGGGCGGCCTGCTGCATATTATGAGTAACGATGATAATAGTGTATTCCTGGGCTAACTCGAGCATCAGCGCCTCGATCTTCATCGTCGCTACGGGATCGAGAGCGGAAGCGGGCTCGTCCATAAGGATGATTTCCGGCTGTACCGCTATTGCCCGGGCAATACACAGCCGCTGCTGTTGTCCCCCGGACAGCTCTAAAGCGTTTTTGTGCAGCTTGTCCTCCACCTCGTCGTAGAGGGCGGCCCGCTTCAGGCTGTCGACCACAATATCTTTCAGCCGGCTTTTGTTATGGAGACCGTACATCTTGGGTCCGTAGGCGACATTGTCGAAGATACTCTTCGGCAGGGGGTTCGGACGCTGGAACACCATACCGACTTTTCTTCTCAGTTTGACCGGGTCTATTTCTTTATCATAGATATTCCGGCCGTTTAAAAGGATTTGGCCGTCGACTTCGGTGCCTTCGATAAGGTCGTTCATCCGGTTTATGCAGCGGAGCATCGTTGATTTGCCGCAGCCGCTCGGCCCGATAAAGGCGGTTATCCGGTTGCGGCTGATTTCCATATCGATATCTTTGAGGGCTTTGAAATCACCGTAATAAAAATTCAGTTTCTGAATAGCCAATACATAATCATCGGTGTGTTGTCTTTTCTCTTTTACATTATCTATCATGCCGGATCGTTCTCTTTTCACGACTTCTTTCCTTTAGGAGTTGTATCTGTTACGGGAGAATTTGTATCTGATGAAAATCGCTATCCCGTTCAGCATAAGGAGGACTGCGAGCAGCACTACTATTGCCGCCGGTGTAACACCGTGCCGGAAGCCATCCCCGGGAAAATCGGACCACGCGAAAATCTGCAGCGGCAGAGCGCTGAAGGCGCTGCCGGGACCTGAAGGAGCGGTAAAAATACTGGTTGCCGCTCCGATCATGATAAGCGGCGCGGTCTCGCCCATGGCGTTGGCAAGGGCGAGTATCGTGCCGGTCATTATTCCGGGTACCGCCTCGGGGAGGACTACCGTACGAACCATCTGCCATTTCGTGACGCCGATACCGAGGGAAGCGTTTCGGTGGGACTGCGGCACCGCCCGGATAGCTTCCTGAGATGAAACTATAACGATCGGGAGAACGCGAAGGGTCAGGGTAAACGCACCTACGATGATCGTCCCGTGCTGCATTCCTAGAGCGGTAATGAATAACCCCATGCCGAGGAGTCCGTACACAATAGAAGGGACACCCGCCAAATTCGCGATATTCAATTCGATTGTCCGTTTGAGAAAATTCTGTTTTGCGTATTCTTCCAGATATAATGCAGCTCCGACACCGAGGGGCAGGGAGAACAGCGCGACAAAAGCCACCAGCATGAATGAACCGATGAGCATAGGGTAGATTCCCGCTTTTTCCGGAAACCGGGAAGGGGAGGTCGTCAGGAACTGCCAGTCCAGCGAGCCGACGGAATCCCAGAATATGTAAATAAGCAGGGCAGCTAAAGAAATAATTCCGAAAAGAACCGCGAAAATACATAATCCTTTGAAAATTTTTCCCCGGACATAGTCGGCGTGCAATTTCTGTTCATTTGCCGCGAGGACGGCTATGTTTATGTATTCTTTCTGCTTGTTCAGTCTTTTCCGGCCGAATAAAATCATTGATATTTTTCCCTGTAACGTTTTTTGAAAAATTGGCTTACGAGATTGAGAATAAAAGTCATGAAGAACAGAGTAAAACCGATTGCAAAGAGGCTCTTATAGGCTACGGAAGTACCCGTAACGTCGCTTATGCCGATCTCGACCATTGCCGCGGTCATAGTCTGTACCGGTTCGAGGAAGGCTTCTTTGGGGTTGAAGATATTTACCATCCTCGACATGTTTCCTCCGGCAATAGTCACGGCCATCGTCTCTCCGATAGCCCGGCTGATACCGAGGATAAATGAGGATACGATTCCCGAGAGGGCCGCGGGAATTACGATAGTAGTCGTTACCTTCGACTTGTTTACCCCGAGGCCGTATCCGGCCATCCTCAGCGAGCGCGGGACTGCACGCATTGAATCCTCACTGATGCTTGCGATAGTCGGAATGATCATGATCGCCACAACGATTGAAGCGCTCAACACGTTGAAGCTCTTGATCCCCGGAAAGGCATTTCGGAGCATCGGGGTTATATAGACGAGGGCAAAATACCCGTAGACGACGGTGGGAATACCTGCGAGAATTTCCAATGCCGGTTTGACAATCGAACGGAATCGATCGCTCGCGAATTCACTCAAATAGATCGCGACAAGCATCCCTATCGGGAGTGCGATAAGCGCCGTGCAGAAGGTGAACGCAAGAGTTCCGGAAATGAGCGGAAGGACCCCGAACTCGAACGGTTTGATCAACGGACTCCATCGAGTGTGGGTGAAGAATTCTATGATCGAAACATCTCTGAAAAAATCGACGGTATCAAAGAGCAGTACGAATATAATACCTGCGGTTGTAAGGACCGAGAGGAACGCGCAGCCGGTTAGAACCGACTTGATCCCCGACTCGGCCGAGAAAAGTCTACGGGTTTTTAAAAGGGATGTGTCGGGTGTTTGAGATGACATTTGTATCCGCCTTTTAATAGAAGAGCGAAGACGGCGGGAAACCCGCCGCCCCCGCGGGGGGATCTTTTCAGGAGGAAAAGCCCCCAATTCTAACTACTTTACTTCGGCGACGGCCTTCTCGAATTTCTCGATCATCTTTTCCGCTTCCGATTCAGGCATCGGTACATAGCCTACGTCACGGACCAGATCGGTAGAGATCTGATCGAGGTAAAAACGTACGAAGGCTTCGACTTCGGGCCGTTTGAGCGAATCTTTGGAAACGTACATGAAAAGCGGCCGTGACAGAGGCGAGTATTCCCCGGATTTAGCCGTTTCGATGCTCGGAGCTACTCCGTTTACCCGGAGAGCTTTTACCTTGTCCTTATTCTCGAGGTAATACGCCATACCGAGATATCCCATTGCCCCGGGTGATCCGGATACCGCCTGAATGATCGTGTTGTCCTGTTCGGTCCCCTGATAGTCCGACCGGGAGGCCTTTTCTTCCCCCACGACCTCTGCGGTAAAGTAATCGAAAGTGCCGGAAGCCGCGGTAGGACCGTACAGCTCGAATTCGAGATCGGGCCAGGAAGGATCGACATCGTTCCACTTGCGGGCGGGATTCTCCGGCCGCCAGATATGCGCGAGCTGTTCGACGGTCATGTTGTCGACAGGATTGTCTTTATGCGCGACGACGGTCAGACCGTCGACGCCGACCTGGAACTCCAAGGGTGTAACTCCGTTGTCCTCTGCGTCGGACATTTCCGAGCTCTTGATTGCTCTGCTTGCATTGTTGATGTCGGTCTTGCCGGGAATAAAAAAGTTCTTGAATCCTCCGCCTGATCCCGTCGATTGAATGGGTATCTCGACTTTCGGATGAAGCCTGTTGAACTCCTCGGCCACGGCAACGCAGACGGGATAGACCGTGCTGCTTCCCGCGATTCTGATCGTACCGGAGAGCTCTTGGCTCTTTTCGGTTTCCCCGCCCGCCGATTCTTTTTGACCGCCGGCGAATACCGCCATGGAAACGATCAGTACGAGAACGGCAACAATTACCAGTGCTTTTCTTTTCATTCTCTTCTCCTTGATTAGGTGGTTATACTTTACAAAGCAGATAATAAATAAGTCCTATTAGCATTCCATGAGGAAAATGTTAGAATTTGATTATTTGGCAATATAACAAAATAATTGTGGGAGAACCTGAATATTACAGGAAACCTAATAAAAAGTTAACATTTCTCTCATAAGATCTTATACAAACATATCAGGAGGTTCCCATGGCTGAAAAAAAATCGGATAAGGTAAAAGTGCTCTTTGTCTGTGTACACAATTCCGCACGAAGTCAGATGGCGGAAGAATATCTAAAAAAATACGGCGGAGAAAAATTCCATGTTGAAAGCGCGGGCCTCGAGCCGGGGGCTATCAATCCCTACGTGATACGGGCACTCGCCGAAGAGGGGATCGATATAACCGGCAAACAGACCCGTTCGGTGTTCGATCTCTACAAGGCCGGTAAAATCTACACCTATATAATTACCGTATGCAGCCGGGAAGCTGAAGAAAACTGTCCGATTTTTCCCGGCGTATCGGAAAGACAGAACTGGCCCTTTCCCGATCCGTCGGGCCTTTCCGGAAGTGATGAGGAGATCATGACGGAGGTGAGAAAGATCAGGGAAACGATCAAGGAGCGGGTAAAAGAGTTCGTGGATGTTATCGAGACGAAGTACATACACCCAAACACGGAAGAATAGCGCTGCGTCACAAAAAAATAGTGAGTGCTCCCGATCGTGGGGACACAACTGTGCTCCAGTTAGTTATTATGACGCGATTTATAAGGCCTTGGTCAGGAATTCAGGAAAGTCGGCGTATTCTCCCATATAACAACAAACTACAAGAATATTATCCCCACGATCGGGAGCAGAAAGTACCGGATAGGAAAGGAGGCCTGTTTTTTCAGAAACCCCTTAGATCGGTGCTCGAGCGCCGGGGCATCCCGGACTTGGGGGTACGCTTTAGGACGAGATATTCGATGCCGTGCTCCTCGCAGAAGCTCCGCTTCTCCGGCTTGTCCCCGTCTTCGTTAACAGCGTAGATATCGGGGCGAATACTCCGGATCTCCGGCTCCGCGTCCATCCAGCCGGTCCCCGAGGAAACGTATGCCCGCTCGACGAAGCGGACGGCTTCGGTCATGTACCTCCGCTGTTCCTCCGGATACAGGGGATGTTCTTTTCCCTTCAAGAGCTCCACGTTCCGGTCGCTGCCCACGACCACGTGGAGCTCGCCGTATTCGCTTACCTCTTCGAAGAAGCGGATGTGCCCGGTGTGGAGCCAGTCGAAACACCCGGTGACTACGACCCGCTTCCTTCCCCGTCCGGCCGAGGGGATGGAGAGATCGTGAGGCGGAAATCCGCTCAAGTCTGCCTCGGGGAGGATGCGGCATTCGACGGATCCGTCTCGGCACACCTCGAGAAGGCCCGAAGCTTCAGCGGCGATTTTGCCGGTATCCCGCAGGAGGACGAGATCGATATCGGTGATCCCCTTCGCCGGAGAAGACACCAAGGACTCGACATAGCGTATCGATTCGACAAAATATTTTCTTTCCTCGAGGGGATGCCCGCCCCCCCGGGCATCCCCGCCTATCCCGGTGTCGACCGGAAGGATAAGCGCGCTCACCGCGCCGTACCGGCGGGCTTCATGGAGAAACCGCACGTCCCCGACATCCAGGTTCCGGAAGCTTCCCGCGGCCAGGACCCGGGCCCCCTCCTTCTTCATCGTTTCCTCCGTATACGGCCACGGAATCCCCCGGGGACCGGGTCCTCCGAAACTACATAGAGGTAACCGCCGCCGCACCCGGAGTACATGGCGCCGGTGTAGCAAGATTGGTAGTATTCGAGGATCCCCCGGAGGTCCACCTCCAGAGAGCTGTGCCGAACCGTACCGGGGAGGATAGTCTCCCAGCATTCCATACACCGGTTCATGGAGTCCCCCAGTCCGGGAGCGTCCCGTTCCAGGACGGCGGCGTAACACTCCGCGCCGGTCCTGCCGAGGCGGCGGATCCATTCGGGATACAGATTCTTCGTTTCCAGGGGGTTGTAGCCCTCCGGCCTCTGGGCGACCGGAACCATCCAGATAACGGCCTCGAGCCAGTCGATGACCGTGTCGTCCACGCAGGTTTCAACGTGAACGGGAAAGAGTCCGCCCTCGTAGTCGTAGGAGAAATCGAGACGGCTTATTCCCGGATAGATGATTCCCGCCATGTCCTGGGCGCCGGAGGGCTCGGGTTTTCCCGAATTCTCGGCCCAGTAGAGCTCCTTGAGGAGGTCCTCCGGAGTTCCCGGTGGGAGACGGTCGTTCCACAGGCTTCGCGCCACGCTGCGGGTGCTCGTCGCCATACCGCACTTGTCCATGTACCGACGGTCCGGTTCCAGCCCCACGACGACCATGGAGCCGGTGGCGTCGGGATTCAGTTTCGACACGAAGGGCTGATCGATCCATCCCCCGGCGAAGGCCATCCGGTAGGGGATTGCACCGACTATGTCCGATATGTCAGCTGACTGTTTTCTTGCCCGCTTTCCGGTCATAATACTGCCGCCTGATCCAGGCGTATGTTTTTTCCATTCCCTCCCTCAAGGGAGTATCCGGTTCCCATCCGAGAACCTCTTTGATGAAGGTGTTATCGCTATTCCGGCCCGCAACCCCGGTGGGGGCGTCGAGCTTGAATTTTTTGGTAAGCACCGCTCCCGCTATCTCCCCGACCATATCCACGAGGCCGTTTATGGAGATGAGGTCCGAGCTCCCGAGGTTTATGGGGGTTGCGATGAGGTCCTCAGAGTGCATGATCATGTCGATCCCCTTCGTGCAGTCGTCGATGTACATGAAGCTCCGGGTCTGCTTTCCGTCCCCCCAGATCTCGATCTCACCGCTTCCGGTATCCTCGGCTTCGATGACCTTACGGCACATGGCCGCGGGGGCCTTCTCCCTGCCCCCGTCCCAGGTCCCGTAGGGGCCGTAGACGTTATGGAACCTGGCGATAAAGGTCTTGAGTCCCCGTTCGGCCCAGTATTCCTGGCAGAACATCTCCGACATGAGTTTTTCCCAGCCGTATCCCCGCTCGGCCATGGCCGGATAGGCGTCCGACTCCTTCAGCGCCCGTACCTGGGGGTCCTTCTGGAGCTCTACATTGTACGCGCAGGCGGAGGAGGAGAAGAAGTACCGCTCGGCCCCGGCCCGGTAGGCCGCTTCCACCATGTGGGTATTGATCAGGATGCTCCGGAGGCACTCTACCCGGAAGTTCTCGATGAATCCCATCCCCCCCATGTCGGCGGCGAGATTGTAGACCTCCTTCGCATCCTCGCAGGCCCGAACGCAGTTGGCCTCTTCCCTCAGGTCCATGCACAGGTTTTCCGCTCCCGGGACCACCTGATACCATTCCGGGAGGGGTTTCTTGTCCACCCCCCGGAGGCGGGTAAAACCCCTGTCGCTGAAATACCGCACCAGGGCTCCTCCGATGAATCCCCCCGCACCGGTGACTACGATCAAATCATTCTTATCCATTCCTGTACCTCGTTGTATTGTCGTTTCCGTCTCCCAGTGTAGCTCTCTTCGCGGGAGGCGGACAATACTCAAAATGCGTGTATTATATATCGTTTTGCGTAATATTTCCCCGGGGAGCCGTGCAGAATGCCCGGAACACCTCATCGGCGACTCCCGCCGGTATTTCGCATCCACCGCTGAGCATGTACTTCCGATCTCCGGCGCGCCGGATGAGGGCAAGGGCCTTCGCCCGGCATTCCGCGGGGGATGCGTCGAGTAAGTCTTCGACCGGGTGGAGGTTCCCCTTGAAGCATATGCCCGCTTTTCCCAGCACCTCGGCGGCGTAGTCGAAATCGACGAGGTGGTCCACGTTGATGAGGTCCGCCCCGGACTCGGTCATAGCGGGGAGGGAATCGGTCACGTTTCCGCAGACATGGAGTTTGACCAGACCGCCTTGATCATGGATACGGCGGATGACCTCTTGCTCGTAGGGAAGGGCAAAGCTCCGGTACATCTCGGGGGAAATAAGGGAGGCCGAGGCGTCTCCCGCGCCTATCATAGGCGCATCGGTCCGAAGCTGCATCAGGGCGAACTCCGTTACGATGGGGGTAAGTTTTTCGAGGATCCTATGGGCGAGTGCGGGCCGATCGTAGAGCATCATCATAAAGCTGCTCACTCCGCAGATCGAGCAGGCCTCGGCGAAGGGCATATCCACCCACCCCAGAACGAGCCGCACTTCTCCGACCGCATCCACCATCGTGGCTGTCGCTTCAGTTCGGTCACGCATCCTGCTCTTTCTCGAGGAGACATCCGGCATGACGATCCGGTCGAGGTTCGTCTCGCTGTTCACGAGAGGTTCCTCTAAAAAGGGGGTACCGTTTTCCGGGTACACCATCTTTCCGTCGAGGTCCGCGCTTATCCTGTAGGCGTCGGAGCAGGAGGTGACCGCGTCGACATCGAACATCTCCGTCATCAGGAGTTGTGCCTCCGCAAGGCTTGTACCGTTGGTCGCGTATTCCCGGTAGGACATCCGGGCCCGATCGGCGGCGAGGAACATGAGGAGCGGGAAGACCGGCACCCGATCGACCGAATTCCCGGCGAGGGTACCCAGACATCGTTCTTTCGAATTCACACCCTCTATTATGGGTGAGGCGGGGATGGAAAAATAGTAGCAAAACGCGTAGTATAACTCCCGTTATGCGCAAATCGGGCAAGCGGCGGATAGCCTTGTGTTTCGGGCTCAACGATTTCTACGAGCACGGTATAGCCCGCGGGGTTATCCAATACGCCAAACAGGCGGGCAACTGGAGACTCTTCGGGTACGGATGGATGTTCGATCCCCTCGAAGATCTCGAACACTGGAGGGGAGACGGGATAATCGCCCGGGTAGAATCGGCCGAGGACGCGGCTCGACTCTCCGCCTTGGGAATTCCGGTTGTGGACGTCGCGGGCGGCTTCATCCATCTCGGGTTCTCCCAAGTCAATAACGACGATTTCGAGACCGGAAGAAATGCCGGGGAGTATCTCCTCTCCTGCGGCTTCAGGAATCTCGCCTACTGCGGGGTGGAGGGGGTCGCCTGGGCCCGGGAGAGGCTTAACGGCTTTTCAGAGGCGGTCGAGGGTCGGGCTGCGCATCTTTCTTCCTTCGAGGAACCCCTCTCCTGGTGGGAGGATCTGAGACGGAGCAGGCGTCTCAGTGAGTGGCTTAGGTGTCAGCCCCGTCCCTTGGGTATCTTCGCCTCTAACGATACCGCGGGGGTCAAGGTCTCGAATCTCTGCGGGAACCTCGGTATTTCCGTTCCCGAAGGAGCCGCCGTACTGGGGGTCGATAACGAGGACATCCTGTGCGAGCTCTCCTCTCCGACCCTCTCGAGCATCCAGCTCGACTGCAGGCGGATCGGATTCGAGGCGGCCCGCGTCTTGGACACGATCCTGAGCGGAAGCGGGGGAGGGGGCGCACCCGCCCCGGTGGCCCGGAAGATCAAAACGGGCAAGATTATCGAACGGGAGTCGACCCGGATCTTCGTCTGCGAGGACAATCTCGTCCAGGAGGCGATGCGGTACATCCAGGCGTCCGCCGTCCGGGGTATCCGCGTTCACGACGTGGTCGATCACGTCGATTCATCCCGGCGCACCCTGGAGCTCAGATTCAAGGGATCCCTGGGGAAAACGGTGTATTCGGCTATACTCGAAACCCGGATCGGCCGGGCGAAGGTCCTCCTGTCGGGAAGCGACAAGACCGTGGAGACGGTAGCCGGGGAGTGCGGCTTTCATACGGTCCAGCGGTTCTATACCGTCTTCCGGGAGTTCTCCGGCATGAGCCCGGGGGAGTACCGGGAGCGGAGCAGACTCGCCGGATAGGACCTTCGGACCGGCGGCGGCTGCCTGTAGGCCGGATTTTTATCCCCACGATCGGGGGCACTACCCGAAGGATCCGATCTCGGCCCGGATCTTCCTTCCCCTTTCCGTATCGGGAAGATGAGCGGTCAGACGGCTCACCTGTCCGGTTTCAGCGGCCAGTTCCAGAGATTGGGGATAATTCATGAGATACACCCAGGAGAGGACCATGCACAGGAAATCTATCCGGGTCCGCATATCCCCCCGATCCACCGGCCGCCCGGACAGTACGGCCTCATAGACGGGATCGCTTATCTCATTCCGGTCTTCCAGACCCCAGAATGCGGTGTTTACATGGGGATCATCCTTATTGTCGAGCTGATCCGCTATGACCCTGAAAATGTCCGTTCGGTCGGCGTCCCGGACGATCTTCGTTATTTCGAGGGCGGTTCGGGTAGGTGTTTCGGGAAGCTCCTTCTTGTTATGGCTTTCCACAGCGAAGAGGATGTCCCTCCGGTCCTCCGGTCCATAACCCTTGAGAAGATTCAAGTCACGGACAACCTGTGCTCCCAGGTGCCCATGATCCACGGTGATGTCGTCCCGAAAGCTTTTGTACCTGCGGTACTGCTCGAACCGCCCGCAGTCGTGGAGGAGGGCCGCGGTCTCGGCCCGGCACCGGAGCTCCGTTTCGATTCCGAGGTGCTCAGCGAGTTGGGCGGCCCTCTTCAGCACCCTATGAGTATGGAGGTGTTTCAAGGAGATGTTGTAATCGAACTCCTCGACGCCGGTATAGTATCCCTCAACGTATTCGTCGAACCACTGAATGAGGTTTTGAAGGGATGTGTTTTTTTCCATTTTCGCATCGAACACTATACCATACCCGGCGGTTAGGGAAGCATTGGAGCACTTCCCCCTGTGTAGTATACTAGAAGGTATGGAAAAGATGGGAGAACCTGCCGTCAAGAGAGACCGGACCTATACCTATGGGGATTACAAGAACTGGCCCGACGACGAGCGGTGGGAGCTCATCGACGGGACCGCCTGGAACATGAGTCCAGCCCCAAACCGCTTTCACCAGGGATATCTGATCGGTTTTATTGTTCAGATCGGGCCTTATCTCGAGGGTCATCCTTGCCGAATGTACGCGGCGCCCTTCGACGTCCTCCTTCCCGATCGGGCGGACCAGGAGGAGGACGAAGTGGTGACCGTCGTCCAGCCGGACATCTCGGTCATCTGTGATCCAGGGAAGCTCACCGACAAGGGGTGCACCGGAGCCCCGGACTGGATTATCGAGATCCTCTCACCCTACACCTCGAAAAAGGACATGACCGTGAAGTTCGACCTCTACCGGAGGCACCGGGTCAGGGAGTACTGGATAGTCGACCCGGGGAACCGGTACGTCCACGTCTACATCCTGGACGAGGACGGCCGGTATCCGGAGGAACCGGAGGTGTATCTGAAGAATGCCGTTGTACCGTGTACCGTCCTCGAGGGACTTTCGATAGACCTCCCGCGGGTGTTCACTGAGTAGTATAAACTCTCTTCCTCGGCTCTCTTCCTCAACCCTCTTCTTCCGCCGCTTTCCGCCTCTTTTTCTTGGCCCAGTTCAGGGTGTAGGGATACTTCCCTTCGCCGTTGTAGAACCTACCGAGCCACCGGTCCAAGGGAACCGTTCCGGTCCCGAAGTTGCAGCTTACGTGTTTGTGATGGAGGTAGTGGAAGTAGTCCCCCGCCGGAAAGAGTCCCCGCATAAGCGGTCCCTCGAACCCGTCGTGCCCCCCCGCCGGCGTCAATGCGGTCAGCTGTGCGTTGTAGAACATATGGATCGGATGAGAGGGGATGACGAAGTGGATGAGGATGACGCTGAAGTAGAGGAGGTGTTCCACCGGGTGCATCGAGAGTCCCGACCACGGCCCCGGGTTGGGGTTCTTGTGGTGGACGTAGTGAACCGATTTGAAAAGGGGCCGGAAGTGAATCAGCCGGTGGATGAAGTAGAAATGGGCCTCCCGTATAAAGGGGATGAGGAGGAAGAAGGCGATAAACCATACCGGGCCCTGGGCCCAGGTAAAGAGGGGGGTATACCCGT
>JBKHAJ010000058.1:0-15187 GCA_046542935.1 Spirochaetia bacterium | reverse complement strand
CGGGCCCGATCCGGTCCCCCTCCCCGAAGGGTTCGGTCCTTCCGACTTTACCCGCGCATTCGAGAAAATCCTGAAGAGCTTCGAGGCCGCCTCGTCCGGAGGAAAACCTGACGCGCCGCCGTCTTCCGCGCTCATCGAAGAAAGGATGCTCGAGAGCTTTGCCGCTCCTCCCTTTCTTCGGCTCCTCTTCGATTCGATTTGCCGAAGTAAAGATGGGAATAGTATCTTCTAGGACGAAAGGAGTCGGTTATGTATAAGGTAGTACTGCTTCGTCACGGCGAAAGTGTATGGAATAAAGCGAATCTCTTTACCGGATGGACCGATGTTGATCTCTCTGAAAAAGGGATCGAAGAGGCCAAGGAGGCCGGGAAACTTCTGAAGACGGGGGGATTCTTCTTCGATCTGGCCTACACCTCGGTCTTGAAGCGGGCTATCCGGACCCTGTGGCTGACCTTAGACGAGCTCGACCAGATGTGGATTCCCGTCTACAGGAACTGGAGGCTGAACGAGCGCCATTACGGCGCCCTGCAGGGACTCAACAAAGCCGAAACCGCCGAAAAATTCGGCGACGAGCAGGTCCATATCTGGCGAAGGAGCTACGACGTCCGCCCGCCCGAGCTCGACCCGGACGACGAGCGATGCCCCGCCGGGGACCCCCGGTATGCGGACCTATCGGAAGAGGAAATCCCCTTGACCGAATGCCTCAAAGACACCGTCGATAGATTTCTCCCCTACTGGCACGAGACCATTGCTCCTTCCGTCAAGAAAGGGAAACGTGTGCTGATCGCGGCCCACGGAAACAGCCTTCGTGCCCTCGTCAAATACCTGGACAATATCTCCGACGAGGACATCCCCGGACTCAACATACCTACCGGAGTCCCCCTGGTCTACGAGCTGGACGAAGATCTCAACCCCCTCAAACACTACTACCTGGGAGACCCCGAAGCGGTGGAGAAGGCCGCGCAGTCGGTAGCGGCCCAGGGAAAATCGGGTTAAAACCCCACTCTTTGGGGCACGAGGCTTGTTTTTCGGCATCAGGCGAATTAGACTTGCCAAGAGGAACAGGTAGATTCCCATGGAAAAAAAACGAGAGATCCCCACAATCGCCGAGAAGAACCGTATTGTCTCGAATATCATCGAAGCCCTGGATGGAAGGGACGATTTCCTGCTCTCAGGACACGAAAACCCCGATGAGGACTGCGTGTCCTCCATGGTAGCCATGGGACTCTTGTTGAGCAAACTCTCTAAGCGGGTGGCCATGCTCGTCTGCAGTGAGATCAAGAATAATTTCCGCTATCTCTTGAGCATCTGTGAATACAACTCTATCGATATCATCGAGGACTGCTCCAATCTGCCCGAATCTATAAGCACTCTGATCGTTCTCGACACTCCGAAACCCTCCATGCTCATGGAATACCGGAAGATGAACGATCTCGTTGCGGACGATTCGGTTCTGGTGATAGAAATCGATCATCACTTGGAGGCGGACAGCATCTATTGCGGTGATCCCGGATACCGATTGGTAACCGTCGCCTCCTCCGCCTCCGAGCTGGTGGGACTGATCGCTCTCAAGCTGGGCTATCGAAACGATCTGATGGAGAAGTATCAAATCGACAATGTCCTTTCCCGCAACTTCGTCTTAGCGACCCTAACCGGTATCATCGGCGATTCGAAAATGGGAAAATATCTGAAGACCCGGCGGGAAAAGAGGTTCTACCGGCTGTTCAGCACCATTTTCGACTCGATGCTCACCGAAAAAACCTTCCAGGATTCCTCCAACTTCTCGAACATGGAAGAGGTATACCGGGAGATCAACCGCCTCTCCGAACGGGAGGAACAGTGTTACCGGTATTTCCTCAAAAGGCGAAGACAGTGGAGATACATCCACTCGATCATTATCGACGCGGAAGAATCGGAAGAGCTCGCAGGTCTCTACGATCACGAAACGATAGTGTCCATCGCCCGGGCGACAGCGGACCGGTTGGCGGAGACCAGCGGATATGTGAGCCTGGTGAGCTACTACGACGACCCCGATCATTCCCGCCTCGTCCAATTCCGCATGCGGAGGAACCAGCACTTCAAATCCCTCGACCTGAGGGATATCCTTGGAGTGTTGGCCATCGAAAACGGCGGAGGACATCCCGGGGCCATCGGTTTTCGTATCGAAAGCGACCGAATCTCCGACCTGGGGAACGCCGTACGCCGTATCATCGATACCACGGAGTCGATGATCGAAGAGTCACACGCCGGAACCCGCTGAACCGGTTTTCGGCATTCGCCGGGTATGTTAAGTTGCAAATTATAAGTGAATACCCTAAAATCTATAGTACATGAATCGGCCGGTACGTTTTATCTGCAACCGACATGAGGTCGAAACCCTCGCCTCTCCCGGGATTACGGCTCTCGACTTTATCCGTAATGAAATGTCCCTGACCGGGACCAAAGAGGGATGCCGTGAGGGCGAGTGCGGCGCCTGCGTCATTCTTTTAGGAAGCCCCGCCTCCCGGTCCCGGGTCAAATACCGGGCGGTCAACTCGTGCCTGGTCCCCTTGGGGGACCTCGACGGGCACCATGCGGTAACAATCGAAGGTGTCAATCCGGAAGCTCCCGATGAAAAGCGCCCCTTCGGCCGGGGGCTTACTCCCATTCAGGAAGCCTTCGTCGACGAGGGAGCCACTCAGTGCGGTTTCTGCACCCCCGGTTTCATCATGTCTTTGACCTGGTTTTTCCTGGAATCGAAGGAACTGACCCCCGCCGAAGCCTTGGACGCGGTTTCAGGCAACATCTGCCGCTGCACCGGATATGCTTCGATCAAGCGGAGCATCGATAATCTTCTCGATTCTTACCGGGACCGGCTTCTCGGACGGGAGGATCGTATCGACGCCCTAATCGAAGAGGGGTTTCTTCTTCCCTACTTTAAGGAGATTCCCGAAAGGATAAAGACCCTCTCTCTTACCGGCGGTCCGGAGAGTTCCCGGGAGCGGCCGGGCGTCAAAGACGCTGCCGAAACTGAAATCCCCGACGCGGAGCAGGTGCGGTACATCGTCGCCGGGGGCACCGATCTCCTCGTGCAGAGACCGGAAAGCCTCATCGATGCCCCCTTAAAGCTTCTCGCGGACCGAGAAGAGATGTCGGGAATCATCATCGAAGACGACGCGGTCAAAATAGGCGCGGCGGTTCCCATGGAGGATCTCTTCGGCAATGAGGTCCTGGCGAGGACATTACCGAGACTCAAGGAGTATCTCCATCTTATAGCGGCGAGTCCCATCCGGCAAAGGGCGACCCTGGCGGGAAATATCGTCAACGCAAGCCCTATCGGAGATATGAGCATCCTCCTCCTCGCGCTCAAAGGATTTTTGATCCTCTCTTCCGACTCGGGAGACGGAAAAGCGACCCGGACGGTCCGCCTGAAGGATTTTTTCCGCGGATACAAGGAACTCGACCTCTGGCAGAACGAGGTCGTCAGATGGGTCTGCTTCCCGCTCCCGAAAAAAACGAGCGTCGAAAACTTCGAAAAGGTCTCGAGGAGGACCTATCTCGATATCGCGAGCGTCAATTCGGCGGTTCAGATGGACGTCGAGGGGAAGAAGCCGATTCTCCGAAACGTCTCTCTGGCGGCGGGGGGAGTGGCCCCAATCCCCCTCTATTTGAAAGATACATCGGCTCTCCTCGAAGGCAATCATATGACCGTGGATCTCGTTAAAAAAGCGGGAGATTCCGCCCGGGACGAGGTGAGCCCCATCAGCGATGTAAGGGGTTCCGCCGAGTACAAGCGGAAACTCGTCCGGAGGCTCGTCTTAGCCCATTTCACCACCCTTTTTCCGGAGACCATATCCTGGGAGGAGCTCGAATGAATTGGCCCGCCATGGGATCGGATACCCTCCTCCACGTTCGGGGGGAATCGAAATATATCGATGATCAACAGCTTCCCGCGGGGACCCTCTTCGCCGCCGTTGTCCCTTCGCCTCTGGCCCGGGGACGGATTTCCTCCATCGACATATCGAAAGCAATGACCCTCCCCGATGTGGTCGGTATATATACCGCCCGGGATATCCCCGGAGAAAACCAAATCGGGGGTATCTTCCCCGACGAACCGCTTCTTCCCGAAGAGCATCTCCATTACATAGGTCAGCCGGTGGCGGTCACCGTGGCCCGGACACAAAGGGCGGCCCGCCGTGCCGCCGCCGCGGTACTGATGGTGACCGAAGAAGAACCCCCGGTCCTCGATCCCCGGGAAGCGGCACAGCGGGGGGAGATCATCGGGACTCCGAGAGTTTTTACCCGAGGAAACATCGACACCGCCTGGGACGAGAGCGACATCATCGTCGAAGGGCGCGTGGAGACGGGGGGACAGGAGCACCTCTATCTGGAAACCCAGGGGTGTATCGCCGTTCCCCGGGAAGACGGGGGGATGAAGATTATCTCCTCCACCCAGGGGCCGACCCTGGTTCAGAAGATGGTTTCCCGTATTCTCGGAATCGAGATGCACCGGACCGAGGTGGAGGTTCCCCGCCTCGGGGGCGCCTTCGGCGGAAAGGAAGAACAAGGTACCGTGTGGGCCTGCCTCGCCGCCTTAGCCTCGCGCAAGTGCGGTCGGCCGGTGAAGCTGGTCCTAAACCGCAGGGATGATCTCAGGATGACCGGAAAGAGACACCCCTACTCCTCCGACTACAGGCTCGGCCTTTCCCGGGACGGAAAATTACTCGCCTACGAGGTGACCTTCTATCAAAACGCCGGGGCCCACGCGGATCTGAGCTCCGCCGTCCTCGAGCGGAGCATGTTCCACGCCGCGGGAAGCTACTTCATCCCCCACATCAAGGCGACCGGCTACAGCTGCCGCACCAATCTGCCGCCGAATACCGCCTTCCGGGGATTCGGGGGACCCCAGGCGATGTTCGTCCTGGAAGCGGCAATTTTCCGGGCGGCGGAGGAGCTGAAGGTCCATCCCTCGGTAATTCAGGAAAAGAACCTCCTCAAAGACGGCGACACCTTCCACTACGGGATGGGCGTGAAGGGATGTACCGCGGGAAGGTGCTTTTCCGAGGCGGCCGAGGGGTACGGCCTCGAGGGGTGGATCGAAAGGGTTGAAGCCTTTAACCGTGACCGCCGGGACAGGAAGAAGGGACTCGCCGTGATGCCGGTGTGCTTCGGGATCTCCTTTACCAATACAACCTTGAACCAGGCGGGCGCCCTAGTCCATGTCTACGGAGACGGAAGCGTGACGGTAAGCACCGGAGCGGTGGAGATGGGGCAGGGGGTCAAGCGGAAGCTCCTCCAGACTGCGGCGCGGATCCTCTCTATCGAAGAAGAGGAGGCGTCGAGAGGGATAATTCGGGTGGAGCACACCAACACAACCCGTGTGGCCAACACTTCCCCCACAGCGGCATCCACCGGATCGGACCTGAACGGGAAGGCGACCGAGCAGGCCTGTACGATTATCCGGGACAGATTGTTGACCTTCGCCGCTCCTCTGGTGGACGCCGAAACGGTTAAATCCCTGGATCTGCGTGAGGGAAAGCTCCTCAAAGACGGAACGGAGACCGGAATCACCTGGCAGGATCTGGTTTCGAAAGCCTATCTCGCACGGATCGATCTATCCGCCCACGGCTTCTACGCGACCCCGGGAATCCGCTTCGACAAGGAGACGGAGACCGGGGAGCCCTTCGCCTATCACGTCTACGGGACCGGTATCGTAGAGGCCACTATCGACTGCATCCGCGGCACCTACCGTTTCGACCGGGTCGCCGTACTCCACGACGCCGGCGAGGTCCTCAATTACGATATCGACCGCGGCCAGAGCGAGGGGGGAATTGTCCAGGGATTGGGTTGGCTCACCGTGGAGGAGCTGGTCTACTCCGATACCGGACGGCTCATGGCCGACACCATGAGCAACTGCAAGATTCCGGACATCTACTTCACGCCCGATGCGATGGACATCCGTTTTCTCGAAAGATCCCCGAATCCTATGGGGGTGTTCAATTCCAAAGCGATCGGCGAACCTCCCTTTATGTACGGGATCGCCGGCTACTTCGCCGTCCTCGCAGCCGCCCGGGCGGCGGGCCGGATTCCCGGAAAAGAAGCCGCCGGGGACGACCTCTCACTCATCCGGGCCCCCATGACCCCGGAGCGGCTCCTGTACCTCCTCGAGCCGTAGACAACTCGACACGTGTAGGAGATGATTATGAAGCAGTACATTCAGGAGCTGTCCGAGCTCGACACATCGCGGATGTATCAAAACGATTTTCTTCTGACCTGGGACAAGAGCGACGATGAGATCAGGGCGGTCTTCGCCGCGGCGGAGGCTTTACGGGGACTGCGGAACGAGGGAATTCCCGCGAAGATCTTCGACAGCGGCCTCGCGATCTCCCTCTTCCGGGACAAGTCGACGAGGACCAGGTTCAGCTTCGCGAGCGCCTGCAATTTCTTAGGGCTCACCGTTCAGGACTTCGAGGAGGGAAAGTCTCAGGTCGCCCACGGGGAAACCCTCAGGGAAACCGCAACGATGATCTCCTTCATGACCGAGGTGATCGGTATCCGGGACGATATGTACATCGGCCGGGGACATACCTACATGAAGGAGGTAGCCGGCTATGTGGACGAGGCCTACCGGGAGGACGTCCTCGAGCAGCGTCCGACCCTGATCAACCTCCAATGCGATATCGATCATCCCACCCAGACCATGGCGGACACCCTCCATCTGATCAACCGGTTCGGGGGAATCGAAGAACTCCGCGGAAAGAAAATGGCCATGACCTGGGCCTACTCCCCCTCCTACGGTAAACCGCTGTCGGTCCCGCAGGGGATCATCGGGCTCCTGTCCCGCTTCGGGATGGAGATAGTCCTCGCCCATCCCTCGGGATACGAAGTTATGCCGGAGGTGGAGGAAACCGCCCGTAAGCAGGCTGAAGCCTCCGGGGGAAGCTTCGTCCGGACCGGCTCTATGGCCGAGGCTTTCGAGAACGCCGACATCGTCTACCCGAAGAGCTGGGCGCCCTTCGATGCGATGAAGCGGCGAACCGAACTCTACGGCCGAGGCGATATGGAGGGAATCGACCGGCTGGAGAAGGAGCTCCTCGAGCAGAACAAGGAACACATCGACTGGGAATGTACCGAGGACCTCATGAAGCGGAGTAGGAACGGGGAAGCCCTCTACCTCCACTGCCTTCCCGCGGACATCACCGGAGTAAGCTGTGAGGCCGGAGAGGTAGCGGCGTCGGTCTTCGACCGGTACCGGGTGCCCCTCTACAAGCAGGCCGGATACAAGCCCTACATTATTGCCGCGATGATATTCTTGAGCAAGGTGAAGGACCCTGCGGGGCTCCTCAGGCAAAGGTTCCTGCCATGACACATTCCGTCCGAAACGACGGGTATGGAAAGGTAACCGGTCGGACCCGCTACGCCGACGACTTCGCCTTTCCCGGAATGATCCACTGCGTGCCGGTGTATACCGATTACGTCCACGCCGTTATCCGCGCGGTACATACAGACCGGGCCGAGGCCGCCGAGGGGGTGGTAGGTGTCTACACCGCCGCCGATGTTCCGGGGGATCTTACCTACGGGCAGATCCTGAAGGACTACCCGATCCTCGCCGGAGACCGGATCCGGTCCTCCGGCGACGTGATCGC
The DNA here is from genome assembly GCA_046542935.1 of Spirochaetia bacterium. GTDB lineage: Bacteria > Spirochaetota > Spirochaetia > SPDA01 > CAZSGZ01 > JBKHAJ01. Next base: position 7,562 of record JBKHAJ010000058.1, on the reverse strand, counting down.
CCTGGTGGCGGCGGAGACCCGGGAACAGGCCCTCGGCGCCGCGGAGCTGGTCACCGTTGATGCCGAGGAGCTGCCCGCCGTCTTCGACCCTGAGGAGGCCCTTGAACCCGGAGCACCGCTTCTGTATCCGGAGCGGAAAACCAATTTAGTGGTCCACCACAAGATCCGGAAGGGAAACGCCCGGGAGGAGATAGAGAATTGTCACCTAATTCTCGAAGAGGAATTTACCACCGGCTTCTTCGAACATGCCTACATGGAGCCGGAGGGGGCGGTCTGTTTTCCCCGGGACGACGGTGTCTTAGAGATTATGGGAAGCCTTCAATTTCCCTCGAGCACCCGGAAGTTCGTCTGTGCTTATCTCGGACTTCCCTTTTCCGAGGTAGAGGTCGTTTCCCACGCCGTGGGAGGAAGCTTCGGCGGCAAGGACGATACCGCCTCGGCGGTCTGCGCCCGGGCGGCCTTAGCCGCCTATCACCTGAAGCGGCCGGCTAAGATCATATACGACCGGGAATGGTCGCTGAAGGAAAGCTACAAGCGCCCCTCCTACCGCCTCCGCTACCGGATGGGGTTCGACGCGGAGGGGAAGCTCCGGGCCGTCGTCTGCCGGGGTACCGCCGATTCGGGGGCCTACACCTCCACCGTGCCCTGGTCCACCTGGAGGGCTACGGTGCAGTGCTGCGGCCCCTACACCGTCGACCACGTACACACCGACATTTTCGCAGCAGCCACGAACAACGTCTTTACCGGCGCCTTTAGGGGTTTCGGTTCGCCGCCGGTGAACTTCGCCGTCGAGCAGTGCATGGACATCGCCGCCGAGAGGCTGAGCATGACACCGCAGGAAATCCGAGCGGTCAATATGGTCAGGCAGGGCTCCCGGACCATTACCGGGCAGAAGCTCGACAATCACACGGTGAGCATGGACGAGGTGATGAAAGCGGCCCTCTCCGTTTCTTCCTATGCCGACAAGGCGTCCCGGTGCAGCTTCGGCCGGAGCAGTAAGGCTAAGAAGAAAGACGAGCTCTATGGGATCGGCTTTGCCGTCTCCTACCGGGGGGCGAGCATCGGCGCCGAGGGCAAGGACTTCGCCTGCTGCATCGTTAACTGCCAGTTCGACGGATCGATCCTTCTGGAAACCGGCATCTGGGAGAACGGGCAGGGAGCGCAGCAGGCGATGATTACCATTCTGTCCCGGCAGCTCTCGGTGGACCCGGCACGTATCCGCTATGTACGGTCGACTACCTCGTCCATCCCCGATTCGGGGACCACCGTGGCGAGCCGGGGGACCTTGATGGGAAGCGGTGCCCTCTGCGACGCCGCTGAGAAGCTCCGGGCGCTCATCGCCGAGACCTTAGCGTCCGAGCTCGGCTGCCCGCCCCCGGAGGTACGGTTCGAAAACGACCGGATTATTGGGCGGAATAAAGAGCTTGCCTGGGACGAGGCGATGACCCGGATGTACGACCGGCGGGTCTATCCCTTCGCCTTCGGGTCCTTTCAGGCACCCGAGATCAGCTGGGACGAGGAAATAGGGTGCGGAGACCCGTATTTTACCTATGTCTACAGCTGCCAGGTCGCCGAGGTAGCCGTTGATCCCGGTTCGGGCGGGGTCCGGGTCCTCGGAATAACCGCGGCCCACGACATCGGAAAAGCGGTCAACCCCCCGATGCTGAAAGGACAAATCTTCGGCGGCGCCGCCCAAGGGTTGGGGATGGCCCTGACCGAAAATCTCCGGTACGAAAACGGCCGTATCACGAGTCTCAATTATAATTCCTACCGGATTCCGCGTACCGTCGACGTACCGGAGATAGTACCGGTCATCATCGAGAACCCCGACCCGGTTACCCCATTCGGCTGCAAGGGAATAGGCGAGCCCGCCTTGGAAATAACCGCTCCGGCGATTGCCAACGCCCTCTACCGGGCCACGGGCAAGCGGTTTCGCTCCCTCCCCGTCACCGTCGAACCGATGCGGATCGATCTCGGGACCGCGGAGGCGCGGAATGAGTGAGATCATCGTCAACGGCCGGGTTTACGAGCTTCCCGGGAATACCGGAGGCACACAAGAGAAGACCCTCCTCGCTTTCCTTCGGGAGAACCTAGGCCTTACCGGAACCAAAGCCGGTTGCAGCATTGGGGTGTGCGGTTCCTGCACGGTCTTAGTCGACGACAAACCGGTCAGGTCCTGCGTCACGAAGCTCTCCCGGGCAACGGGAAAGCGGGTCCTCACCATCGAGGGTATGGAGGAGCTCGAAGAGGCCGAGAACGGGCTCCATCCCCTGCAGAGCGCCTTCCTCGAAGCGGGAGCGGTACAGTGCGGCTTCTGCACCCCCGGGATGATCTTGAGCTCCTACGCTCTCCTTCAAGATAATCCCGACCCGAGCCGGGAGGAGGTCCGGGAGGCCCTGAAAAACAACCTGTGCCGGTGTACCGGCTATGTGCAGATCGTGGACGCGGTCCTCCTCGCCGCTAAGAGGCTCGCCGCCTCCCGGCGCGCCGGCGGGCATAGGGACGGCACCGGGAAAAAGGATACGAGATGAGCGATACGATGAGACCCGCCTCGATGACGAAACTCCTCGACTCGGCGGCCGGAGAATACCGGGAAAACAGGGGTGTCTTCGGAATACCTGAAAGTCGATTTTTCCGGAAACATACCCCCCGGACCATGGATTTTTTCGGGTCCCCCTGTGCCGTGCCCCTAGGCCCCGCCGCGGGTCCCCATACCCAGCTCGCCTGGAATATCGTCGCGGCGTACCTCGTCGGCGGCCGGTTCTTCGAGCTCAAGACAGTACAGAAACTCGACACCCTGGATATCGGAAAACCCTGTATCGACGCGCGGGACGAGGCCTACAACACCGAATGGTCGGCGGAGCTCAAGGTAGAGGAAAGTTTCGCCGAGTTCGCCAAGGCCTGGATCCTCCTGCATCTTCTGGAACGCTCCTTAGGCCTCTCCGGGGCGGAGCATGCCCCGGGCCCCTTCGTCTTCAATATGAGCGTCGGATACGACCTTGAGGGGATCAAGACGCGGAAGATGGATTCCTTTATCCAAGGGATGGCGGGAAAAGAGAGCGGCCTCTCCTTCGACTCCCTCCTCGATGAGGCGGCCGAATGGATTTCCCAAACCGACGATCCCCTCTTCATAAAGGGGTCGACCGAGGGTATCCCCCGGACAATCTGCAATTCCGTCACCCTCTCCACCATGCACGGATGCCCGCCGGAGGACATCGAAAGGATCGCCCGCTACCTAATCGAGGAGAAGGGACTCAATACCTACGTCAAACTCAACCCGACCCTGCTGGGATATGAAGAGGTCAGGAGGATTCTCGACACCCTCGGCTTCGACTACATCCGGTTGAAGGAAGAGACCTTCACCCACGACCTCCAATATCCGGACGCGAGGGAGATGCTCGGCCGCTTGACCGCTGTAGCCGCCGAGCGGCGTCTTGCCTTCGGAGTCAAGCTCACCAACACCCTCCCCTCGGTCAACCGGTGGGATATACTGCCGGATGAAGAGATGTATATGTCCGGGCGCGCCCTCTACCCGATAAGCATCACCCTTGCCGCCCGTCTCGCCGCCGACTTCGGGGGGAAGCTTCCCCTTTCCTTCTGCGCGGGGATAGGCGCCCATAACGCCGCCGAGGTGCTCGCCGCGGGAATCCGCCCGCTGACTATGGCCACGGAGCTCCTGAAGCCGGGAGGGTACTACCGCCTAGGCGGCGCCGCCGAGAAGCTCGAGGCGATGGAGGTGTGGCCGGAGGGGGATATCGACACGGACGCCCTGTTCGGGCTCGCTGAAAATGCGCTCCAAGCCCCGTACAGCCGAAAGTCGTATCGGGGATACGACCCTGTCCGTGTCCCCGGGCCCCTCGGGCTTACCGACTGCTTCGTAGCCCCCTGCATCGAAGCCTGTCCGATCCGCCAGGATGTCCCCGAGTACATCCGCTTAAACGGTACCGGTGATTTTACCCGGGCCCTCGAGGTGATCCTCGACAAGAACCCCCTCCCCGCCGTAACCGGGCACATCTGCGATCACCAGTGCATGTACGTCTGCACCCGGCTCGACTACGACGGCAGCGTCCGAATCCGGGAGATGAAGCGAATCGCCGAAGAGCGGGGCGTAAGGCCTCCTCCCGCCGGAAAGCGCTCCGGAGGGACTCCAAGCGAAGACCCTAAGGTCGCGGTCATAGGAGCGGGACCCGCGGGACTCTCCGCGGCCTTTTTCTTATCCCGCACGGGGATACCGGTAACCGTCTTCGAAAAGGAGATGTCGGCCGGGGGTATCGTGAGCACGATCCTCCCGAGGTTCCGCATCCCCCGGGAAGCCCTCGAAAGGGACATCGAATACATCCGCTCCGCGGGAGTGGAGTTCCGCTTCGGTGCCGCAGATATCGACCCTTCCGCCTTGAAGAAGGCAGGTTTCGAGAAGATCATCGTCGCGGTGGGGGCGGGGCGGAGCTCCCGCCTCGACCTCCCCGGCGGGAATCCGAAGGTCATTCCTTCCCTCGATTTCTTGGCCGATTTCAACCGCGCCGTCGACCGGTCGGCGGACACCTCCGATGAGCTCCTCCTCGGCCGCCGGGTGGCGGTCGTCGGCGGAGGGAACACCGCCATGGACGGCGCCCGCGCCGCACTGAAGACGGAAGGGGTGGAATCGGTCACCGTTCTCTACCGCCGCACCGAAGAGCAGATGCCCGCCGACCGGGAGGAGTACGAGGAGGCCCGAGCCGACGGGGTCCGGTTCCGATTCTTGAGGACCCCGGTGTCCTTCGATCCCGACGGAACCCTGATCGTGGAGATTATGGAACTCGGCGAGCTGGACGCTACCGGCCGGCGCAGGCCGATACCCACCGGGAGGACCGAGACACTCACCGCCGACACGGTCATTACCGCCGTCGGAGAGCGGCCCGATCCGGAGGTCCTAGGCCGGTTCGGAATATCCGGGGCGGGGAGTCCCATGGAGGCCGCCCCGGGGGTCTATCTCATAGGAGACGCCCGTACCGGTCCCTCGACGGTGGTGGAATGCATCGCCGAGGGACGCAGGGCCGCCGATGCGGTCATCCGGGTACTTCGGCCGGAAGGGGGGAACGGCGAAAAGGACCCGGGGGCTCCGGGAACACAGATTCCCGCCCCGGTCCTCGCCGACGTGCACGCCCGGCGGACCCAAGGGGTGCCCGGTGCGGCTTCGTTCGAAGACGGCGACGAAGTCCGCGCAGCTAAGCTCGAATCCAGGCGGTGCCTGGAGTGCACCTTCTTCTGCGGTAAATGCGTAGAGGTGTGTCCGAACAGGGCGAATCTGGCCCTCCCGTTTCCCGGCTTCCGGGACGAATATCAGATCATCCACTTAGACGGGGCCTGCAACGAATGCGGAAACTGTGATACCTTCTGCCCCTGGGACGGGAAGCCGTATACAGATAAGTTCACGATCTTCTCGAACCCCGAGGACTTCGAAGAGAGCGGGAACTCCGGCATTGCCGCGTCGGGCGATGAGTACAGGGTCCGCTTAGGAGGAAAAGAATACCCGTGGCCCGCCGACGCCCCCCTTCCCGACGCTCGAATGGAGCTGATGGTCAGGGAGCTGACGGAACGGTACCGGTTTTTATTGTAGGAATTCAGAATGCTCCCTGAGGGACACGAATCAAGAGAAAAGGAGCTGGCATGATAGCATTAAAGAACGCACGGATAATGGAAATCTCCCCTGCATCGATTCGGGAAACCCTCGATGTGATCGTCGAGGGGAGCAAAATCAAAGACGTCGGGCGGGGAATAGCCGGGAAGTACTCAGCCGATACGGAAATCGACTGTACCGGAAAGCTCCTTATGCCCGGTTTCGTCTGCGGGCACAACCATTTCTACTCCGGCCTCGCCCGGGGGATACTCGCCGACATTCCCCCCTCCCCGGACTTCGTCAGCCGTCTGCAGAACCTGTGGTGGCGTCTCGACAGGGCCCTCGACGAAGAGAGCATTATCGCGGGAGCCCGAATCTGCTGCCTCGAGGCGATCGCCGCGGGGACCACCGCGGTAGTCGATCACCACTCCTCTCAATCCTATATCAGAGGATCCCTCGATATCCTGCGGGAAGGTTTCGAAGAAACCGGACTCCGGGGGGTGCTCTGTTTCGAAACCACCGATCGGAACGGACGGGAAGCTATGCTCGCCGGAGTCGAGGAAAACCTCCGGTTCGCCCGGGAGCGCGGCAGTACGAACACCTCCGGCGCCACGAGCGGCGGGACCGAAATCCCTCTTATCGCCGGGATGATCGGAGGCCACGCCCCCTTTACCCTCTCCGACGAGGCCCTGAAGCTCCTGGGCAGTGCGGTCGAAGAGACCGGCCTGGGATTTCATCTCCACTGCGCGGAGGACCGGTTCGACCCCTCCCATTCCCACGCCGTCTACGGGAAGGATATCGTCAAGAGACTCGACGATTACGGGCTTATTACCGAACGGACCCTCATCGCCCACGGCCTCTACCTGCAGGAGAGTGAGATCGACTATCTGAACGAACGGGGAGCATTCCTCGCACACAACCCCCGGTCCAATATGAACAACACCGTGGGATATAATCATCACCTGCCCGACTGCTTCAACGTAGTCCTCGGAACCGACGGAATGGGGTCCGACATGCTCGAAGAGCTCAAGTTCGCCTTTTTCAAGCACCAGGACGATGGAGGACCCCTTACCCCGGAGGACTTTACCCGAATGCTTTTCAACGGTAACCGGATACTCGAGACGAGTTTCGCCGAAAGGTTCGGAAGAGTCGAACCGGGCTGTGCCGCGGACCTCGTCGTTACCTCATACCGTCCCCCGACCCCCCTGTCCGCCGAAAACTCGAGCGGCCATATGATATTCGGAATGTCATCGCGGGACGTGGAGACGGTCATCGTGAACGGGAAGATTGTCTATCGGGACAAAAGCTTCCCGGGAGATGTCGAGGATATCTACCGGCGGGCCCGGGAGGCCGCGGAAGAATTATGGAGGAGATTATGAGTATTCACGAGACAATACGGGATAAAGCCGCCGGATACCGGCACGAGACCGCGCTGCTCCTCTCCGAGTTAGTCAAGATCCCCTCGTATTCGGGCCGGGAAGAGGCGGTATGCTCACGGATAGCCGAGTTGTGCGGCTCCTTCGGCTTCGACGAGGTCAGGATCGACGGCTTGGGGAGCGTGGTCGCCCGGATAGGCAGCGGCGCTAAGATCCTGGCATTCGACGCCCATATCGACACTGTGGAAACGGGTGACCGGAGCCAGTGGAAGGAGGACCCCTTCTCCGGAACTATCCGGGACGGCCTCGTCTACGGCCGGGGGGCTTCCGACCAGAAGGGGGGCGCCGCGGCAATGCTCACCGCCGGGCGAATCCTCAAAGAGCTCGAGTACGCCGGGAGATATTCAGTCTATCTTACATTTACAGTGATGGAGGAGGACTGCGACGGGATGTGCTGGAAATACCTTATCGAAGAGGAGGGACTCGCGCCCGATCTCTTCGTGAGCACCGAGCCGACCCATTGCATCATCACCCGGGGGCAGCGGGGACGGATGGAGATGCGGTGCACCTTCCGGGGTATCTCCAGCCAC
>JBKHAJ010000057.1:0-15201 GCA_046542935.1 Spirochaetia bacterium | reverse complement strand
CCGGGAGACCTTTGATGATTACCCCGAGGACAGGAAGGCGGTGGTACCGGGAATTCTGTAGTTCTTACCATCTATGAGAGCTCTTCGAGTACGCGTAAGATTTCAGGAAGGAGCTGTTTCTTCCGAGAGAGGACCCCGGGAAGAAGGTATAAGTGGGGGGAGTGTTTCTTGTAGACGAGTGAGTTTTCTCCCCCGGGAAAGTCGGTGGACAAAAGCATGCTGTTTTCCTTGAGAACATTGGTAATCAGCAGCATGACCCAATCGAGCCCCGTTTCCTTCCTGACCCCTTCGAGGGCCTTCCTATATTTCGTCTTGATTTCCTCCACGTCTTCGAGGGTTACCACCTCTACCTGACCGATACCGACATCGTATCCGTATTCGGAGTAGGATTTGAAGTCGGAGGTAATGAGCTTTTTCGGCTGGGCCGTTCGCAGGGTGACGGTCTGAGAGGACATCTCTTCACCGAACTTCATGGCGTCGACCCCCGAGATTTTTTCGAGTTTTTCTATAGCGGATTGATCCTCGCCGGTAGTGGTGGGGGATTTGAGCATGACCGTATCGGAAAGGATACCGGCTAAGAGAAGTGTGGCGTGTCGAGGATCGATTTTAATCCCGTTATGAACAAAATGCTGAAAGACGATAGTACACGTACTTCCCACAGGTTTGGAGTAAAAGTAGATGGGCGCGAAGGTCTTTTCAGCGGACAGTCTGTGATGGTCGATGATTTCCACGATTTCGGCCTGCTCTATACCGGGGATACTCTGTTCGAGTTCGTTGTGATCCATGAGGATGATTTTTCGTTTAGGCTTTTCGATAAAGCACCGTCGGGTAACAATCCCTTCGAAGTGGTCGCCGTCGAAGACGGGGAGGCCTCTCACCATCGAGTCGAGAAGCGCAGCCTTCGCCTTGTCAAAATGATCCGAGCTCTCGACCCGCTTCGGACGGATTTCCATGATATGCTTTACCGGAATGCTCAAGCGGAGCAGACGAATTGTTTCCGCCGTATCAATCTCGGAAATAAAGACGTGGCCCGGATAATCGGAAAAATCGATTCCTTCCATATCGCCGTTCTCGACCCCGGTCAGGATCAAGGCGGGGAGCCGGCGTTCAACGGCGTGCATCACGATATCTTTTCTCAAACCCACGATCAAAACCGGTTTGAGGGGACTCAGTCGGCTGAGCCTCTCTATGGAAACCGCGTAGGGCATGGAACCGGTCATAATGGGAGCCTCGAACTCGCGGTGGTCGCCTTTCTTGAGAAAGTAGCCCGGAAGGACCTTGCCGAAGTTATCGATCAAAAAGTTATGAAGGGGCCTGATCCCGGTATTCTCCTGAATGAAGAACCGCGTTATTTCGTGGACGCTTACAATCCCCCTGAACTGTTTTCCCGAAAACACCGGTATTACGCTCAAGTTTCGCTCATCTATGACTCGGACCGCGTCGAGGACCGGGGACTCGATATCTAAATGAAGGAGGTTTCGCAGCGCCACATCGATCACCCGGGGATAGACGTCTTTCTTGAGCTCGGGCGGTTCGAGATCGAGCCTCTTGAAAACCGATTTCGTCTGCTTATTGAGGGTGCCGCACCGGACGGCGGAGTAGGTGTTCCCGGAGTCGAGAATGTTTTTCAGGTGAGCGTAACAGAAGGAGGAACACGTTGAGTCCATATCGGGGTTTTTGTGCCCCGTAACGTAGATTTCAGCCATGCGGGTACTCTACCCCGAGGGAAAATAAATGTTAAGTACCTTCCAAATACCTTTAAAATATAAATTATATTCAATACCTTGATTATTATCTTCAGATGGGTTAAACTTATATAAGGTGTGACTTGCAGTTTAATTATATGAGAGATATGAAGCCTAGAACAAGAACTTTTTTTCAAAAGAGGGACATTCCGGTCCATCGATTTACCCTCGCCTTTCCAGGAAAGATCGAAAAGGATTTCCAGGAATCCCATAAATCGGCTACATTACCTCAGTCTCGCAGCGCACTGCTCCTTGCCTTCTTTTTCTACGGATTGTTCGGGATACTCGACTACTTGCTTTTTCCCGGATCGCACGTCCTTTTGTGGATTAACCGGTTCGGTGGGGTGCTTCCGGCCATAGCGATTACCTTCGGATTGACCTATACCCGCCTCTTCAATCGATTCTATCAGCAGTTTCTCACCGCCCTCGTCTTCTTCGCGGGAGGGGGGCTTTTCGCTATGTTCATCGTCGCGGGGAGGGTTACGCACGAGCTCTACTACGTGGGATTTATACTCATTTTATTCTTTTCCTACACTTTCATCGGGCTCAGATTCATCTGGGCGACTGTTTCCGGGGCCCTCCTTATCATTCTCTACGCCGCTTTCAACTTACTGTTTTTTGACATACCCGAAGTTGTTTTTATCAACAACGTTTTTATGCTCTTGACTGCGGACGTGCTGGGCATGTTTGCGGCATACTACATCGAATACTCGAAGCGTAAAAACTTCTACTTGAACTCCCTTTTAAAGCTCGAACGGGAGGAGATCGAACGTCTCGCCACGAGGCTGGAGGATCGGGTAGCAAGCCGTACCGCCGAGCTCTCCGAGGCGAATAAGCAGCTCGCTCAATCAGCCTATGTCGATCCATTGACGGGGCTTCTCAATCGCAAGGCCTACATGGAGAATTTTGAAAAGCTCCTGAAGCAAGCCAGGCGGGGAAAGGAAATTATGCGGGCTGTCCTCTACGTCGATCTCGATTTCTTCCAGGAGATTAACGATCAGTTCGGGAACATCTACGGCGATCAGGTCTTGGTCGAAACATCCCGGCTCCTTACTCATTGCGTTCGAGACAGCGATTATGTTTACCGGATAGGGAGCGATGAGTTTATAGTCGTTCTCTCGAATATCATACTCGAAACCGACGCCGCTCTCGTGGCGGAGAAGATATTCCAGCGTTTCTCCCGGGACATCCGGATCAAAGAGAGGGAAATTTCGGTGAGTATGAGCATCGGCATCGCTATCTTTCCCAAAGACGGAAAAGACGCGAACGAGATCACCAGCCGGGCCGACATCGCCCTTATGGAGGCGAAAAAGACCCGTAACGCCTACGTGTTCTATTCGCAGGAAATCCAGTCAAAGGCCGTTGCCCGGGTCGAGCTCATCAGCGAGTTGAGAAAGGCCTACTCGAAAAAGGAATTCGTTCTGTTTTTTCAGCCCATTTACAACGACGCGGAACGGATTGTCGGTGCCGAGGCATTACTTCGGTGGAAAAAAGGGGGAGGGGCCTTTATCGGCCCCGCCGACTTCATATCGGTCCTAGAAGACTCGGGTCTCATTAACAAGGTAGGACAATGGATACTCGAACAGGCGTGCACGCACGCACGGGACTGGAATTCCCTGCTCAACGGTCAGGGAGGGGCCTTTGTATCGGTAAACTTTTCGGTCAAGCAATTCCGGGAAAAGAACATTCATAAGGACGTGAAGCGGATCCTCGAAAAGACGGGGCTTCCGCCGAGCCTCCTGCACATCGAGATAACCGAGAGTCTCTTTTTAGAGGATGCCGAGGCGGTCACCGAGAAAATCCAATTCTTGAGAGACCTCGGGGTCGTGTTCTCCATCGACGATTTCGGCACGGGTTACTCCAGTCTGCAGTATCTGAAATCCCTGCCCGTTGACCGTATCAAGATCGACCGGATCTTTATATCCGGCGTACCACTTAGGCGTGACGATACCTCCATTGTTAATTCAATCGTTGCCATGGCCAACGGTCTCAACCTCGGGATTATAGCCGAGGGGATAGAGAACTCGGAGCAGTTTTTCTATTTGAAGACCCTTTCCGAGCTGTGGTATCAGGGATTCCACTTCAGCCGCCCCGTCCCCGTCGAAGAGTTCAAGGAAATTCTCGTAGCTTCCAGGGCCGAGAAGACCGAATAGTCCGTTACAGCTCGATGCAGCCGCTGCTCGGTATCGACGATGTCAGAGGGATGGTATCGATGTTCTTAGCCCCCAGACGTGCCAGGCTGTAACGGACCCGGGCTATTGGATTCTCCCGGTCGGTGAGGTCGAGCTGAATGGAATATTCGGTAAAAGATTCTCCTCTGTTGACCGTAGGCTCATCGCCGAAGAGATTGTTCTGTCGAAGGTAGTCCTCAACGTTTCCGATCTTGTCGTTGGGGACGTTGAACACAACCAGCACCTTATTCTCGGCATTGATGGTCCCGTAGAGGTTTATGAGGAGCATCTGAAGGAGTGCGTGCTTGTCCGCATCCGCCTTGATGCGAGGATGTATCCAGATACCGGTTTCAGACTCCATGAGGGTGTCGATGACGGTAAGCCCGTAGTTGCGGATCGAGCTTCCCGATTGTGTTATTTCGATTCCTAGATCCGCGCCGCCGTTTCTGACCTTCGCCTCGGTCTTTCCCCAGGTTTCGTAAATAACGATACCCCGCTCGATCTTGGGGGGGGTCTTGTACTTCTGGACCGAATAATCGGGAAAGCGGCCGGCGGACCCGATATCGTCCATCCTGCGGCGGACCCAGTCCAAGGCCAGATAGGGCATCTCCGAAACAACCGTTACGATATCCCGTGAGCCCTCGGCAAGATCGGAGAAGACCTTCCGCCAGCCGTCTGGACCTCCGGTGAGGTCCGAATGTGCGGCGGGATCAACGATCCCCACGATCCGGACGCCCCCCCTTCGTAAGCTCAAAACCTTTCTCAGATCGCTCTTTACTCCATACTCGATGTCGAGCTCGAGGGTCCGTTCATGAATCCAGTCGTCGCCCGCGATAGCGACATCCAGCTCGTCTATGCCGAGCTGGGACCCGAACTCCTGGGGGCGTCCGTCCCATCCGTAGAGGAAGCCCATACCGGGGAAGGCGGTGGGCCCTCCGGATTCGTACCCTGAAGTCTTGAATCCCGCTTCTTCTAGAACCCGGATGAGGTTTCCTCCCCGTTGGGGATTGGCCAAAGATCCCGCGGGCATACCGATAACGAGGCGTGCGTTCGATGCAGGCGTATTGTTTTGCATGTATTACTCCTCGATGAACTCGAGTTTCCGATCCGGTGTAATCCGCCGGTAATAACACGAGGTGTGGGGACGTCCGTCTTCCCGTTTGGCGTGACAGGCCCCCTTACCCTGGGGTGTTACCAGGTAGACAAGGGAGTTCTGTTCACAGTTGATGAGCATGTCGTCGAGCTTCAGCATGTCTCCGGAGGTCATACCTTTTTTCCAGAGTTCCTGCCTGCTCCGACTCCAGTAGGTGGCATACCCGCTCTTCATGGTTTCCTCGAAGGCTTCCCGGTTGGCGAAGGCGAGGATAAGCACCTCTTTTGTGGTCGAGTCCTGGGTGACTACGGGGATAAGATCCTGTCCCTCCGGTCCGAAGTCGAGGAGAAGTTCATCGGTGTGTTCCTTGCTCAATGTACGTGTCCTTTTTGTGATGTTTTTAAGTTTCCGCGGCTCACACCTTAGTGCGCAGGGCAAAAAAAATCAACCGGTCCCGGAAAGGGGACGACTCATAACTCCTCGAAGTAGTCCTCCTCGAAATATTCGAGCTCCTCGTCTTCTATATACTCGTTATCTTCTTCCTCGTAGTCCTCGGTTATTCCGTACTGCTCCTGCCACTCATCGGCTTCCATATCGTCGTAATTGTCGCTCCAATCGTTGGGGTCGAAGTCTCCCCCGTGGACTTCATCTTCTTCGAACTCGTGTTCCTGATAAGCCTCGAGGCTCTCGAACCGGTCGAAGTCGTCCTGGTATTCGTCTTCAAAGCTGTCTTCGTATCCAAGGGTGTCGTCATCATCGTCGTCGCCGAAAAACTCGTCGAAGTCGCTCATACATCTAGTGTAGCTTTTTTGATTCTTTTTTCAAAGGGCAGGGAAAGATATTTCGAGCTTTACTCCGCTGAGAACAGAACGTAATTGACAGGGCCCCCGCTCACATGGGGGTGGAATTGATCCGAGGGAAGATAGGTATTCCACTGTTCATCGATACGGTCGGAGGTGTACCGGAAAGCCTCGTCGATAGTCACCGCACCGTCCCCGTTCAAATCGCCCCGGGTGGGGGTATCGAGAAAGAAGTATGTGAATACCCCGTGTCCGATGGTGCCGGATTCGTAACTGAATTCACGTTCTCCCGCTGCGGAGAGGACAATAGCCTCATTGTAGGGGAGGTCGGATGAGCCGATCTCGGGATATCTGATGTAGAGCTCGATACTCCGAGCAAGGCCGTCGGTAACGCTGTAGGAGTCGTAGTCCTGGGAGGTCCCATCCACATCGGCGGAGGTACCCACGAATCCCCCCGAGTTGCACGCGTCGATGATGACGAACTTCCGGGATGTCGGGATCGGTTGTAGAAGAGCCAAGAGCTCCTCTTCGCTCAAGGCCCCCGCCGTCCACGTGTCCGTGCCCGAATCGAAGGCGGCATCCTGAAAAAATATCAATTCGTCCAGGGAATCGCTCCCTGGGCCTTCGCGGCTTTCGAGGAGGGAATCGGTCTGTCCGCCGTGGCCGGAAAAGTAGAAGACGAAGTTGTCGCCGGGTCCGACTAAATTCGCCGCGTCCTGAAGATCCTGTTCGAGACGGGCACGAGTAGCATCATCTCCCGGATTGCCGGCCGACTCCCGGAATATCACGTTGGAGGAGCCGTATTTTGCAACGAAAAGGTCCCGCATAGCCCTTCCGTCGTCGTCGGTGTAAGTGAGATCACTATCGTCAAGATCCGGGTAAACCGCCACCCCGTAGATTACCGCGACACCCCCGGGGATGTCGCCGGGGCCGAGCTTACAGCCGAGAAAACAACCGAGAACTGCTAAGGTGAGGAAAAGGAGTGCGGCGTGTTTGAAAGTACGGAGTCTCATCACGAACCTCCCCGGGATCTCTCGACGGCGCGGCGGATGTGATAAATCGGCCGGTGGTAGATACTTATCCGGACGCCCGGCTCCATTGATAGGGCGATGTCCCGCCTAAAATTGAGAGCCACCGGCAGTCCTATCCTCAAGTGCCATAAGTGGTCCCGCCGGGGAAGGAATTCGAAAAAAACCTCCGGGACGAACGAGAGGAAGAAGAAAAAGCGATTGATGCCGTCGTACCAGGCGTAGTTACCCCGTCCTGCGACCGCCGCGCCGAGTGAATATGTGTGTTCTTTTCCCTCGTTCGGAAAGATATACCTGCCTCCGAGGCTCAGTCCCAGGAAATAGGCGGTATATCCCCGGTATTGAAATCCCCCGGAGAGGGAGGAGGGCTGGACGAAATCGAGCCCCGTCTCTAAGCCGATACCTAAGAAAGGAAACAACTGAAAAAGCAGTCCGTATGCGATTTCCTCTTGGGGTTGCATCTTTACCGGAAAGGGGTCCGCCCGGTTCAAGGCTGCACGAAAACCGCCGGTCAGGTGGTGATGAAAGCGAAAATCCCGAGCCTGGAGGGTTGCCCCGGCTATGACAAAAAGCACGAAAAATGCTATACCTTTAACGTTCATCTCTATACAAGATGTACACACTTGGGGAGGAAATTCAAGGTCGGATGCACAAATTCGGATATATTATTACATTATTGATCATGTTTAGCCTCATGCCCGGATGCTCTCCGGAGGAGAGCGCCCGGGAGATCGAGTTGCCCCCAACCTCGGTATTGAGTATTCAGAGCAACTGGGGCGTGGTAGCATCCACCCATCTGCGCCTGCGGGAAAGCCCGAGTACCGAGGCTCAGGCCGTTACAACCTTATGGAGCGGGAGCATAGTAGAAATCCTTACAAAAACCGGAAAGAAAGAGCAGATCGAAGGGGAACATGATTACTGGTATCAGGTTAAATTCGCTGGGATCACCGGCTGGGTTTTCGGTGCGTATCTAGAAATATTTTCGACAAAGGAGAAGGCGGAAGCGGTCTCCCGGGAGATGAGATGAGCATTCTGCAGTGGATCCTTCCTCCGGTCCTCGGCGCCGGTATCGGATATCTTACCAACGCCATTGCCATCCGAATGCTCTTCCGGCCCTTTACGGAGAAGAGGTTTCTAGGAATACGAATCCCCTTTACCCCGGGTATTATTCCCCGTTACCGCTATGAGCTTGCCGAAAATATCGCGGTAATGGTCAATTCGGAGCTCATGTCGAAGGAACTCCTCCACGACTTCTTGAGCGCCCCCCATTTCTCGGCGGAGCTACGCTCGAAGATAGGAGAGTTCCTCCGGAGAATGCTGGACTGGAAACTCGGGACTCTCCTAGGGGGGGTTAACCGCTTCAAACGCCACGCGGTGGGAATACCGAAGGGATTGAGGACGAGCTTCGCCGAAGGGGGAGTCGATCTGGCGTTTCAATTCCTCCGCTTTTCCAGTACGAAGGAAATCCCGGTACGGGATCTCGTTCCCTTCGACGTATCCGGAATAGCCTCGACTCTTGCCCCCGGGGCATATGCACAGCTTACCGAATCCCTTATGCAGGTCCTCGAGGACCCGCGGATCAAGGATCTTTTGGTGGAAAAGGCGCGGGGTTTCGTCGATCAGGTTTTCCACAGATTTACGGTGCTGCAGAAATTCTTGATCAATGTGGGGAAATATTCGGTAACCCTAAAACAGCGAATGCCCGAAATCATCGACGATCTCTTCCGTGCCCTCGGGGAGAGCTTTACCGAGGAGGAAATGCGGAATCGTTTAGTCTCCGTGGCTTCCCGGGGGATAGACGCCTTCCTCGCCCGGCCCGTTTCTCCCGAGGCTGTGGAAGGGCTTAGGCGCTTCATCGACGAAGCCCCCCTCGATTTCGATTACGGCCCCGCCGCGGTCCGGGCGGCGGCGGATTTCCTGTATACCAACCGGGACCGACGGATCTCGGATTTCTTCCCCCTCGACGATAAACGGTTCGAGGAGCTGACGGAAACCTCGGCGAGGATTGTTCAGGGACAGATACTCTTCCGTTTGGAGCCGGTCCTCGAGACATTGAATATCCGAAAATTGGTGATGGACAGGATCAACGACTTGAATATCGAGGATGTGGAAAGGATCCTCCTTATCATAATCGAAAAACACCTGGCCTGGATTAATATTTTCGGGGCAATTCTGGGGGCCTTTATCGGGGGGCTCCAGCTCCTTCTTCGGGTCTTTTTTTTCTAAGTTACCCGCGCAGCGGCTTGAGACTGGAGGCGGGGACCGTGAATCGGATGGGGCTTTTCTCGGAGCCGGAAAAATATCCTAGAGTCTTTACCGTTATTCGCCCGGCGGATTCACAGTCCGCCTCTATGTACGAGCTGTCTCCTAGGTACTCCGTAACACGCACCGTTCCTTCGAGGGTAAGAGCTCCGGAGTTTTCATCGTCTTCGATGCGAGCGTCCTCGGGACGGAAGAAGATGGGGACACAGCTGTCCGATGCCTTTACCCGGGAATCTATTATCTCGGCCGCCCGCCGGTACGCGGTTCCGTCTCCGCTTTCCGGAGTGAGGAGATTGGCGGCCCCTAAGAACCCTGCCGTAAAGATGGTTTCGGGAGTACGGTAGAGCACATCAGGAGGTCCTTTCTCCACCGCCGCGCCGTCGCGCATGATGACGAGAATGTCCGAGAGGCTCAAAGCTTCCTCCTGATCGTGGGTGACATAGAGGGTAGTAATGCCGAGCTCGTGCTGGATCCGTTTGAGATCCCTGCGCAACCGCTGTCTGAGCTGCCTGTCCAGGGCGCTCAAAGGCTCGTCGAGGAAGAGTAGCTTCGGATCCGGAGCCAGGGCCCGTGCTACGGCGACCCGCTGCCTTTCGCCTCCGGAAAGCTCGCCGATTCGCCGGGGACCGTATCCGGTAAGATCGACGAGCTCGAGCTTTTCTTCGACCGCCCGTTCGACCGCGCCGTTGTCCCATTTCCGCATCCTCGGACCGTAGGCGACGTTATCGTGAACCGTCAGATGAGGAAACAGGGCGTAGTCCTGAAAGACGAACCCGATTTCCCGCCTCTGCGGGGGTAGGGCGGCGAAGTCCTCCCCGCCTATACTGAGGCGGAGCCTTTCCGCTATCTGGAGGCCGGCGAGGGCTCTCAAGGCGGTTGTCTTTCCGCATCCGCTCGGCCCTAGGAGACTTACGAAGCTCCCCTCGGGGGCGGAGAACTCGATATCCAGGAGAAAATCGGGAAAACGCACACGTACCGCAGCCAATAATGACATTTTACACCTCGAATCCGCTTAATCTGTCTATAAGATAGAAGGCACCGAGACACATAAGGACCAGAAAGCTTCCCAATGCACAGGCCCCGAAAAAATTATACGATCCTATGAGCCGGTAGACGGCCAGGGGGGCGGTCACGAATCCCTCGGGGGCGATCATAATAGTCGCGTTCATCTCTCCCGCCGACAGGGCGAAAGCGAAGGCCCCTCCCGCGACGAGGCCGTTCTTCATAAGAGGAAGATCGACGGTGCGAAATGCCTGAAAACGTCCGGCCCCGAGAGTCCGGGCCGCGTCCGGCAAGGAGGCGCTCATCCTGCTCAGGATCGACTGGACAGTCCTGTATACGAAGGGATAGGCTATAACGGTATGGGCGGCAACGATAAAGAGCCACGGTACGAATCCGCCGTCCAAGAAATGGGCAATACGCAGATATCCGAATCCGAGCATCACCGTGGATATCCCCATGGGAAGCATAAAGAAAATTGTGCTGATTCCCTTGAATCTGCTTGTTCGTACCGCATAGGCTGCAACCGTCCCTGACAGGACCGAAAAGAAGGCGCAAACAAGTCCGAGGATCAGAGTATTTCCCAGAGCACGTCCGGTGTTCGCAGCCATGGACACCGAAGGGGAGGATGCGGCGAAAAGGGTCCGGTACCATTTGAGGGTCAACTCTGCCTCTCCGGTCCAGGAGGCGCGGGTGAAGAAAGATCTGACTACGACCGCGAAGAGGGGCAGGAGAATAACCACCATGACGATAACCGCGTAGAACGAAAGTCCCCATCGGGAGACAAGGGGGAGGCTCTTGAACCTGCGCATCAGGGGGAGCTCCTGTTGGAGTTCTCCGGGGGATTCCCTTTTCTGAAAACGGGTATAGACCGCGAGAACCGTGCCCGCGATCAAAGACTGGATGATAGCCAAGGCGCCGGCTGTTCTGAAATCGAGTGAGAACTTGGCAAGCCTGTATATCTCGACTTCCACGGTAGTGTACGCGGGTCCTCCTCCTAATACGAGGATGACCGCGAAGCTCAAATAACAGAAGAGGAAAATGAGGAGGGACGAAGCGAGCACTCCGGGAAGAATCTGCGGCAGCGTGACGGTCCGAAATACCGCAAACCTCCCCGCCCCGAGGGTGCGGGCCGCCTCGATCGATTTCAGCGACCTCCGTTCCCAAACCCCGCCGATGACCCGCATGGCGATGGGGAAGTTATAGAAGCCGTGAGCGAGAATGATTGCTTTCAGAGAGTAGAGTATCTTGAG
Source organism: Spirochaetia bacterium (assembly GCA_046542935.1). Lineage (GTDB taxonomy): Bacteria > Spirochaetota > Spirochaetia > SPDA01 > CAZSGZ01 > JBKHAJ01. Next base: position 3,850 of record JBKHAJ010000057.1, on the reverse strand, counting down.
AGGGGGTGTATCCGCGCCGGTTACGCCCATCAGCGCCCGGTTTATAAACCCGTTGTTCCCGAATACCAGGATGAAGCCGAGGACAACAAGAATAGGGGGAAGGACAAAGGGAACCGTTGCCAGGGCCTTCAAGAAACGCTTGCCGGGAAAGGCGATGTGGGACAAGAAATAGGCCCCCGGAATTCCGAGGGCCACCGCGAAGAGGGTGCTCAAAGCCGCCTGAAAAAGGGTAAAGCCTATAATCCGTGAATAGTAGGGGGATGTTATAATCCCCTGCAGATGTTTCATCGTGAAGGCCCCTTCCTCGGTGGTGAGCCCCTGGACGAGTATAGTGCTCAGGGGGATCACCAGAAAGAGGAAAACAAAAACGAGTGGGGGGATTACCAATCCCCGCTTAGAATGACCGATCATTTTTACTCAAGTCGATCGAACCTTCGTACGTCTTATTCGACGACAGCTTCGAGCCACATGTCGATCCATCGTTCATAGTTGGCCTGGATCTCCGCGTAGTCGAGCATAAGCGATTTTTCAGGCACCACCGCGATTTCAAAGCCGTCGGGAAGCTCGGTTTCCGGCACAACGGGAAACATCCAGTTGGTGGTGGGAATGACGCTCTGAAAATCGTCGGTCAATACAAAATCCAGGAATTTTTCCGCCGCATCCCTGTTGGGGGCTCCTTCGAGGATACCGATTCCCTCGATCTGGAGGTAATTTCCTTCCTCAAAGGAAACGGTACGGTACCGTCGGGTGTCCTCGTATTCCAGGTGATAGGCGGGACTGGTCGAATAACTCAAGATCATCGGAGCCTCCTTGGATGTGAACAGTCCATATCCGGAGTCCCAGCCCTCGGTGATTGTCAGGATGTTCTCGGAGAGACGCCTCCAATACTGCGGAAAAGCATCGCCGTAGACTTCGATTGTCCAGAGGAGAAATCCGAGGCCCGGGCTCGAAGTCCGGGGATCCATGAGAATCAGGGAGTCGGCGAAGCGGGGTTCGGTAAGGTCTTCGAGGCTGCTTGGGGGATCAGTTAGGACTTCAGAATCATATACAATAGAGAAATATCCGTAGTCGAAAGGGATGACATGATACTCAGGATCAAAGATGAGGTCCTCGGGTACTTTATCGATTCCCTCGGGCTTGTAGGTGCTCAAGATCTCGGCATCGAGGGCACGTGCTAAGAGATTGTTGTCTATCCCCAAGATAATATCCGCTTGAGGATCGCCCATTTCGAGGATGGCCCTGCTCAAGACCTGTCCGGCGTCCCCCGCCGATATTAGGGTTACATCTATTCCCGTCTGTTCCTCGAAGATGGGAACGACCACGGGACCGGGTCCCCATTCGGAGACGAAAGAATCGTAGGCGTAGATGACTAACTCGTCGGCCGCCTTTTCCCGCTCGCCTCCGGCAAATAGGGGTGCTGCCGCCGCCATAATTAGCGCTATAAGAAATAAGCGCGGAATGAATCTTTTCGTACACATAAAAGAACTCCTTTGAGAAAAATATTGGTGTGTGCGGTGGCAGAAGTGTCTCGCTCCCTGCGCTGGTATTACCCAGATCAGGTTCAACGGGTGTAATCTCAGGCTTCCTCGAGGGAAACCACCCCACGACACACAAATAATTTACAGCTTTTTGTTCGAGAGCGTCAAGTCCGACGGAGTAATTCGATCAGCGTATCTGCCTCAAGGCTTGAGAAATATTTAAAGAATGATCGCCGATGTGTTCAATGTGCTTGAGGAAGTCGAGGTACAGAAGCTCGGATTTTACGGATGATCCGCCCTTGAGCCTCTTACGGCTCGCTTTCTTGTAGGTGTCCCGGCAATCGTCGATGGAATTTTCCAATTCAACCGCCTTTTTAAATTCTTCGGCGGAGAGGTGTCTGCCGAGCCGTTCTCGATTGTACTTTAAGAATTCTTCCACTAAAGCGGTATACGGCTTTATATCGGTAATCGCATCCTTGTCGAACTTGATTTTCTTGTCGTATCTCCGCTGAGAGAGCAGGATAAGGTTGTAGCAGCTGTCCCCGATCGATTCGAGCTCGCTCACTATACGCATCATCGCGTTGATGTTTCCGAAGGTGACATCATTGACCTGATCCTCCGAACACTGAACGAGATACTGGGAAATTTCCTCCTGCATGTCGTCGGTATAATCTTCCATCATTTTGATGTGTTCGACTTCGTTCTTCATCTTTTTGTCGGGTGAAAAAAAAACTTCGACGAATATCTTGAACATGTCCTCGACGATACCGGCCATCTTCTCGATTTCTTTTTTAGCCTCGAGGACATTGAGCTCCGGTGTCCTTTGGATGCCTCCGGAGATATAGGGAAACCGGTACCGCTCGGAGATCTCCTCCCGCTTGAAGACCAGACGCTTGGAGATCGATGCAAGCTGAGGGACGAAGCCGATGAAAAGAAGGGTGTTCGCGATGTTGAAAAGGGTGTGGAACATAGCGAGATGAGAAGGAAGACCCGAGGCTGTATTCACGGATCCCGGGACAACCATATCTACCATCCGCAGGAAGGGAGAAAAGAGGAAGGCCATCCAGACGACACCGAGTATGTTGAATACGGTGTGGATACGGGCCGCCCGTCTGGCATTCGTGTTCGCGCTCAAAGATGCGAGGAATGCCGTAATGGTCGTTCCGATGTTCTCTCCCAATACGACGGCCGCCGCCGTGGGAAAATCGATCCATCCGGCGTACGCCATAGCGATGGTTACCGCCATAGCCGCGCTCGACGACTGGACTATAACCGTCAGAAGGGTCCCCACGAGGACGAAAAGCAGAAAGCTTCGAAAGCCCTGATCGGTATACTGCGACAAGAATCGTAAGACTTCGGGATTTTCACGAATATCCGGGACCGAATCTTTGAGCAGAGACAAACCTATGAACAGAATTCCGAAGCCGATAAGCGTTTCCGCCCAAGGTTTTCGCGCGAATCGCTTGATGAAAAGAAAAGGTATGCCCACTGCAACCGCGAACATCGCGAGGGCGAAAATATCGACTTTGAACCCGAGAAGAGCCACAAGCCACCCGGTAACGGTCGTACCGATATTCGCGCCCATGATAACCCCGGCGGCCTGGACCAATGTAAGGAGACCGGCGTTGACGAAGCTTACCACCATGACCGTCGTTGCCGAGGAGGACTGTATCAGGGCGGTTATGCTGAATCCGGTAAATACGGAGCTGAATCTGTTCCCGGTCATGAAATTAAGAATTCTCTGGAGGCGTTCTCCGGCGGTGCGCTGAATTCCTTCGCTCATGAGCTTCATGCCGAAGAGGAATAATCCGATGCTGCCTAAGATGTGTAGAACCCGAAAAACCATGAAGACCTCCTGAAAAGCCGCTCAGGAGGTATATTCCTAGAAAAGGATAAAATAGTAAAGTATAGAATTAATTTATGAGGAAAAAGTTAGCAGCAGATTAAAAATGTGTTAAAATTTGGGCAGCAAGATGGTAAAGGTGCTCCCTTCGCCTAATTTGCTCTCCACAACGGCTTCGCCGTTGTGGGCTAAGGCGATGTGTTTGACTATGGCGAGGCCTAAGCCGGTCCCCCCCAAATCCCTACTGCGGGCTTTGTCCACCCGGTAGAACCGCTCGAAGACGCGGTCGAGGCTTGTATCGGGGATTCCGCAGCCGTTGTCCTCGACGATGATCTTAACGCTGTCACCCGCTTCGTGCAATCGGACCGTGACACGGGAGTCCCGTTCGCTGTACTTGACCGCGTTGTCGATGAGGTTGATCACCGCCTGCTCGATGAGCTGGGGATTCACCCTCGCCTGTACGTCTTCGAGGTCTTCCGCGTAGATGTCGATTCCTTTTTCTTCGGCGCGGTTTACGCATAATTGTACC
>JBKHAJ010000056.1:0-15202 GCA_046542935.1 Spirochaetia bacterium | reverse complement strand
GAGTGGAGTTCGGAGGGATTGTTTCCCAGTTCGAGCGGTTCCCCTTCTTGACCGACGCCGACGGTGAGGTGTTGAGCTTTCCCCCGGTCATAAACAGCGATAGGATAGGCGCGGTCGAGGAGGGAGACGAGGAGCTCTTCATCGAGATGACCGGCACCGACATCAAGGTGCTGACCCTTGCCGCCTCCATTGTCGCCTGTGATCTCGCCGACGCCGGATACGAGATCCTTCCGGTGCAGGTGGAGTTTCCCTACGACTCGGAGCTCGGTTCCACAGTTGTCTTTCCCTACTACTTCCAGGAGCCGGTCCGCTTAGACGCCGACTTCACCAATAAGATGCTCGGGACCGATTTGAGCGTAGGGGAGATCGCCGACGCGGTACGCCGGGTAGGATCGACGGTCGAGGAATCCGAAGACGGTATAACCGCTTTTCCCCCGCCTTATCGGAACGATTTCCTGCATCCGGTGGATGTCCTCGAGGACGTGATGATAGGAAGGGGAATGGAAAGCTTCGAACCGGTGCTTCCCGAAGAATTTACCGTGGGCCGTCTGAGCCCCGAGGAGGAATTCGCCCGGGAGGTAAAGGACATAATGGTGGGCCTCGGCTTCCAGGAGATGGTGTATAACTACCTAGGCTCCGGCCGTGATTATATTACCCGGATGAATCGAACCGGGGAGAATATAATCCGGATCGCCAACCCGATGACCGAGAACTACGAGTACGTGAGAGACTCCATTCTTCCGTGCCTCCTGAACTCGGAAGCCGTTTCAGGGAACGCGGTGTATCCCCATCACATTTTCGAGGTGGGAAAGGTTGCATTTCTCGATTCCCGAGAAAACTATGGCACACGGACTAAGAATTATCTCGGCTTCATGAGCGCCTCGAAAGACGCCGGTTTCAACGAGATATCCTCTCAGGTTTCGGCGATCTTTTTCTACCTGAATCGGGAGTATGCCTTAGGAGAACTCGAGGACCCCCGTTTTATTGCCGGCCGGTGTGCCGAGATCGTATCGAAGGGGCGGCCTGTGGGGTATTTTGGAGAGATTCATCCTTCGGTTCTCGAAAACTGGGGAATCGGGATGCCGATTACCGCGGGAGAGATAGATTTAGATCTCTTGTAGTTCTCTTTTCACGTGAATCGGTAAAAAAATGCTTGCAATTTCCGGGCGATAATTTTTTACTAGTACGGGGGAGAGAATGAAGAAGATACTCATAGTCGATGAATCCCGTCTTGTGAGGGACTACCTGTCGAGTAAGCTCGAAGAAAGCGGATTCGAAGTCGTTCAGGGCATGAACGGCCTGGACGGAAGCATCAAGCTCAGGGGTGAGCTGCCCGACCTTCTCGTGATGGATTACATGCTCTCCCGGAAGAGCAGCATGGAGCTCTTGAAGGAGAAGCAGGAGAACCGGAATACCGCCGAAGTTCCGGTAATTCTCCTGGCCGCCAAGATCGACAAGAGTCATCTGGTCAAACTCGCTCAATTCAACGTCAAAAAGATTTTTTCGAAACCCATCAAGATGGATTCCTTTATCCATACGGTGGGTAAGCTCCTGAACGTGGAGGTGGAGATCGACGAAACTCCGTGCATTATCGAAGCCCACTTCAATGACGAGATCCTCTTCGTAGAGGTTGCTCAAGGTTTGAACCGGGAGAAAATCGAGCTGCTCAAATACAAGATCACCGAGCTTCTCAACATCTACGAGGTGAATATTCCGAAGATCCTTATAATGATGTCGAATCTCCAATTGAGCGAGAAGGATTCGGACAAGCTCGCCTTTCTCTTCGAAACGATTATAGAACAGAGCGGAACCAAAAACAGGTATGTAAAGGTCCTCACCACTTCCGATTTCGTCAAAGTTTTCTTAAAGACACATAAAGAGTTTGCGGGTATCGAGGCGGCTTCGAATCTCGGCGACGCCATGGACGACCTTCTGGGGCTGAAACCCGACGACTTCGCCCACGATGAGGTTGTCCATGACCGGCTTCTCAAGACCACCGCCCCAAAAAAGGAAGCGGAAGAGTCCTTTCAGATGCGGTTCGATTCCCAGCGGGTCGAGTCCGGCGAGGACGAATACGAAAAGCTCAAGGGAGATATGACCGTGGCTGTCGTGGATGACGATATCGTTATCCAAGAGCTCATTAAAACGGTGTTCGGGGAAACCGGGTGGAACATTATCGTATACGAGAACGGAAAGCGGTTCGTCGAAGACCTGCCGAACCACTCTTTCTCACTGATCTTTCTCGATTTGATGATGCCGGAGATGAACGGCTTTCAAGTCCTCCAGTACGTCAACGATAAGGGTTACGATCTGCCGATTATCGTCTTTTCGGCCCTCTCGCGAAAGGAGACGGTGGTGAAGGCGGTGAGTTACGGGATTAACAGCTATCTCATCAAGCCCTTGAAGCCGGAGAGCTTGATGAAGAAGGCTGTCGAGGTCTTGAGCACGAATTTTTAGCCATGGAAAACAGCAGTCTGTTCAAAGAGATGTTCAAAAATGCCTATACCGGGATGGTCGTTTTGGGACGGAACAGCAGGCTGCTCTTCGCGAACCGTGCGTTTCTGTCCATGGCCGGACTCACTGAAAGCGAGGTGTCCGAGAATTATTTCTACGACTGCCTCCATTTCGAAGATCGAAAAACCTTTGTCGAAGAATACGACCGGTTGTCCCGGGGAGATACTAACCATACGGTTAACGAAGCGCGAAAGTGGAACGACGATTCAAAGCATTGGTCGATCGATCTCTCTTTGCAGCGAGAAACCCACGGAGAAAAGCAGTTCGTCTTCGGAATCATTAGCGACGTTACCGAGCAGAAGAACGTTCAGCATCTCCTCAAATCGGCTAAAGAGGCCGCCGAAAAATCGACACGTATCAAGTCCGATTTTCTCGCCAATATGAGCCACGAAATCCGGACCCCTATTCACACCATTATCGGGATGAACGAGCTTCTCCTGGAAACTTCTCTCGATGTAGAACAGCAGGAGTATGCCGAGCAGGTCCGCTTTGCGGCGGATGTTTTGTTGAGCCTCATAAACGACATTCTCGACTTTTCGAAAATCGAGGCGGGCAAGTTGAGCCTGGAGAATATCGAGTTCGATCTCTATTCGATGGTGGAGGATGCCTTGGACCTGGTATCCCTGGAGGCACATAAGAAAGGCCTCGAGGTCGTCTTGAGGATAGACCCGAGGGTCCCGGTCTGCGCGGTCGGGGACCCCGTCAGGCTCCGGCAGATCATCGTCAACCTCTTCAACAACGCCATCAAGTTTACCCGTAAGGGGGAGATAGAGGTTCGAGTCGATAGGGAAGATGATCTCCCCGATGAAATGTTACTCAAGTTTACCATCCGGGATACCGGCATAGGAATACACCAGAGCAAGCTCGACAAGCTGTTCAAGGCCTTTTCTCAGGTCGATGAATCAACGACACGCAAGTACGGGGGAACGGGTCTTGGTTTGTCCATTTCCCAGAATCTCGCCGGCCTGATGCGGGGTAATATCGGCGTGGAGAGTGAGGAGGGGCACGGTTCCGCCTTCTGGTTTACCGCCCGGCTGGGGAGGGGAGAAGAAGAGACCCCCTTCACGCCGCTTCCCGAAGAGGCGGTCGGCCGCTCGATACTCGTGGTAGACGACAACGAGGCTTCCAGGCAAACCGAGGTAAGCTACCTGGAAGAGTGGGGCTACGATGCGGAAGCGGTGTCCAACGGTCCCGACGCCTTGGCGGTCTTGAGGGATTCCGCGGCCCGGGGTAAGCCCTTCGACGCCTGTCTGATCGATCTCTTGATGGTCAAGATGGACGGCTGGCAGCTTGCAAGCGAGATAAACGCCGATAAGGACATCAACTCCACGAAGCTTCTTCTGATGAGTCCCGCCGGAAAGAGCGGCGATGAGGCAAAGATGAAGCTCCTGCACTGGTTCGACGGCTATCTCACCAAACCTCTCAAAAAGCGCTCGTTCTACGATACCCTGGCGCGGGTGCTCTCCGCCGATGGCGATTTAGAGCCGGTGGAAGAGCTCGAGGTTGTCGACGAGCTCGAACCGGCTGAGGAGGAGCGGTCCGGGGTCATCCTTATAACCGAGGATCACGAGGTCAATCAGCAGCTTTTCAAGACGATCCTTGAGGGAATCGGATATGATGTAATGGTCGCGGAAAACGGCAGTGTTGCCGTGGATATGGTCAAGAAGCACGATTTTGCGGTCATCTTCATGGACGTGCAGATGCCGGAGAAAAACGGTTACGAAGCTACTCGAGAGATCCGCAGGCTGGGGGTCACTACCCCTATTATCGCGGCGACCGCCTCCGCCGTCAAAGAAGAACAGGACCGGTGCGCCGAGGCGGGCATGGACGATCTTCTTCTTAAGCCTTTCAAGAAGCAGGATATCCTTCCCCTTCTCGATAAATGGATAGGCGCCGAAAGCGACAAACCGGCCCAACCGGCCGCGCCCTCCGGCGCGACCGCCGAGGGCAACGGGGACATCTTCGACTACGAGACCGCCGTGGAAACCTTTATGGGGAAGGAGGAAGTAGTTACCAAGGTACTCCACTCCTTCATCGACAAGGTGGATGGGCAGCTGCCGAAGATTCGGGACGCCCTTGAGCGGGAAGACATGGAGAGCCTCCGCGGGGAGGCGCATTCCATAAAGGGGGGGTCCTGGAATCTCGAGGTCCGCAGGCTCGGCGATAAAGCCAAGGAGCTCGAAGATGCTTCCCGGGAGGGAGAGATCGAGACGGTAAAGTCCTTGATACCGGAGCTGGAAAAGGAGTATTCCGATTTTCTCGCGTACGTCGAACCCTATCTTTGACCGTGAGCGGAGCTGACGCCGCGGCCGGTCAATCTTTGTTAATCTTTATCGACACGTTCTTCGGGAGGGCAAGACCGCATGCCGCTTCGGCGGCCTTGATGATTGCCGTAGGAACCGGACACGCGGCATGTTCGCAGTGTTCCCGGGCGATCCGGAATACCCGGGTGTCGCCGATACTCCCGAAGGCCTCTTCCATGGCGTTTACCTCGGGAAGTTCCTTGGCCATTTCCCTTATGTGAGTGCAGTCGCTGGTGATATCCAGTTGCGCCGTCTGCATATCTTCGGATACGGCCTTGATAATGACCTTTTTACCGCAGATTCCCGCGTCGACTTCTACAGTGATCATAGCTGACTCCTTGTAGTGTTATTCTCCGATGATCTTGACTAGGACCCTTTTTTTTCTCTTTCCGTCGAATTCCCCGTAAAAAATCTGTTCCCAGGGGCCGAAATGGAGTTTCCCCTCGGTAACCGCCACCATCACCTCCCGGCCCATGACCTGCCGCTTCATATGGGCGTCGGCATTGTCCTCGAAGCCGTTATGGCGGTACTGAGAGACCGGCTCGTGGGGAGCGAGCCGCTCGAGCCAATCGATATAATCCTGATGCAGCCCCGATTCATCGTCGTTGATAAAAACGCTCGCGGTGATGTGCATGGCGTTGACCAGGCAGAATCCCTCCCGGATTCCGCTCTTTTCCACGAGGTCGGCTATAGTCGGAGTAATATTGATGAGCTCGAAGCGATGCTTCGTATTAAACCAGAGTTCTTTTGTCAGTGATTTCATTGTTACGTCTCCTTTAATCCGGAAAAAATAATCTCCTCTATCCCGGTGGCGGGATCGAGGAATATTCTCTTTAAGAATTCGCGGCCTCTGTCTTCGGCCTGTTTCATAATCCCCTCGTCTATTACCCTGCTCCGGATACGTTCTTCGGCGTAGTCGGTAAGCCGTTTCCACTTGTCCGGTCCCATGGCGATATCGGGGTAGGGATAGGCCTCGCTGGTTTCATCTTCGATGATGAAGTCGACAATAACAGGTTCGGGAAGCCTCAGCTCGAGGCGGCGGGCATCCTCGTCGTAGACTACGTACTCGGTTATTCCCTCTGCGGACGCGGGATTTTCGAAGGCGGTTCCCGACAGATCGAACCCCGCCCGGACGACCGCCGTTATGACTACGAACTCGTACCGGTCGGTGAGAAGGCGAAAACCTAAATCCCTGCAGAAGGTGTAGAATTCGAGATGCTCGAGCTCGCCCTCGGTCAGGTCCGTGTCGGTTGCGGCTTTGTTCAGGAGCCCCCTCCAGTCGTAATCCGGTTCCACGAAATCGTAGGGAAATACCGCCTTATACACGTATTCGACGGTCTGAAAGCTCAAAACATCCCGGGTCTCCTGAAGGACCGCTATGCTCACCGATTCGGTGGTCCTCCGGAGAACGAGATTCCGTAGATCGAGATCGAGGAGCGGCGCCGCGAGAAAGAGGAATGCCGCGGCGAGAATGATTACGCCCAGAACGAGCCAGAGGAAGAAGCGGACCCTGATCCGCCTCTTCCGCTTTTTTTTGGGCTTTCCTTCAGCCATCAGCCGCTTCCTCTTCTTCGGACTCAGTCCCGGGCTGCGGCCCGACGGTCCCTCCGGGAATCATCCGGAAGATGACCGTCTCGAAACCCGCGAACTCGAGGAGGTTCCGGATGAGGGCCCGGGCGTTCTCATCGGCCCGGGTCAGTATCCCCCGGGATACCGCGTCCTCCCGGAGGAAGGATTTCTTTGCGTCTATCTCGTCGTAGTAGGCGAGGCGGTCGATATCTCCTCCTCTTTCGGTCGAGAAGTACTGGCGGATAGTCCGTTCATCCGCATCGATTTCGAGAATTTCGGAGCCCGGAAGGGATATGACCGCAGTTCCGGCTTCGGGAAATTCGAGATCGAAACCCCGGGACAGGTCGAGCCCCGCCTGAACGACGATCTCTACCGAGAAGAGGGTCCGGGCTTCCCGGAGGGGCACCCTGTTAAAAAGAAGGGTTTCCTGGGAGGCGTAGACCACATCCCGGTAGACGTGCTCGTAGGTGGGGAGGGCGAGAATGTCCCTGATCCGGGTTTCCATTTCCCTCTGAGTGTAGGATTCGGAACTTTTCAGACCGCAGCCGCTTACAGCCGGGAGGAACAGCACGGCGCCTAGGAGCACGGCGGCGATTTTCTTGGAGGGGACGGATTGTTTCGCAGCTCCCGGCAGCCTCCGGGATGACACTTTAATCGGATTCACACCCTTAATTGTAATCCCTGCGGTCGTCCTGTCAAATCAGTTTTTCGATTTCCCCTAGGAGGTCCGCGTGGGTCTCGACGCACGGAAATCCGGGGAACTCCGCCTTGATCGTGTCGGGGGCGCGAAAAAAGATTCCCGCATCCGCGGCCTGGAGCATAGTCGCGTCGTTGTAGCTGTCCCCGGCGGCGACGACGTGGAAGCCGATCGATTTCATTGCCTCGACCGCCTTTCGTTTGCCGTCCTGCTGACGGAGGATGTAATCGGTAATCCGACCGTCCGGAGAAACGACGAGGGTGTTGCAGAACAGGGTGGGAAATCCGAGCTTCTCCATAAGGGGCCGGGCGAACTGGGTAAAGGTGTCCGACAGGAGGATGACCTGGGTCCGGGAGCGGAGAACGTCCAGAAACGAACCCGCCTCGTCGAGGGGATCCATCCCGGCTATGACCGTTTGGATATCGGGGAGCTTCAGATCGTTCTCGGCGAGGATCTCGAGGCGCCGGCGCATGAGAACATCATAGTCGGCGATGTCCCGGGTGGTGAGCTTGAGCTCCTCGATGCCGGTCTCGAGGGCCACATTGATCCAAATTTCGGGGACTAAGACCCCTTCGAGGTCCAAACATACCAGATTCATAGGTGCTTATTGTACCGGTTCGGACCGATCTGTCAATGCAAAAAAACACCCCGGCGGATGCCGGGGTGACGGTGTACTGCCGCGCAGGGACTAAAAAGTATTAACCCTCGTATCCCGCTTCCGCGCGGGTTGCCGGAACGTCCTGATCTCCGGACTGGATGGCTTCCTTCGCTTCCTCGACGGCGTCCTTGACCGCTTGGGGTATGACGTCGTCCCAGTCGTGGAAGGGGGCTATGCCGATGGCGTTCTCGTTGATCCCGAGGTTGACGTTTTGACCTCCCTGGAAGGTCCCTTCCAGAGCGTCCTTGATGGCCATGAAAGTGGCGTTGGCCAGCTTCTTTTCCGCGGAGGTGATGACCGTCTCGGGCGCGACGGCGTTCTGATCGACGTCGACTCCCATGGCGGCGACACCCGCTTCCTTGGCGGCATTGATCGAACCCACACCGGTAAGTCCCGCTACCTGGAATATGATGTCCGCGCCCTGATCGATCATGGCGATGGCCGCTTCCTTACCCTTGGCCTGGTCGTCGAAAACCCCGGTTACCACCGAGAGCACCTCACATTCGGGATTGACCGACTTGACGCCGGCGTAGAAACCCGCCTGGTACCGCTCGACCGGAGGAATATCCATTCCGAGGACCATTCCGACCACGTTGTCGTCGTTAAGCTTGTCGCTGACGTCGGCGTATTCTTTGGTCAGAAGGCCCGCGACTACTCCGGCTAAGAACCCCGCTTCCTGTTCCCTAAAGAGTATTCCCAATGCATTATCGGGGGCGGTTTCCGGATCGAGGCCGATATCGATGCCCGCGAAGTAGGTTTGGGGGTTCATCTCGGCGGCTTCGACCATGGCTTCGGCCATGAGGAAGCCCACCGCGAATACGATTTCGGCTCCGTCTTCGGCCAAACCGGACAGGTTGGGCACGTAGTCGGTCATCTGGTTCGATTCGACGACCCGGGCTTCCACGTTTTCCAGTTCGTCTTCGGCTCTCTGAAGCCCTTCCCAGGATCCGTCGTTGAAGGACTTATCTCCGAGACCTCCTACGTCGGTGGCCATGGCGACGAGGCGGGTCTCCTGCTCCATCTCGATCTCACCCGCGGCTTCGGCTGTATCGGTCGGCGGGGCTTCTTCATCCTTCTTGCATCCGACGAGGGCTAAGACGGAAAGCGTCATGACCACGATGAGAATCATCGAGACGATTCGTACGTTTTTTTTCATCTTTGTCTCCTTTATTATTTTTTTCCTGACTTAAGTGTACTAGAAATCGGATTGTATTTCCAAGGATATTCCCCGATTCAGCTGTTTCTCTCCACTATTTCTCCTGCCTCTCGATCATAAAGTCGGTCCCCAGCGCCTTCGGCGGGCGGGAACGGCGAACGAGGCCGGCCACCGCGATGACCGTGGCCACGTAGGGAAAGATGATAAACACCTCCGGGGGAATGTTTATGATTTTCACTACCTGGAAGCGCACCTGAAGGGCGTCGGCGAAGCCGAAGAATAGCGATGCGATGTACGCACCGATGGCGTTCCATCCTCCGGATATATTGGCCGCTATGGCGATGAACCCGCGCCCGTTGGTCATCCCCTCGGTAAAGCTCACGTTGTTTTCGATGGAAAGATATGCTCCGCCTAGTCCCGCCATCAGTCCCGAGATGAAAACGGCGAGATACCGGATCTTATAGACCGAGATTCCGATGGTCTCTAAGGCGAGGGGATGCTCTCCCGCAGCCTTGATATGCAGCCCGAATTTAGTCCGCTTCATGATGAAGGCAAAGACGAAGACGAGTACTATGGACATATAAACGATGGGGGTCTGGGCGAAGAGGACCCTTCCGATAATCGGTATCCGGTAAAGCAGGGGTATGGCCAAGCGGTACTCGGCGAGCCCCTTGGGGATCGGATCGGTGGTCCCGGGGTGCCCGAAGATGAGGACCATCAGGAACGCGACGATACCGAAGCTCAATATATTGAGCACCGCTCCCGAGACCACATGGTCCAAGTGGAAGGTGATGGTCGCGACCGCGTGAATCAGGGAAAAGAGACCCCCCGCGGCGACACCCGTCACGAGTCCCACCCAAGGGCTTCCTGTAAAGTGAGCGCCTACCACCGCGAAGAAGGCGCCTATTATCATTATCCCCTCTAAAGCTATGTTGACGATTCCCGACCGCTCGCAGATCACCGCCCCGATTCCTGCCAAGGCTATGGGGGTGGCGAGACGGACCATCGCGAAGAGGAGGTTGGTGTTGACTATCGAAAAGAATCCGCTCATATCTTTGTCCTCCTCAGTCTGTTCCCGAGGGACGTGTAGATGTATCTAGCTACCACCAGGAAGAGGATGATTCCCTTGATGATCTCGACAATAGAGTTCGGTGTCTGCACGGTCCTCGCCATGTACTGTCCCCCAGCGCCGAGGGCCCCCCACAGAAGGGCGGTAAATATGACCCCGATCGGATGATTCGAAGCCAAGAGGGCCACGGAGATACCGTTCCACCCGTATCCCGCGGATAAGTTTTCGAACAGTTTGTGGTCGAGACCGGTTACTTGGCTTACCCCGGCGAGACCGGAGAGGAATCCGGCGAACAGGAGGGCCCGGTAGATGTTGGTGGAGGTGGAAATGCCCTGGGTCTTCGCTGCCAGGGGGTTTTCCCCTACCGCCCGGATCTCGAAGCCGAACTTGGTGTAGAAGAGGATATAGTAGACGAAAAGGGCCATGACGATCCCTATAAGGATTCCGATATGGACGCGGTAGTTCGCCTGGGGAAGGAATATCTTAAACCGGGGCAGGAAATTGTTTTCCAGGATTTCCCAGGAGACGTAGGGGTGCCTGGAGGTGGAGGGATCTCCTCCGAAAGCTTTGATGAATACCGAAGACATATATCGGGCCACATGGGCAAGCATCATGGTGGTAATGACCTCGTGGGCGCCGGTTCTGACCTTCAAGACGGCGGGGACGTAATTATACATCCCCGCGACCGCCCCCGAGACCAGGAAGATCAGCGGAAGCGCCAGGATTCCCGGGAGTTTCAGGTAGAGCCCTAAGAAGGTTGCCGCTATGGCCCCTACATAGTACTGCCCTTCGGCTCCTATGTTGAACAGCCCCGCTTTGAAGGCGAAGGCCACCGAAAGGCCTGTAAAGATGAGGGGGGTGGCGTTCAGGATGGACACATGCCAGTTCCGTACGAATCCCCCGTAGAAGAGGGCTCCGTAGGCCTCGAAGGGATTGTATCCGGTCACCGCCATGATGATCGCGCCGATGATGATGGCGGTGGCTATGCCCACGGCGGGAATAAGGAGGTTTGCTCCCAACGAGGAGAGCCATTCCTTGAGCTTTTCTTTGTTCTCGAAGATTACGAGACGCGCAAGGTATATCCCCGCTGCGCCTAAGAGTAAAAAGAGTCCCCAGAAGTAGGAAGCCATCCACAGGACGGTACCGGCGAGGGCGAGGAGGATCATCACCACGGCGAAAATCGACTTGAGCACACTATCCCGCATGTTCGGTCTCCTCTCTGCCTCCCGTCATATAATAACCGACCTCCTTTTCATCGGTCGCTTCCGGTCTGAATTCCTTGACGATGTGCCCCTCGTAGAGGACGAGGATCCGGTCGGAAAGGGAGAATATCTCTTCGAGTTCCAGGGAGATAAGGAGGATCGCCACATCCTCGTCCCGCATCCGCAATATCTGACTGTGAATGTATTCGATGGCTCCGACGTCCAAGCCCCGCGTCGGCTGGGAGACTAAGAGAAAGTCGGGGCTCCGGGAGAACTCCCGGGCGAGGATGACCTTCTGCTGATTTCCTCCGCTCAAATTAGATACCGGGACGTGGACGGAAGGGGTGCGGATATCGAAATCCTTGACGAGCTTCTCGGAATATTCCTCGATGTACGGAAGATTCAGGTTGATCCCCTTGCTGAACGGCTCCTCCAGATGCTGGCCGATGATGCAGTTCTCCGCCACCTCGAAGGACATGACCAATCCGTACCGCTGCCGGTCGGCGGGTACGTAGGAAAACTTCTTTCGAATCCTTTCGCGGGTTGAGAGACGGGTGAAGTCTTCCTCCTTGAAAAGGATGCGCCCCGAATCAACAGTCCGCAATCCCATAATCGCCTCGGTGAGCTCGCCTTGTCCGTTTCCGTCGACCCCGGCGATCCCTACGATCTCGCCGGGAAGGACCGACAGAGAGAGGTTTTTGATCGCTTTCATCCCCTTGTCGTCGGGTACGGTAATTTGTTCGAGCTCGAATCGGGGAGCGCCGGTCACCTCCTTCGGCTTCTTTTCGACGGTCAAGACTACTTCCCGGCCGACCATGAGGTTCGCGAGATCGTTTTTGGTGACTTCCGCGGTCTTACGTTCACCCACGAGTTTCCCATGGCGAAGAACATAGACCCGATCGGAGATCTTCATTACCTCTTCGAGCTTATGAGTGATGATAATGATGGAAACCCCCCGGCCGCGGAGCTCCCGGATGACCTCGAAGAGCTCGTCCACTTCCTGGGGGGTAAGGACAGCAGTCGGTTCGTCTAAGATAAGGATCTTCGCCTGCCGGTAGAGGGCCTTCAAGATCTCCACCCGCTGCTGCAGACCCACCGCAAGGTTCTCAATAATCGAGTCCGGATCAATGGCCAGGTGGTACTTTTCGGATATCTCCTTGACCCTCCGGCGCGCCTGCTTGTAGTCGATGACCCCGCCTTTTCCCGGTTCGTTTCCGAGAATGATGTTTTCGGTAACGGTGAGGGTCTCCACGAGCATGAAATGCTGGTGCACCATCCCCAATCCCTTGTCGATGGCCTCCCGGGGACTCGAGAGCTCGAGGTGATTTCCTTCGAGGGTGATTTCGCCGCTGGTCGGCTGAAAGAGGCCGTAGAGGATGTTCATGAGGGTGGATTTTCCGGCGCCGTTCTCACCTAAGAGGGACAGTATTTCCCCTTTGTTCAGGGTGATGCTGATATCGTCATTGGCGAGGACCTTTGGAAACTGCTTGGTTATGTTTTTCATTTCAAGGACAGGGGAATTGCCCCGGGCAGAATCCATCCAAATACCCTCGGAGTAGGTTTAAACTAACAATAGTTCAGGGCAGTTTCATTGTCAATCATTTTGTGAGGATTTAACAATGGGCCGGTATTTCCCTAACAACATCCATATCTCTACGATACCGATTACGCCCATATCAGACGGAAGGGGCGGATGACTGAAAAACACCCTGTTTCCCGTGAACTATCGGAGGGGCCCTGTATCACCGAGACCGGAAGCCGGCAGGTGAAAAGCTACATTAAAAGACCGTCGGATCCCTTGTGAAGCGGGTGATGGTCGTCGACGGATGTGTTTACTTCGCTCCTCGGATAGGCTTTGACCATTTTCTGTTTCTGCTCGATCAAAGGCTCGGTGGCGTGGATCGGAGACTTCGAGCGGAGTGCTAGGGCGATGCCGTCGCTCGGCCGCACGTCTATGGTATAGGGGAAGGCCCTGCGTCCGTAGAAGAGGCGTGCGGTTATCTTACCGTCCCTTCCCGAAGAGAGGACGAGCTTCTTTATGGAGAACTTGTGTTTTTGCATGAACTGAAAGAAGAGGTCGTGCGTCATGGGGCGGGGTGTTTTTATATTCTCGATTTCCAGGAGAATCGAGCTTGCCTCGGAAGGACCTATCCATACGGGAAGGGTCCTTCGGCCGTCCTTTTCTTTGAGGATTACCACCGGAAGGCGGGTCTCCTCGTCGAAGGTCATCCCCTCGATCCGGAACTCCGCTGTTGCCTGTTTCATTCCGATTAATAATCATAGCACGTTTTCCTTTCATTTGCAGGGTATGGCGTTGAGTTGACAGGGGAAAAACAAAAAATTACACTTTACTTCACAATTCCCGTGAGTTTAGAGGATAATGACGGCATTTTTATCAGACGAGGACTTCGAGCGGTTCCGAAAGCTCATTTACGATGAGAGCGGGATTCATTTTTCGGCATCCAACCGGACCATCCTTGAAAGCAGATTGAAAGAGCGTCTCAAGAAAGCCGAGATGGACGGCATCGGGGATTACTACGCCCTGATCAAGAAGAATGAAGAGGAGCTCAAGATACTCCTCGACAGCGTAACGACGAACCTGACCCGGTTTTGGCGGAATACGGCGCATTTCCAGACTTTCGAATACTTCGTGATACCCGAGCTGGTGGAACACAAGAAAAATACCGGAAATACCAAGATCAAGCTCTGGAGCGCCGGCTGTTCTACCGGTGAAGAACCCTACTCCTTGGCCATAGTCTTAAAAGAACTCCTCCCGCCCGGGTTTACCGTGGACATTACCGCGTCCGATCTGAGTCTCAAATCGCTCATGACCGCCAGGGAAGGGTTCTATCCGGAGACGCGGATAGGCGGGGTCCCCGAGAAATATCTCGATAAATATTTCGAAAAGAAAGGCGGAGGGTATCAGATAAACGACGAGATCCGGGGAATGATCAAATTCGATTATCACAATTTAAAGTTCGACAGCGGTTTACGTAATCTCGATGTTGTCTTTTGCCGGAATGTAATTATATATTTTGACGAGGCGGCGCAGAGGGCGGTCATAAGTCAGTTCTGGAATGCCATGAATACCCATTCGTATCTTTTCATAGGGCATTCCGAATCCCTTTTCGGAATGGAGACACAGTTCCAATTCGTCAAGACCGAATGGGCGACCCTCTACAGAAAATTCATCGAGTAACGAGGAAAGAGTTGGCTGAGGAAAAAGAAAAAATAGCCGTTCTCATTGTGGACGATTCGGCCTTGATGCGTAATCTTATAAGCAGGATCGTGGAGAATGCGAAAGATCTCACCGTAGCCGGAAAGGCTATGAACGGAGAGTTCGCCCTGCAGAAGATTCCTAAGCTCAAACCGGATGTCATCATCCTCGATCTCGAGATGCCGGAGATGAACGGTATTGAATTTCTCAAACAGAGGAAGGAACGGGGAATCGATGTTCCGGTGGTAATCTTAAGCTCCCTCGCGAGAAAAGGGGCGAAGATAACCATGGAGGCTTTGAGCCTCGGCGCCTCCGACTTCATCATGAAACCCTCCGGTCCAGTCTCGGAGGATATTCACAAAGTCGGTGAGCACCTCATAAACGCGATCAGGGCTTACGGCCTCAACTACCGGAAGAAAAGGGGTGTAATCATCACCGAGTCCGCCGGAAAAGCGCCCCCGAGGCCGAAGCCCGCCGAGGTGCCGCCGCAGATCAAGATACCCGAGCCCCCCGAGGTGTCCGCCAAAGCCGGTCCCATCGAGCTTATCGCCATGGGGATTTCCACAGGGGGGCCCAATGCTCTGAGGGAGGTCTTTTCACGGATCGATGCAGCGCTGAAGGTGCCGATTATCGTCGTTCAGCATATGCCGGCGGGGTTCACCGAAGAGTTTGCCAAGAGTCTCGACCGTATCTGTCCCCTCGACGTCTCGGAGGCTAAAGACGAGGACCTGCTCAAGCCGGGCAGAGTTCTGATCGCTCCGGGAAACTATCACGTAGAGGTAGAGAAGCGCCGTCTCGCCGGGGTCGTCCGTCTTTC
>JBKHAJ010000330.1:0-2753 GCA_046542935.1 Spirochaetia bacterium | reverse complement strand
CCCGGTACGAGGCGGAGGCGGCCCCGGAATCGGAGTATCTGATGGAGCTTATCGAAGCGTATAGGACCGAAATCAGTCTCTACGAAGAGAAGATCGATTTCTTTAGCAACTACTTTACCCTGCAGAGCATCGTCTACGGAGAATGAGTATGCCCGTCGAAAAGTACCTGACACCGGAACGGACCGTCTTCCTCACCACCACCGACAAAGACGAGGCCCTTCGGGAGCTCGCCGCCCTAATCGCCGCCGACATTCCCGGATCAAATACCGACACGGTGTTAAAGGGGATTTTAGACCGGGAAAGCATCGTCTCCACTAAGGTCGCCGAGGGGATCGCCATACCGCATATGCGTCTTCCCGGTTCCGGGACCGCCGCGGCGGCCTTAGGCATATCCCGGAAGGGAGTCCCCTTCGTGCCTGACGATCCCGAGCCGGTCCATGTCATCCTGATGATAGCGAGCACCGAAGAACTCCACCTCGAGGTGTTGAGTCTTTTCGCCAAACGGTTGAGCTCGAAAGATATCTACAGGGGGCTGCTTCGAGCCGGAACTTCGGAGGAAGCCTACCGGCTGATGGTCGAGCCCGGTGTTCCGTCAAAGCCGAAGCGACCAGCCGATACCGAGGCGAACCGCCGGATCCTCGAATCCGCCTTTGACCTCGCCCGCACCCTCGAAGCGGCCCGGGTCTTAGTCCATGCCGATGCCCTGACCGATCCTTCAATTCTCGAAGGGTTCGCCGAACGGGTCCAGATGACGATCCTTACCCGAGACCTGAGCCGGTATGCCCTCTACCCCCGGCTCCGGGACCACACGGTGGTCGTTCCTTTCAAGGGAATAACCCGGGCCAACGAAAACGAGCTCTCTATCCTCTTCGCCCTCTCCAGCGAGGCGGTCCTCGAGGGAGAAAAGATCGTAAACGTCTTCGGGCTCCCCGAGTCGGGATACCTCGACACTATAACCGTCAACGATGTTGACCGGGACTTCGGTCTCTATTTCGCGCTCCAGGCCAGGCACCGGCCGGCCGACGTGACCCAGCAGGTTCTGACCCGGGTCATCCAGCTTGCCTTAGAGATCGCTGCGGAGGGACGGGAGGGAAAACCGGTGGGGGCCATTTTCGTGGTAGGAGATTACGCGGCGGTGAAGAAGCAGAGCAGGCAGATGGTGGTCAATCCCTTCCGGGGCTATTCGAAGGCCGAACGGAGCATCCTCGACCCGAGCCTCGAAGAGACGGTCAAGGAGTTCTCCCGCATCGACGGGGCCTTCCTCATCCGGGGAGACGGGACCATCATGTCGGCGGGGAGCTACCTGTTTACCGAACGGAAAACAAGCAGGCTTACCCGGGGATTAGGCGCCCGGCACGCCGCGGCTGCTTCTATTACCGCCTCCACCCGGGCCATCGCAATTGCGGTCTCCGAATCGACCAAACAGATAAGCATCTTCTCCGGCGGAAGACGGGTGATGCTGCTGTAGCCTCTTTTTACTTTTCCCTCAAAAAGTTGTAATTTAGAGGAAACGACACTCAAAAGGAGCGACGCAATGGCCTATCTACCCGATCAAAAACGATACGACACCATGACCTATAACCGATGCGGACGAAGCGGGCTGAAGCTTCCCGCCTTGTCCCTCGGTTTATGGCACAACTTCGGAGGGATCGACAGCTTCGAGAATGCCCGGTCCATGTGCCGCACCGCCTTTGACTTAGGCATTACCCACTTCGACCTGGCCAATAACTACGGGCCCCCCGCGGGTTCGGCTGAAGAAGCCTTCGGCACTATCATGGAAAAGGACTTCCGCGGCTATAGGGACGAGATGATCATCTCATCGA
Source organism: Spirochaetia bacterium (assembly GCA_046542935.1). GTDB lineage: Bacteria > Spirochaetota > Spirochaetia > SPDA01 > CAZSGZ01 > JBKHAJ01. The sequence continues at coordinate 930 of JBKHAJ010000330.1, read as the reverse complement.
AGGCGGGATACGACATGTGGCCCGGCCCCTACGGTAACTGGGGATCGAGAAAGTATCTTTTAGCGAGCCTCGACCAGAGCTTGACGAGGATGGGCCTCGATTATGTGGACATCTTCTACTCCCACCGCTTCGATCCCGAGACCCCCTTGGAAGAGACCATGGGCGCCCTCGCCTCGGCGGTGAAGCAGGGAAAGGCCCTCTACGTGGGGATCTCCTCATATTCCGCCGAGATGACCCGGAAGGCCTCGAGCATCCTCCGGAGGATGGGAGTTCCCTGCCTTATCCATCAGCCGAGCTACTCGATGCTCAACCGGTGGATCGAGAACGAGCTCGTCGATACTCTCGAGGAAGAAGGGATCGGATGCATCACCTTCTCGCCTCTCGCCCAGGGGATGCTCACCGACAAGTATTTGGGGGGAATCCCCGAAGGTTCCCGGGCTTCCCGGGATGAGTCCTTCCTCGATCCCGATATGATTACCGAGGAAAACCTGAACCGCATCAAGAACCTGAACGGGATCGCCCGGGACCGCGGACAGTCCCTGGCGCAGATGGCCCTGGTGTGGAACCTCAGGCTTCCCCAGGTGACATCGGTCTTAGTCGGAGCGAGCCGGCCCGAACAGATCAGGGAGGATGTGGCGGCCCTCGAAAAACAGGACTTTTCCCGGGATGAGCTCGACCGGATCGACCGGTACGCTCAGGAAGGGGGTATCAACCTCTGGGCCGAATCGGTGGAGGCGGGCAAGTAGCCTCCGGTGATCCGTTTAGGCCTTTGCTGTATCTTTAGGGAAGAGCCGATCAAGTTCCGCAGGACCACCGCGAAAGTGCTCATGTCGCTGCCCGAGCGGGCGGCGCGTCTAAAGAGGCTTGCGGAACTGTGCCGGCACAATCTCGAGTCTCTCCGGCGGACCCTCGAGTACTGCGCGGCCTCAG
>JBKHAJ010000055.1:0-15476 GCA_046542935.1 Spirochaetia bacterium | reverse complement strand
GTTTCGATTACATTGCCACAGGCACAGGTAATTTTCGTATGTTTATAGTCTGGATGTATATTTTTTTTCATAGTAAGCCTCCGCTCTTATAGCCTCCGGGGGTAAAAGACAATAGAATAATCTCTAAACGTCACCACCCGGAGATGTGTTCATAGACTTTAAGAACGCATTATTATTCTTCGTTTTGCTCATTCTGTCAATGAGTAATTCGATGATCTCCGTATCGTCCATGGGGTTGATAACCTTCCGAAGAACCCACATCTTGTTGAGCTCTTCCTCGGTCAACAGCAGCTCCTCCTTTCGGGTCCCGGATTTCTTGATATTGATGGACGGAAAGAGCCTCCGGTCGGAGAGCTTCCGGTCTAGGTGGATCTCCATGTTGCCGGTCCCCTTGAACTCTTCGAAGATGACCTCGTCCATCCGGCTTCCCGTTTCGATAAGGGCGGTGGCCACGATGGTCAGGCTACCCCCGTGCTCGATGTTCCGCGCCGCTCCGAAGAACCTCTTGGGCTTGTGAAGAGCGTTCGAATCGACACCGCCGGAGAGGATCTTCCCCGAGGTGGGTACGGTCTGGTTATAGGCCCGGGCGAGCCGGGTTATGGAGTCTAAGAGAATGACCACATCCTTCTTGTGCTCCACGAGACGCTTCGCCTTTTCTATGACCATTTCGGCGACTTGTACGTGCCGTGTCGCCTGCTCGTCGAAGGTAGAGGCGATCACCTCGCCTTTGACGTTGCGGCGCATGTCGGTTACCTCCTCGGGTCTCTCGTCGATGAGGAGCACGATGAGCTCGACGTCGGGGTGGTTTTCAGTAAGCGCGTTGGCTATCTGCTGCAACAGGATAGTCTTCCCGGTCCGCGGAGGGCTTACAATAAGGCCACGCTGCCCGAGACCGATGGGGCAGAACAAATTGATCAGCCGGGTGGAAACCTCACCCACCCGCGTCTCCATATTGATCCGTTTGTGAGGGTACAGGGGTGTCAAATTATCAAAGGGAATCCGTGACTGGGAAACCGAAGGGTCGTCGAAGTTGACGCTCTCGACCCGGAGCATGGCGAAGAAGCGCTCGCTCTCCTTAGGAGGACGTATCTGACCGGCCACCGTGTCTCCGGTGCGCAGGTTGAAGAGCCTGATCTGGGAGGGGGATATGTAGATATCGTCCGACCCGGGGAGATAGCTGTTCTGGGGACTCCGCAAAAAGCCGTACCCGTCGGGAAGAATCTCGAGAGAACCGTAGGCATGGATGACCCCGCCCTTCTGGGTGTGGTTCTTGAGGATCTGAAAGATCAGCTCCTGTTTCTTGAGCGAGACCAGATCGTCCCGGGATTTTCCGGTGGATACCGCGAATTCTCTGAGGTCGGGAAGGGGCATCCTGGTCAGCTCGTTTATACTGAGCTTCTCCTTTTTCTTCGACTTTCCCTCGTTCTTGTCGCCGGTATCGGTATCGGTATCGGTATCGTCAAAGTCATTTCTGTCGCCGTCGTTTTCCTCTTCAGCCATAGGGTAATCCTCATATTCGGAACCGTTCTCGCCGGAGTCCGTTTCCTCGGCGTCCTTGATCAGCTCTACGCGAATCCTCTTCTTTCGCGGCTTCTTCTGATCCTGGTCAGTATAACCATTTTCATCGGTTCCGTTTTTCTTTTTCCGCACCGCAACTTTCGCGTTTTTCTTCTGCACCTCTTCAGAACCCGGAAGATCGAGTTCCAAATTTTTTTCCTCGGTTTCAGCGGTACTTTTGCGCTTTGCCATCAGTAAATTCTCCACTTGATTTATATTTTCATAATGTAAATGGGCAGTGTACGGGAGTTAAAACCGGTATACCTGAAATATAGTGTTCCATCCTTGAACTGTCAAGTAAAGGAGTACCTTTGGATCTCCCGTTCGGTCAGCAGCATTGCCGCGACTATCGACTTTTCCCGGATCAGTTCCCTGTTTCCCCGGAAGAGAAACCTCCATGCTTTGTCCCTGCCGAGCCGGGTTCCCACCGATATCCATACCGTTCCCACCGGTTTCTCCGCCGTGCCTCCGCTGGGCCCGGCGATGCCGGAGATGCTGAAGCATACGTCGGCGGATGCAGTCTCGAGGGCCCTTTCGGTAAGCTCGAGAACGGTCGCCTTGGAGACCGCACCGTGATTCCGAAGGGTCTCTTCTTCGACGCCCAGACTGACTTTAGCGGCATTGGAATAGACGATGAAACCTCCCCAATAAACCGTCGAAGCTCCGGGCAGCTCGGTTATCCGTCCGCCCCCCTCGCCGCCGGTGCACGACTCGGCGGTTACCATGGTAAGCCCCCGGATCGAGAGGGCGTTGTAGACAAGACCCTGCGAAGTTATGTTCCCCTTGCGCACGCAGAAAGGCCCGAGCTTCTCTAGGAGCTCCGGAGCATCCTCATGCGAACACACCTGCCGGACCTTCGAGGTTCCTGCCGCTCTCGATTGGATCGATTCTATTTTGCTCCCCGCCCCAAGCAGGAAATATGTCCATTCTTCGTGCATACACTACAGGGAAAGAATTATCATTTTTATAAAAACTTAACTTTGCACGGTCTCTTTCAATTTAGGCACCGGAGTCGAAAAAACATCGACCGTATCGGGATTTTGAATCATCTCGCACTTCCCCTCAAAGATAACCCCGTCGGCAATCCGGAGTTTCGCGGTTTTTACGTTCCCAAAGACCTGTCCCGTGGAGAGCATCTCCAGTTTTTCGGCGGCTTCGATGTTTCCGTGGACGACACCGCCGACGACGATGGATCCGACCCGTATGTCCGCCCGGACCTCGGATCCCTCTTCGACATAAAGGAAACCCTTGCTCTCGATTCGTCCTTCGAAATACCCGTCGATCTTCAGAGATTCGGAGAACCGCATGGTTCCTTTGAAGTTCGTCTGTTTTCCAAGGGTAGTGGTAATTCGTTCAAGCCCTTTTTTTTCAGAGTTTTTTGCCATATTATTTCGTCTTCATAACGAAAACTCCGTCCCAATCCTCCGGCGGCGGGTTTTCAATATAGTGCAAACATCTTTTCAGATAAACCTGAGAAGGTCCATCCGAGGGATCCGCGCGGAGAGCTTTCTCGAACCGGTCTTGGGCGGCCCTAAAATCCATGAGCTTGTACTGTTTCCGCCCTTCGGCGAAGAGATCAAGCATTTTCTGTTTTTCCGCGGAAATCATCCTTAAGTTCCGTCAGTTGAGCTGTTCGTTCTGCTTCATGTGGGCAAATTGTTTCTGGAACTTGTCTTCCAGGTCCTCTAGGATCTCCTTGGGTCTATCTACTTTATAATCGGTATTTTCCCGAAGTTCTGAAATCTCCTCGCCGAGCCCGCCCAAGGCGGCCAGGACCTGCTCGCATTCGCTGACTACCTTTTCCACGAACTCCTGTACCGAATCCGGATTGTTATAATCCAGCTTGCGTGCGCTCGAGAGGAGGTCCTCCACCGGGGGTTTGAGATGGTCGGTAAAGTAGAGGAGAGAATCGTTCAGACTCCCGATCTTAGCGATATGCCGTTCTTTTTGAAGCACCTGTCGGGAGAGCTGCCGGGTCCTCAGAACCGCCCGAATCCGCGCGAGAACCTCGGAAAAGTTGAAGGGTTTGGTGATGTAATCCTCCACTCCGAGCTCGAATCCCTCCACCTTGTCCTTCACGTCGTCCATCGCCGAGAACATAATGATGGGCGTATCCTTGACATCGCTGTACTCTTCATCCGATTTGAGGATTCGAGTTACCTCCCATCCGGTGAGCTTGGGCATGATGTTGTCGAGGATTACCACGTCGGGCTTGACGCTCAATATCATCTCCAGGGCTTCTTCACCGTCCTGAGCCATACTGACCTCGAAGCCCAGCTTGGACAGCATCACCTCGAAAAAATCGAGATTTATTGGTTCATCGTCGACGATGAGTATTTTCGTCTTATCTTCCAAAATGTTCTCCCAGTGGACGTTTCATTGTCCTATACTTGAGGGCCGTTGTCAATCCTTCTTTGCCGGATAAGCAGCTTCAACCCTACACCAACGAGAAGAAAAAGTCCAGCACCGACGGTCATGACCACCCCGAACCAGTCTCCCCACCGGGTATAGAGGGTGACGGTATCGGTGTAGACCGGGGTATCGTCCACGAGATAACCTTCTATAAAGGGATCGATGATCGAAACGATCCGTCCGTTGGGATCGATTATGCAGGTGATACCTCCGTTGGTGCTTCGGACCACGCTCCGGCGGTTTTCCATTGCCCGGAAACGGGACATGGCCATATGCTGCATCTCCGCGGCCACCGAAAAGGACCAGCTGTCGTTGGTGAGGTTGACGATTACCTCCGCTCCGGAGAGGATGAAATTTCTCGATAGGTAGCCGAAGGTATCCTCGAAGCAAATGGGAGTGGAAAACTTAACCCCCGCCGCTTCGAAGACGGTGTACTCCTCACCCTTTTCCCAGAAGTGGGTGTCCGCGTCGACAAGTGCGGCATGAATTCGGGGAAACCGCTTCTCGAAGGGAAAATGCTCCGTAAAGGGCACCAGATGGGTCTTCCAGTACTTGTCCACGAGTTGCCCTTTCTTGAAGAGAAGTGCGGCGTTGTAATCGACCCGGCCCTGCCCCCCGACCCTTTGAAGCTGACCGTCGCCGTTTCCGAGAACGTAGGGGACCTCCCTGCTTTGCAGGAAATCCACGAGACGGCTTATGAGCTCGTAATAGTCTCTGCTGCTTCGATGGCGGGTATGATACTCTATTGCCGGGACGAAGGCGGTTTCCGACCAGACCACGATATCGGGACCTTCTTCCTCCGCCTGTTTGCTCAAATCGACGAGAATGTCCAGGGAATCCCCGTAGTCGTGCTTCCAGGGATCGACGTTGTGCTGGATGAGGGCGGTCCTCCACGGATCGGCCCGATCTAGATTTGCCTGAACGGAAAAACCGTAGATCAGGACCGCCGTAAATACCGCTCCATAGGCAACGGCATCCCAGTGATGGTTCCGGAAGAAGGACTTGGCCCGGTCACGGCCTTCTTTCAAGGCATTACCCAGATAGGCCGCGGGCAGAACGGTCAGGAAAGTTACTCCCCAAATGCCGGTTAGGGCGCTGAAACGAGCAAAGGGGAGAAACATATACTGGGTATATCCGAGAATACCATAGGAGTATCCCAAAAAGCCCTTTGTTCTCAGGTACTCGTATCCCACCCATATAACCGCCTGAGCCAGATATCCGTACCGGGGAAAGAGAGAGTCCGCGCTTTTCAAGAGGGGAAAGAGAACAATGAAGTAGACCGCGTATATGACGGGAACAATGAAGATCGCCAAAGGATGAAAGGCGACCAACCAGTAGTTGAACAGGGCGTACGAGAGGAAACCGAAGAGTGCCCCGTAGAGTAAGATCCTGATCCATCCCGCCCGATGAATCACAACGAACATGGGAACCAGGGCCACGAATCCCAGAGGGAACCAGCCCCAGTCGGATACGAAGCTCGGAAAGCTCAAGGCAAAGAGAACGACTGAGCAGATAAGGAGGCCGATTTCTAGAAGGATTTCGACCAAAGTAGCGCGCTTGCCGCCCCGCTTCATGTTATGCGGTTACTCCCGAAGCGCCCAAACACTCTGCTTGAGCTCCCGGCCGGGCCTGAAAGCGGCAACGCCATGATCGCCGACACTGACGATCTCGCCGGTCTTGGGATTTCGCGCCCTGCTTCTCCCCTTCCGGGTCCGGACCTCGAAGGTCCCGAAACCGCGGAGCTCTACCGTCTTGTCTTCGGAGAGAGCGGTTTTGACCTGGTCGAAGAATTCATCGAGGATACTGTGGATATCCTTCCGGTTGACGGGCACCTTCTCGTAGATACTTTCGATTATCTCCGCTTTCGTCAGCTTTCCGTTACCCACAGTATCCTCCTGTAAGACGTACGCGTTTATTCCGCTTTTTGGGCGCTGAACTCGGTAAGCTTCTTGTGGAGCCGCGATTTTTTCCGCGCGGCGTTGTTCTTGTGGTAAACCCCCTTGCCCGCCGCGGAGTCGAGGAGACTCGAGACCTGCTTGAATTCGGCTTCCGCGGCGGAGCGGTCCTTCTTTTCGACCGCATCTAGGAACTTCTTGATCTGTGATTTGACCGCGCTTCGGACCGATTTGTTACGCAGGCGATGGGATTCGCTCTGGCGATGCCTTTTGGCGGTAGATGTTTTACTTGGCAACTGGATTTCCTCCGTGGTAATAAATTTCTTAATTACAAGAAATGGAAATTACCAGATAATTTCTTTCCTGTCAAGTACTTGTACATGTAACGAATATCAGTATATTTAACACTACCGCGATAGGTATTATACGATGAAAAAAATAGCCTTTTTCAGCTCATTTATTGGAATTTTCCTCTTTTGGGACCTGCTTTTACGCTTCCTAGCCGCGTTCAGCTACTCCGCCGCCCGTAGGGTGATCAATCGAAAGGACTGGAACATAACCGCTTCGCTGATATCTATCTCGAGGATTTATATGGGGATCCGTGTCCGCCGCCGCATCGAAATGCCGAAGGATCTCCCTCCGGTGTTCTTGATCATCTCTAACCATCAGAGCATTATCGATATCGCCTTTCTCTACTACTATTTCAGGGACTATAAGATCCGCTTTGCCGCAAAACACGATCTCGCCCGGGGGGTTCCCCTGGTGTCCATGGTGTTTCGACTTCAGGATCACGCCATGATCCGTCGTGACGGCAAGATATCGGCCACCATGAAGGAGCTCGAGCGCCTTGCGCGGAAGTCGAAGCAGGGGATATGCCCGGTGGTCTTTCCCGAGGGGACCCGGTCCCGCACCGGGGAAGTCCTGAAGTTCCATGCGGGGGCGGTACGAAAGATCTTGGAAACCGTTCCCCTGCCCGTTCTCACCGTGGCCGTCGACGGGGGCTTCCGGGTCGCTCGAACCGAACAATTGGCTACGAATTTCCGCCGGATGCGCTACCGTATTCGGGCGCTCAAGCTCTTTTCTCCGCCGAAGAGCAAATCGGAGATAGGCTCGATCCTTCGGGAATCGGAATCACTGGTACGGGAGCAGATCGCCCTCTGGCGCGAGGAAGACGGAGGCTGAGATGCGGTTGAAAGTAGTTGTGGTCGGCTGACCTAAAAAAAGGGGCTTCCGCTTCATTGACACGAAAGCCCTGCGGGCGCCTCATACGAGGCGTCGCATAGGAACGGGATGTTAGAATTTTTTTAGCGGAAGTCCCGGGGTCGCCGCTCTTCCCGCTTGCAATTCTCACAGATCGCGAGGTTTTTCAGCTTCCCGCTGCTAAAGATTGATTTCATCTTCACTTCGCCGCCGCAGGTGCAGTAAAACTTCTGAGCCGTGGATCCGCTTCGCGCATTTTTGCTTACTTGAGCCATATATACTCTCCTTTTCCGCTTTTTGTCTCGTTATCCGAAATGGATTTACTTTTATTTTGGCGTGAAACTACTACCTTTTTTCTATTTCGTCAAGAGGTTTCCGCGTACCATTCATTCTTTTCACCCCGTCCCTTGACCGCGCAAAAGGGGATGCTCATATGTCTTCCCTCGCCGTCGACGGCCTTTATGATTTTCGAAAGGACGTTTACCTCGATAATCTTGCAAATTTGCCCGTCGATTCGGAGCCGGTTCCCTTCCGAGGGTATTCCTCTTTTTACATCCCGGTAGAAGTCGTATTCGTAGGCGAGACAGCAGAGAAGCCTCCCGCAGGGCCCGGAGATCTTCATCGAGTTGAGGCTCAAGTTTTGTTCCTTGGCCATCTTGATGGAGACGGGCTTGAGCTTGTCGGTGATACCGTGGCAGCAGTAGGTTCTGCCGCAGACGGCGACACCGCCTAAGACTCTCGATTCGTCCCTGACTCCGATCTGCCTCAGCTCGATACGCATCTTGAAGACGGCGACTAAGTCTTTGACCAGTTCTCTGAAATCGACCCGATTTTCAGCTGTAAAGAAGAAGAGAACCTTCGATTCTTCGTTCAGGTAGTGGGCGGCGACGAGCTTCATGTCGAGACCCCTCGCCTCCACCTTATCCCGGCAGATCTCCAAGGCTTCTTTTTCACGTTCCTCGTTCTTCCGGTAGGTTTCGAGGTCCGCCTCGGTGGCCTTCCTCACGATATTCTGAATCGAATTCCCTTCGCCCCCGTAGTCTTCCCGCACGGCGCCTAGGACAACGCCTAAGTCTTTCCCGTATCTCGTCGGCAGGACGACGATGTCACCATCGTCGATGGGTTCGTCTTCCGGAGGATTGCACAGCTCGGTTTCATGAGAATGCAGAACCTTGACTCTGACTATATGTGAAACCGTATTGGTATCGCTTTCCACGATGAAACTCCTTCAGTGAATAAGATCGACGAGGATGCCGTGGATTTCATCTATCCTTTCGAGAATCCTCAACTGGTCCCGCTGATTGGCGAGGATCGCACCTGCCAATCTGTCGAGCTTTTCATCGACGACCCGCACCAGGGTCAATTCCGGCCGCTCTCCGGGCTTGAGCTTCAGGACCTTGAAACCGGTAAGTTTCTTTTTTTCCACGAGATACCCGGTGTCCACAACATATCGGACGAAAGCCCGCACCCTCGCCCTATACTCTTTGACGAGACCCAGTCCGGGACTCGATTGCAATTTCTCGCCGATTTCGTGTATTTCGTCAAGGACGTCTTCGAGGTCCTCGGGACGCGATATCCTTATTCCGATTAAAGATTCGAGCTCCCTTCGGCGGCTCTCGCCGCTTTCGCCCAAGAGAGAAGAGAACTTTTTCCGGTCGGCTTCCTTCTTCTTCCGGACTTTCTTTTCTTTATCGTATTCGTATTCCTGGAACGCGGAGCCTATGAGGTTTATCCGTTCCATGCGGAGACTTCTTTGGTTTCCTCTTTGATTTCGGTTTTCCCGTCTCTCGTTTCGACGATTTCGTCGTTCCCGCCGGATTCCTCATACGGGACGGTCTCTTCACCGCCATGGGGGGCCCTTTGGTGCCGAGCCGTTTCGGTTTGTTGAACCGGAACGGCCTCGGGGGAGGCCGGCACCGTCTTGGCCGAAACCGTTTCGACCGGCGCCGCTTCTTCAGCCCGAGCATTGACCGTACATTTTCCGTTGAGAATCACACCCTCTTCTACAATGAGCCGGGGAGCGGAAACATTCCCGATTATCATTCCGGTGGAGAGAACTATAACCTTTTCAGTGGAGTGTATGTCCCCTTTCAAAACGCCCCCGACGACTACCGTCCCCGCGAATATGGAGCACTCGGCCCTGCCGTTCTTCCCGACCAAGACCTTGCCGGGGGTGCGGATAGTTCCGGAATAATCCCCGTCGATCCGGAGAAGCCCGTTTAAATCGAGCTCACCGCGAAACCGGGTACCTTCTCCGACTATCGAATTTATAAATGAACCGTCTTCGGCTATATGATCACTCATTTTCTTAAAAAATCCTGCGCCTATTTTCTTTCCGAGATATTCCCCATCCCACTGGTGATATTCAAATACCGCTCGGGATCGACGACCTGAGAACCGATTCTGACCTCATAGTGGAGATGAGGCCCGGTACTCAAGCCGGTGCTTCCTAAGGTGCCTATTCTCTGTCCTTGGGTGATGGTGTCCCCCTCGTTGACGTAGACCTGGTCCAAGTGGGCGTACTTGGTATAGAAACCGTACTTGTGGCGTATAACGATGTAGTTCCCAAAACCCATGGGCTCGAATTTGTTCTCCACCACCTTACCCTCCGCGGTGGCCAGAACCGGCCAGCCCCGGTGAAAAGCGAGGTCTACGCCCTTGTGAAGGTACCATTTTTTGGTAAACGGGTGAATAGCGGGACCAAAGGGATTAGTACTCCTTCCCCTTCCCCCTTCCAGAGGCCACAAGGTGGGGAGCTCTACCAAGAGCTCGCCCTGGGAGACCAAGAGGTCGGTAATCTCCTGCAGGGAGGCCGCGGATTCGTTCAAGAGCGCGCTGATACCCTGAAGCTCGCTCAGCTCGCTCATGACCCCCCGATCCTCTTCCTCGAGAGAGATAATCGTGGAGAGATCGCCCCCACCCGCAGCCCCGGAGGGCACGGTGTTCTCGAATCCGAAGGTATTCAAGGTACTCCCCAAACTGGATTCGAATTTCTTGGCGACACTCTGGAGGTTGGTTATCTCATCCCGAATAATTTCCAGATTGGCCTGGGTGCTCTCCAAGAGCTCCGAACGCTTGGTCAGGAGCCGGGAAACCCCGCTGAAGGTGGTGCTGGAGAGAAAAAAGGCCACCAAGACCCCCGCTAAGAGCATGCAGAGGAAAAAGAGAGAAAAAACGGATATGCGAAAATTGAAGATTTTTTTCTCGGAATGAGGGATAAACATAACGGTAAACCGCTGTTTACCCGCGGTAATAAACCGTTTGGAAAAGGTGCTGATGCCGTTGCCGATGGTCTTGAGTAATTTTACGAGCCTATTGGTAAACTGATTCTCGAGTCTCTTATACTGATTCGCTGGCGACACCTAGAATTTCCTCTTGTTTTCGATACGGCAACAACTTATTCAAAGAAAGCCTAACACGCGGCAAAACATTTGTCAAATAATTATTGACTACCCAAACTGTACATGCTATTTTAAGAATGTCTACGTTTAAACAAATCTTTTTTATATCGGGAGTACAATGCGTTTTTTTGATACTCATGCACACATTGGTCTCATAAATGAAGACCCCATAGAACAGTTGATAATCGCCCAGGAAGCTAAGCAGGCCGGCGTCGATCATATTGTCAGCATCTGCAACAATCTTCATGATTTCTTCCAGGTATACGATAATCTCTCCACGGCGACAAACGTCTATCATAGTATCGGCGTTTCTCCCTCGGAAGTTTCGCATCCCGGCAGGGATTGGCAGGAAAAAATCACCGAAGGTGCCAAAAAACCCCGAATTGTGGCCATCGGTGAGATCGGCCTCGATTATTACCGGAAATTCGGGGACAAGGACTCCCAGATCGAGCTCTTTATCAGGCAGCTCGAGATGGCGGAACGTCTCGATTTTCCGGTGATCATCCACAACCGGGAGGCCGGCCGGGATGTCCTGGAAATTCTCAAGGAAAAACTCCCACCCAAAGGCGGGGTGCTTCACTGCTACTCCGAAGACTGGGAATACGCCCAGAAGGCTTTAGAACTCAATCTCTACATCAGTTTCGCGGGAAATCTCACCTACAGGAACGCCAAGAACCTCCACGAGACCGCAAAAAATATGCCCCGGGACAGGATGCTCATCGAGTCGGAAAGCCCCTTTATGGTACCCGCCGAGTACAGGGGCAAGCGGAATAAGCCGGTTTATCTCAAGTCGACCGCCGAATTCTTAGCGGAGCTCAGGGGAGAACCGCTCGAGGACCTTTCCGAAGCGCTTTACAAAAACGCCCTCGAGTTTTTCGATATCCGGGAATAATACCGCCTTCGCTTCCCCGGGACGTACAAAATGGGGTTATACCGCCCAATAAACCTGCCCGGCTTACAGCTGTCGGGAAACATTTTTCTCGCCCCGTTAGCCGGTTTCACCGACCGTGCCTTCCGGGAGATATGTGTCCGCCACGGAGCGGACCTCACCTTCTCTGAGATGGTCTCCTGTGAGGGTCTTATAAGGGGCAATGAAAAGACAGCGTACCTCCTCGAACGATCCCCCGGTGAGAGATTCTTCGGGATACAGATCTTTACCTCCTCCCCCGGCTCGGCCGAGAAATCGCTGGATGCGGTCCTCCCCTGGGAACCCTCGTTGATAGACCTCAACTGCGGGTGTCCGGTACCGAAGGTGACGAAGACCGGAAGCGGCGCGGCCCTCATGAAAGACCCCTCTCGCATAGCCTCGATCGTGGAGGCCCTCAAAAGGGGCTTGATCCGGCGGGACCGGAACATTCCGGTTTCCGTCAAGATCCGTTCCGGCTGGGACTCCGATTCCATCACCTACAGGGAAGCCGCCCGGAGCGCCGTCGATGCCGGCGCCGGCATGGTGTGCCTGCACCCCCGGACGAGGAGCATGGGCTACTCCGGCACGGCGGAATGGGACTATATCGGGGAGCTTGCCTCCCGTCTGACCGTACCCGTAATAGGGTCGGGAGATCTTTTTACCCCCGAAGATGCCGAGAAAATGCTTTCCACAACCGGATGCTCCGGGGTGATGTTCGCCCGGGGAGCTATCGGAAATCCTTTCATATTCCGGCGAACCCGAAATCTTCTCACGAGACAGGACCCGGGTGGGGAACCGTCCCCCCGGAAGAAAATTTCCACCGCCTTAGCCCATCTCGAGGAGCTCCTCGAATACCTTCCGGAGGAAAAAGCATGCCGGGAAATGCGGAAGCACTTCTGCGCCTACACAAAGGGGATTCCCGGGGGAGCAAATCTAAGAAACAGGATCGTCAGGGCCGAAACCGCCGAGGAATATTTTTCCCTGACGGAGGAATTCCTCACCTAAAAAACACTTTACTTTTGTTGTAATTCAGATATTATCATACCTATGCATCGGAGTGATATCTGGATTGCGCTGAATAAGGTCTTGCATGGCCTGCACCGGTCGATCGAAGAGTTTCTCACATCGGCAAGGGGTCCTTTCCGCCGTCCGGCATCGGTTTTCCTTCCCAAACGGTACCTCCTGCCGGGCCTTGAGAAACCGAAGGAAGAAGGACCCTTGAGACGGATCCGAAGTAGGCTCCTGATGCGTTTCTCATCGAGAAGGAGATTCGGATATCTCCTCCCCCTCGGACTGGCGGCGGGCCTCTTCCTCATTATTTCATTCATTTCCGCACCCCCGGTCACCGGTAAGATCCTGACTAAGGCACCGGAGGCGGTCCCAGGCCTCGCGGTCAGTTTCGAAGGGAATGACTTCGGCTGGATCGGGTCGGAAGCCGCCCTCTATAGTCTCTTAAACGAGATGGACCCCCGGTTCGCGTGGTTCGCTCAAAACCCCGAGTACTGGAGACAATTCTCCTTCTCCTCGCAGTCCTCCTTGGATCCGGAAGGGGATACCCGGAGTTTCACCGCCGCCTTAGAGGATTACCTCCGTCCCCGTACCTCGGGATACGGTATCGTCGTCGGAGATGAGCCGGTTGCGGTTTTAGGGACGGAGGCGGAATGCCGCCGGGTCTTAAACGGGCTGGTACTTGAGTTTATTCCCCAGGAAAGGGAGGGAGAGATCGTCACGGGACTCTCCATACGGCTCGTGGAAAATCCCCGGGTCGTATCGGGGATATATATGAGGGAAGAGCTTCTTGAAACAACGGACGCGGTGGTCCTCCTCAAGAAGGGGACCTTGGAGGAGAAGCTCTATACGGTCAAACCCACCGACACCGTGTGGTCCATATCGAGGGAGCACGGCCTGACCATGCAGGACATTGTTGCGGCCAATCCCGGGATGAATCCCGACCGGATTTATCCCGGAGATGTCTTGAACCTGGTCGTACCTAAGCCTTACATCTCGGTGGAAGCCTCCTATACCCATATTTACACCCGGTCGGTCCCCTTCCGGACCTACGTCTCCTACGATCCCACTCTGTATCGTACCGAAGCGGTGTATACCCGAAGAGGTGAATACGGAACCGAGCGGATTACCGCGAAGGTTGTGCTCCGGAACGGCCTCCTCAAGGAGAGACGGACCACGGAATCTCGGATACTCTCCCAGCCCGTCTCGGCGATGCTTAGGCGGGGGACCGCCCGTACTCCCGACGACATTCTCATCGCCGGGGCCTTTCTTCCCGAAGGGATCGGGGTCATTACCTCTTATTTCGGACCGCGTTGGGGACGGTTTCATTACGGTATCGATGTAAGCGCCCCCCTGGGAACGCCTGTACATGCGTATGCGGCGGGTCGGGTCGCCTACGCGGGATATAACTACATCCTCGGTCACCTCATTACCCTCGTCCACGAAGACGGGATAGTTACCCGGTACGGGCATAGCGGCACCCTCCTCGTGGAGAATGGCGACTGGGTGGAGGCGGGGCAGGTTATAGCTCTGTCGGGCAATTCCGGGAACAGCACCGGGCCCCATGTTCACTTCGAAATCAGAAAGAGCGGGATAGCCCTGGACCCGCTGAAGTATCTCAAGAAGCTTAAAATCGGTCAGTAGAGATCGGCCCGCCGATCGGAGAAGACGGGGATCCGGCGCCTTACCTCTTCAATAATCAGGGTATCGATAACACCGGTGACAACGGCCTCGTCGTCCCCGCTCCCCGCAATGATCTCCCCCCAGGGATCGTATATCGACGAGTTACCGAAGAACCGCGCCGACCCCGAGGTGCCGACCCTGTTGACGGCCATAATATAGCACTGATTTTCAACGGCCCGGGCCTTGAGAAGGCACTTCCAGTGATCGAGCCGGGGATACGGAAACTCCGCGGGAACGAGAATAATCTCGGCCCCCCGGAGGGCTAAGGCCCGGGCGAGCTCGGGGAACCGGATATCATAGCAAATCATGATCCCCAATTTTCCGAGGTCCGTTTCGAAGATTGGAATCTCGTGTCCCGGGGACAGATAAAGATTCTCCTCCATCAGGGGAAAGAGGTGGATTTTTCGGTATTTTCCGATTATCCGTCCGTCGGGCCCGATGAGTACCGCGGTGTTGTATATCTTATCCCCCTCCCGCTCGGGATAACTTCCGCACACCAGATGAATGCCCGCGTCCCGGGCGGTCTCCTTGAGGGCGGTCATGAAGGGCCCGGTGATGGGCTCGGCGCGTACTCCGATGTATTCGTAATCGAATCCGGTAGGAAACATCTCCGGGAGACATACCAGGTCGGCCCCCGCGGCCGCGGCGGCGGTGACCCGGTCCACGGCGACCCCCAGGTTACCCTCGCAATCCCGGGGAAGGATATCCATCTGTATTCCGGCTGCTCGCAACTTCATACTTCGAGTATACACCCCCAAGACTCCCTTGTAATCCCCGGGTTATCGGTGTACCTTCTCTTTATGCATCCAGTACAGGAAAAAATGATCCTCTTCCTCGCAGGGGAGGTGCTAACCGGTTCCGAAACTGGAGATATTCTTACCCCTTCTCCCGATTCCTTAGACCCCCGGCTCATCACGACAGGTCCCTTTGAAATAGGTGTCCGCGACGGAATCCGCTATTTCGCCGCCGCCCTCGTTTCTTCCGAGGAGTCACCTCCGATCGAGGGAACGCCGATACCCCTCCGTAGGCTCGCCGGCATCATCGACGAAGCGTCCTTTACCCTGGTGAGCCGGGGGAGCCAGCTCCTGTACTGGGGCGATACCTACCGACTCTGTCCGCGCTGCGGCGGGTACCTCTCCGCGATGGCCGTCGACTTCGGCAAAGAGTGCCCGGCGTGCGGACTGCATCTCTTTCCCCCGGTCTCTCCCGCTATCATCGTGGGAGTCGTACGTGACGATACTCTCCTTTTGGCCCACAACGTGAGGTTCCCCGGAGACATCTACAGTCTCGTCGCCGGATTTATCGAGCCCGGAGAGACCATCGAAGAATGCGCCCGGCGGGAACTCCTCGAAGAAACCTCCATTCATATCCGTAATATCCGGTATTTCGGGAGCCAGTCCTGGCCCTTTCCCC
>JBKHAJ010000054.1:0-15491 GCA_046542935.1 Spirochaetia bacterium | reverse complement strand
TTTTATATCGGTTCCATTAACCATTGTAGCAACCTGTGCATGGACGGACATTCCACTCCAGGCAATTACTGCATTGGCAATAATGACCTGATGAAGCAGGGGAGCTGCAGCTTGACTGGCAAGATTAGTACCATTAGTTATTTCAAAAAAGCCACCGACTAATGGAAGTACCATTGCTTCAGTAAAGCCTAATGGATGTAGAATATTTATTAAAAATCTACTGATGATTGCTATTATACCTGTGACCATAAACATTCTGGTGAGAACTGAAAATAGGATAATAAAGCCACCAACTAATAATAAAGTGCTGACTGATTCTTTAATTGAATCTCCTATTAATTCACCAGTACTTCTACCATCTTTTTTCCTTGCTTCAACTAGTTCATCAATAGCATATGCGAAAATATTTTTCCTTCTTTTATCATATGCATTGTTTTTTATGATACTGTTATCATCACCCTTATAAAAACGGAGAGTAATACCGACAATTATACTGGACATGTGGAGTAAATTCGTGAAAAAGGCGGTCATACTGCTCGTACTGCTCACTGTCGTTCCGGTTGCGGCGTTTTCCCAGCAGTCGGAAATCGACGTGAATATCCGCTTCTTCAACAAGGAGCTGTACTATCCGGACAGCTCGATCATGATCAAGGTCGAGATTACCAACGGGTCCTCTTCCCCCTATCATTTCGAACTGGCGGACAACCGAATTTACAATATTTCCTTCGATGTCCGGACCCTGACGAACGAACCCCTTCCTCAATCACAGCAACTTATCATAGAGCGAAGCTCGAATCAACGGGTCTTCTTTCGCAATGTAACCATCGGACCCTCGGAGCAGTTCAGTTTTTACGAGGATCTTTCCGACTATGTCGATATCACCAGACCCGGTGCCTATGTCGTTCAAGCGACCTTTTACCCCGAGATAAATGTTCCCGGTGTAAGTCCCGTGGGGATTGTATCGAACAATTTAAGCCTCTCCGTCCGCCCATCGATGCGAGATACGACTCTCCCCACCTCTGAAGACGCTGTACAGATGGCGCGGCTGCAAAAGGTATCCCTTCCCCCCGACGAGGTCGTCAGCTACACCCTTCGCGCACGCCAGAGGAGCCGGTGGGAAAATTTCTTTCTGTACCTCGATGTAGAGAGCCTATTGAAAAACGATCCCTCCCGGCGCAGAAGGTATCTTCAGCTCTCCGAAGAGGAACGTTTGGAAATGCTCAATGATTACAGGGAACAGCTGAGGAACGAGCAGGTAGACGGAGATATTATCGTCATTCCCGACGAGTTCGAAGTAATCAAAACCGAATATACCCCGGAAGAGGCGACCGTTCAGGTTATTGAAAGATTCCAGTATCCCGGATATGTTGAGAGCAAGCACTATACCTACTACCTCAAGAAACGGGATAATGTGTGGTTTATCTACGATTATTCTGTGAGGAACCTCGGAACGGAATAGATATGAAAATAATGCTGGTTGTCGAAAACCCGGAAACCGTCGAGGTGCTGGAAACACACCTCCATCCCCGGGGGTTCGAGTTTATAAAATATATGAATCCCATCAAAGCGATGGATAATATCGACGAAGCGGAACCGGACATCGTGCTCTTCAGCGCCGAGGACTTTCCCCGCCACTGGAAGCCCTTTATCAACCTCCTTCGGGAAGAAAAACCCAAAGAAGAGACTGTCTTTATTCTCCTCGTCGGTGAAGACTTCCCCTTCGAGGAAGCCGCCAAAGCCGTCCATCTCCAGGTAAACGGGATCTTGAACGAAGACTTCAGAGATACTCGAAAGATGATGCATCTCGAGGGACTTTTAAGCCGGTATAAGATGATCAAGGACAACAGGCGCGAACCGAGATATATGCCCTTCAGTTATGACGAGATCGAGTTTATATTTACCCATCCCGTAAACATGAAGCTCATCACCGGGGTCGTGTTCGATATATCCCCCACCGGCATCAACTTTACCCCCGACAGCCTTCATCTTGTTAACGACCTCGAACCGGGGGATGAGATCCCCCACTGCAGCCTCCGCATCGGAGACGAAATATTGGGAGTCACCGGAAAGGTTGTCCGCAACGCCAGGAACCTAGTCCTCGAGTTCCCGGGAATCTCCACCGAAGTCTCCGGCATCATCTCCGAATACATCGCCGACCGGGCCGAACGGGAACTCAGACAGCTCTCAAAGCAGTCGGGCTATCCGGCCGAAAAAACGTGACCTTTCTTGTTTTCCCTACAACTCTCATTTGACTCGGTCCCCGTTTTTTCGTATTAATAAATATACAGGGAGACGGTTAGTAGACGGCGAGGAGACCTCCATGGAACCCCGATATTTCGAACATACCGATGAAAAGACCATACACTGCCTGCTATGCCCCAATTCGTGCATGATCCGCCCTGAAAAAGTAGGCATCTGCAAGGTACGGAAGAATAACGGGAGCACCTTGGAGCTCCCCTACTACGGCAAGCTGTCCGCTCTCTCGTTAGATCCCATCGAAAAAAAACCGCTCTATCACTTTTATCCGGGGAGCTCCATCCTTTCGGCGGGGTTCGTGGGGTGTTCCTTCCGCTGCCCTTTCTGCCAGAACTACCGAATTTCCCAGGACGTGGATGCACTAACCGATTTTTTTAGTCCTGAAGATCTCGTCGCGGAAGCGAAGAGACGGAAAAGCTTCGGGATCGCCTACACCTACTCGGAGCCCACCGTCCATATCGAGTACGTCCTCGATACCGCCCGCAAGGCACGGGAGGCGGGAATCAAGAACGTTTTGGTCTCTAACGGCTACCTTATGCCCGATCCGGCGGATGAGCTTCTTGACGTTATAGACGCCGCGAATGTCGACCTCAAGTGTTTTACCGAGGAGTTCTACGTCAAGGAGATAGGGGGGAAACTGGAACCGGTTCTCGAGTTCATCGCAAAGGCGTCCCGTAAAACCAGCCTCGAGGTAACTACTTTGATAATTCCCGGAAAAAACGACAGCGAAGAGGAAATGGAGAGCTCCGCCGAATATCTAGCGGAGCTTGACCCCGACATACCCCTCCACCTGTCGTGCTACTATCCCACCTATAAGTACTCCATACCCCCCACCGAGGCGGAACTGGTCGCCCGCCTCGCCGACGTGGCCCGGAGACATTTGAACTACGTCTATTTAGGCAACGTCGGATTACGGGAGACCAACACCGAGTGTCCTTCCTGCGGAAGCCTCTTGATCCGCCGCGGCGGATACTCGACCACGGTGTTAGGTCTACAGGAGGGAAAGTGCCGGAGCTGCGGAAAAGAAATCCCGATTCCGGTTTCTTAATCCCGAATTCTCACCGAGCGAATGACAACCGGCTCGACCGGTTTGCTCTGCTCATCTGTCTCCACTCCCCCGATCTCCTCGACTACCTCCATTCCGGAAATGACTTTGCCGAATACGGTATGCTTTCCCGCGAGCCAGGGGGTGTCGGCCAAATTGATAAAGAACTGCGAACCGTTGCTATTCGGACCCGCGTTTGCCATGGCCAGTGACCCCTTGACCGGCGGGTAGGAATCGAGTGACGCATCGTAGCGGTACCCCAAATTCTCGAAGACGTCTTTGAGAGTCATCCCGAACAGAATTTTTTCGAATTCCTCCCGCCTCGCATCGAGCTCTTCCTGACTTTCGATTCCGAGTTCCCGGATAACCGGGCCTATAACGATCTGATTGAACTGCTCCTGAGTCTGAATTCCCATGTACGGATGGGGATGTCCCTCCGGAGTGATCGCCTTTTCCTCGTCCAAACCCAGGGAATTAGCATTTATCTCGTCTTCAAAGGTATATCCGGGACCTCCGGTCCCCGTGCCTAAGGGATCTCCCCCCTGAATCATGAATCCCTCCACTACCCGGTGAAAGGTCAGCCCGTCGTAAAAACGTTCATTTTTCTTTTCACCTGTTTCCTGATCGGTGAACTCCTTGCTGCCTTCGGCAAGGCCTATAAAGTTGTCCGTCGTTTTCGGGGCGGCTTCAGGAAAGAGCTCGAGCTCGATAGTCCCGTAATTGGTCTTCATGACCGCGACCGGGTTCGAGGTGTTCTCCATCTCCTCGGCACCGAGCCCTGCGGCGAGCCCCGCGGAGAGAGCGATTATCAAAAGTCCCATAATAAACAACGCCGGAAGGCGCGACTTTTCGCAACTAAAATGTTTGGTAAGATACTTCATACATCGACCTTATCGCGGCGAAAGAGGAGGTGTCAACCGCGCCCCGGCGACACCCGGACCGGCGGCCTAATTTGATAATATTGAGCGCTAAATTATTGACCGCCCTGTTGACAGACGGCTGTTTTTTTTGTAGATTGTCGCAACATTCACGGTCCCCTGTAGCTCAGCTGGTAGAGCGGGTGGCTGTTAACCACTAGGTCGTTGGTTCGAGTCCAACCGGGGGAGCTCAAGGAACATTTAAAAAATATTTAAGTAAAATAGTTTCAAGAAAAGCCCCTTAGCCGGGGCTTTTTTTATCCCCTTGGGGCCGAAATGCCGCACCCGCGGTGCTTCGTCACCCGGTATGGGCGGAGACATACACGGCCGCCGTTATAGATCTCAGTTTGTGGTCCGGCGGATCGGAACGGGACGGCACCACTATCGGAACCGTACTACCGAAGGACATATCCGCCGCCGGCCAGGGGAGGCGGAGGGATCTCCACTCTGCATAAAGAGCGGTAAGCAATACGGCGGAAGTAAAGTCCGGCGTAAAGAGGATATCCGGACTTCCGGAAACCCGGGAATCGAATTTCTTGACTTGAGCGGCCTTTTCGGAGACGGCCAAATCGTAGGCCATGGGCCCTTCGACCACACACCTTCGTCCGCCTATTTCCTTTCCGTCGAATCTTTTGACTAATTCACGGCTATCTCGGATCGAAGGGGTATCGGCAAAACTCTCGTACTGTTCAGTAAAGTCGAGAAGGGCGGTTCTAGGAGTCTCGACACCGAGAGCGGGTACCATCTCCAAGACCTTCTCGAGCAGGACCTCCTTCTCCTCCGGTCCCGCGCCCTTTTCCGGTCCGGCCACAACCAGGGGACTACCTGTGTCGAGGCGGGTGAACACCGTCGCGGTACCGGGACACGACAGCTCCAGCTCCTTCTCGTATCGTACGGACCAGGGCGTATATGCGGCTGATTTATACAGTATATTAGCGGGACCAATCCAGGGAAATTGAATAATCTTCGGGAACACCTGCGGATCGGTAAACAACTTCACCGCTGTCTCCTTCAACTCATCTATGCCGGAGGCGGCATCCGGAATGAAGAGAGCGTCTTGATCGATGCCGAAGATTTCTCCGACCCGAAGCGAGTTTATCCGTATTTTCGTAAGCAGTTTATCCCGTTTTACCCGGTCGGTGATGTTAGAGACCACATTGATACCGCCGTCGCTCATAACAGTCATGCCGTCATCTGTTTCGAACAGCCTCAGATGGGTGATAATTTTGCCCTTATCGATAATTGTTTCTTTCTTTTGGAGTAATCCCCTCATTAACTGGTCGGAGGTAATATTGCCCTTGAGGATGATCTGATTTTTCCTCCGGTCTATGCGATTCAAGACCGCATTGAAAATTTCCTCGGGATCCTCCGCGGGAAGCAGGGTGACATATTCTTGTCTCAACTTTCCCGCATTTTCTATTTCCCCTAACACCGCCTCGATCTTGGTTACCGGTCCCGCAAGCACCGCCCGGACCGGAATGTCGAGAAATTCCATGAACGCGGCGGTCCCCGCGAGAGCGCTCTTCGAATCGGCGGCGGGGATCAGTATTTCTATTTCCGTGCCGCCGGCATTCAAAGAACTGATCATCTTGTCAAAGGACGTTATTTTCCTCGACGCGTCGAAACTATCGTCGACGTATTCGCTCATCTTATCTGTATTCTTTTCGCTCATGCCGCCTCCCACAGGATATCCGGTATCAATTTTATGATAGAAACAATTTGGAGAGGGAGCAAGGAAAAAAACTGTGGAAATCACTTATCTTGCATCTTTCGTGAAAAGCGGAGTGTACGCGTCGCGTTCAGGACTGCGAGAATCGAGGTGCCCATATCCGCTATGACCGCCTCCCACATGGTGGCGATACCGAATGCGCCGAGAGTAAGAAAGACGCCTTTGACGATGAGGGCTAACCAGATATTCTGGAGGACCACCGATCTCGTACGGCGGGCCGCTTGAATCGAATCCCCCACCCCGCCCATACGGTCATCCATGAGGACAATATCCGCCGCTTCGATAGCGGCGTCCGAACCGAGGGCGCCCATGGCGATACCGATATCGGCGCGCATCAGAACGGGCGCGTCGTTTATCCCGTCGCCTACGAAGGCAAGCCGTTTCCCTTCGGGCAGAGCGGCGGCGATTTCCTCTACCTTCGCGACCTTCTCCTCAGGCAAAAGCCCGGCATACACCGCATCGATTCCCGCTTCCTCGGCAATATGCTTGGCGATGGATTCATTGTCACCGGTGAGCATGACGACGCTCTCCACTCCCAATTCCTTGATCTCAGCCACCGCTTCCGCGGCATCCGGCTTGAGGGTGTCGGCGATCACGATGTACCCGGCATATATCCCGTCGACAGCGACATGTACCACCGTCCCTTCTGCCTCGTATTCGTCGTAATCGATTTCTTCCCTTACGAGCAGCCGGTCACTTCCCGCAATGATCCTCCGTGTATCCGCTTGAGCTACTACTCCGAATCCCTTCTCCTCCCGCACATCGGTTACCGCGTCGTCGTCGATATCTCCGCTATAGGCAGCACGGATCGATCGGGCGATGGGATGGGTCGAATGCGACTCGGCAAGCGCAGCTAGACGAAGGATTTCTTCCCTGTCGAATCCGTCCTGAGGCACAGTCCGGACCACCTCGAAGGTTCCCCTGGTGAGGGTCCCGGTCTTGTCCACGACTACGGTGGAGAGGTCGGTAAGAGCGTCTAAATAGTTGGCCCCCTTGACGAGAATCCCGTTCCGGGATGCGCCTCCGATCCCGCCGAAGTAACCGAGGGGTATCGATATGACGAGGGCACAGGGACAGGAGATAACGAGCATGACGAGGGCACGGTAGACCCATTCCCCGAGGGTGGCCCCGGGAATCACGACCGGCGGCACAAAAGCGATGGCGGCGGCAATACCTACGACAATGGGAGTATAGACCCTCGCGAGGCGGGTTATAAACCTTTCGGTAGGCGCCTTGCGTGCGGCGGCGTCCTCGACGAGCTCGAGAATACGGGACACCGACGACTTGGAAAACGGCCTCGTTACCCGAACGCGGATAGTTCCGGGACCGTTTACGAAACCGGAGAGTACGCTCTTGCCGCTTTCCACCCGGCGGGGAACCGATTCGCCGGTGAGTGCCGAGGTATCCACTTCGGATTCACCGCGGATAACTTCTCCGTCGAGGGGGATCCGCTCTCCGGGGCGGACTTCGATGACCGCGCCCACCTCCACCGACTCGGGATCGACCTCCGTCGTGACCCCGTTGGATACGGTACGCGCGAAATCAGGCCTCAGGTCCATGAGAGAAGTGATCGAGCGGCGTGAACGGTCCACAGCACGTTCCTGAACGTATTCTCCTAGGGAGTAGAAGAGCATGACCGCCACCGCCTCGGCGAACTCGTGAATCACGATTGCGCCGATGGTCGCGATACTCATAAGAAACATTTCATCGAAGACGCGGCCGCGCATGATATTACGCGCCGCCCCCGCAAGCACCGGCCACCCTACGAGGATATAGGCCGTGAGGAATACTGCGTACTCCCCCATCCTGAGCGGGGTATCATGGAGAACATCCTGAAATATAACGCCCACTACGGTCAGCGCCAGGGCGAGTCCAATGCGGCCTATCCTCAGGACAACCGCAGGGATACCGGTTGAAACCGTTTCGCCCCTTCCGGCATCAATCCTTTCGACGATACGTGCATGGGGCTCTATTTTCGAGATCGTCTCCTCGGCAATTTCGCGCCTGTCCTCCGGTATCATGATCGTGTTCGTTGAGAAGCTTACCGAGGCCCTGTCGAAACCTTCGAGCTTGCGGAGAGCCGTTTCGATCTCGTTCGCGCAGCTCGCGCAGTCGAGGCCTCTGATACGGTATCTTTTCAGATTGTCGGCAGAGTTCATGAATCATCTCCGTGATTGTAATGGTCCCGGGCTACCTTGATGAGGGCGAGGACATGATTGTCGTCGAGGGCATAGAAAACCTGCTTACCCATGCGTCGTGACCGGACAAGCCGCAGGGTTTTCAGAACCCTGAGGTGATGCGATACCGCGGGAAGGGTCATGTCGAGGAGATACGCCAGGTCGCACACACAGAGCTCCTGCTGCGCAAGAAGATGGAGGATTTTCGTACGAGTCTCGTCTGATAGAGCTCGGAAGAGCTCGGAGAGTCCTTCGACCTCGGATAGAGCGGTTCGAAGCTCGCTTTCAGCCCCCTTACACGTAATGCCGAACTCGGTGCACACTTCCTGGTATGAAGGTATATCAGTCCGTTTTTTCATGACCGCCACTCCTTTAAACGATTAAGCAATGGTTTAAGTATACAAATCGGGGAAATTATCGTCAAGGTCTCTTGATTACGGCCGTGACCGGAATCGGCGTAATATTTCGATGTTTGTATCCTAAAAGCATTTTCTTAAATACATTCTCATTTTATACTACACGAGGAGGAAGCCGTGCAGGAATCGATTCTTCTGTTCTTCCAGCGTATAGCCGCACCACCCCTTACCACCGCCGCTGAGATTATAACAATGCTGGGGGAGCAGTTCTTCTTTATCGTCGTTATCGCCTTCATCTATTGGACCCTGTCCCGGAAGGAAGGGTTCAAACTGGCATCCATTTTCGTGTTTTCAGCCGTAGTCAACGGGATAATCAAGATATTCGTCCGCTCACCCCGCCCCTTCACACGGATCGAGTCCCTGACTCCGGAACGGCTGGAGACGGCAACGAGTTACGCCTTTCCCAGCGGGCACACCCAGGGGGCGGCTTCGTTCTTTACCACGGCGGCTCTCATCCTCAAACGGTGGTGGGTGACGTTTATTGCCGCGCTCCTTATGATCGCCGTCGGGGTTACACGGGTCTACCTGCGGGTCCATTGGCCGCTGGATGCCGTCACGGGTCTCGCCGTGGGAGTAGCGATAGCCCTCGGGATGAACGGAATCATCGAAAAATTATGGAGTACTCCGGTAAAATTGAGACGATTCTTCTTCATGCTCGAAACGCTGGTATTTCTAATCACTATTACCGTATTCATCCTTCACGAGACGGTCTATGCCGAAGGGTGGATGGTCGAGGATTTCTTCAAGGCTTCCGGAATGTCCCTAGGACTCGTAGCAGGGTTTTTTCTCCAGGAGCGGTGGATCAGATTCGATCCGGCGGAGGGATCACTCCTTATCAAGGTACTGAGGTACATCCTCGGCCTCGGGACGACCCTGGGCATCCTCCTGGGGCTGGGGGCGGTATTTCCGGAGCGCCTTTGGCTCGATTATCTTCGCTATGGAATCGTTGGCTTATGGGTCGCATACGTTTGGCCCGCCGCAGGGGTCAAGTCGAAACTTTTTAGGCGGGAGGCCGCGGAAAGATGAAGCGGTTTGTATTGCCCCTGCTCTGTATTCTGGTATCCGTCCAAATCTGGCCGTTCCCCGGGCTCACCAACGAACCGGGATCGCACTACGATATCACTCAGACGGCCCTCGAGCGGTGTTACGGGCCCTCCTTCGGGGAGGTCGTCAAGGTAAGGACCGTGCCTCTCTTCGGTATCGAGCGGTATGAATACGTCGACCCTACCCTAGCGGACATAGTCTGTTACGCTTCCGGCGGGCCGGACCTCTATTTCTTCGGTCATCTTCCGCCGCACTCACAGACGGAAGACTACGATTACTCCGTCGAACGTACTTCGGCCGAGCTCGAATCGATTGAACGAGAGGCCTTGGACGCCTACTTCCTCTACTGCTCCAGGATCCTCAATTTCCTCAATTACAAGCTCCTCACGGAGGATTATAGAGAGGCGGCGTATCTTTTCGGTTTCTTCCTCCATACGTACCACGACCTTTTCTCACACCGGGGAATAACCAATTCACAGCACATCTACTTGAACGACCGGGGAACAAATCCCGATTACAACGAAGCATATCTCGCCGAGGCGCGGAAGGAGACGGAACGGTTTATCTCGATTTTTCCCGATCATCTTCCCGATCCGGCCGCGAGATCTGCGATGCTTCATATCCTTGCCTCCTCCGAAACCGTCGAAACCCTGAGTCCTGGGGAGATAAGAAACCTTCTCAGGCGGAGTAAGGATATCTATAGTGAAGGAATCAAGTATCAATTCTTAACATCGGGGGATAAAGAAGCGGTACGGTACATGGACTCTATAATGTGGGACTCCGCGGCACTTCTTAAGATCTTCACTACAGCCGAGGGCATTTCCCTTCTCCTGAACTATTCCCTGAGCCCCGACCCGGACCGGCTCCTTTCTTTCTGCGGGTACGTATTCTGATGCCGGGAGCACGGATTGACTTTTTAATCTATTACACGTATTATTCGCTCAATCCGCCTGCGTACCTGCACAACAGACCGTAGAACGAAAAATACGAAAATCAAGGAATACTACGTGACATTCAAAGATCTAGGCCTCGGAAAAGCGAGCCTGACCGCCGTGGAAGAGCTGGGCTTCACCGAGCCGACCGCAATTCAGGAAAAGGTAATACCCAAACTCCTCACCGGAAACCGGGATATCATAGCACTCTCCCAAACCGGGACCGGAAAGACCGCCGCCTTCGGTCTGCCGATAGTGGAAAAGACCGATCTCGAGAACCGCGCCACCCAGACGCTTATCTTAGCTCCGACCCGGGAGCTCTGCGGACAGATAACATCCGACATAACGAGCTACGGGCGGTATATACCGGGACTCCGCATCGTTCCCGTATACGGCGGATCCGATATGAATCGGCAGATCAAAATGCTCAAATCAGGGGCCCATGTCCTCGTGGCAACTCCGGGAAGGCTTCTCGATATGATTCGCCGAGGCATAGCCGATATATCGTTTCTCAGGTATCTCGTCTTAGATGAAGCGGACATTATGCTCGATATGGGCTTCAAAGAAGACCTCGACGCCATCCTCTCCACGGCCCCCGCCGAACGGAATACCGTTCTCTTCTCCGCGACGATGCCCGAGTCGGTCTATTTCATTACCCGCACCTATATGAGAGATCCCGAAGAGATAACGATAGGCAAAAAGAACACCGCCGCTGAAAACGTCGAGCACACCCACTTTATCGTCGACAAACGGGACAAGTACCACTGCCTGAAAAGGGTACTCGATTATCACCCCGATATCTACGGTATCGTATTCTGCAGGACAAAACGGGACACCCAGGAAATTGCCGATAAGCTCTTGAACGACGGGTATGACGCGGATTCCCTCCACGGGGATCTGAGCCAGTCCCAGCGGGAATATGTGATGAAAAAATTCCGGGACTTAAACGTCCGCATCCTCGTCGCGACCGATATCGCCGCCCGGGGGCTCGATGTCACCGGCTTGTCGCACATCATCCACTTCCAGCTTCCCGAAAAAACCGAGATTTATACCCACCGCAGCGGCCGTACCGGCCGGGCGGGAAAATCGGGCCAATCGATCGCTTTCGTGGAACGAAAAGAAATATACCGGCTCAAACGGATCGAAAAATCCATACGTAAAACGATCCAAGAAGGTGCTCTCCCGAAAACACGGGACATACTCGAACGCCGCCTTCACAGTCTGATCGAAAGCATCAAAGAAACCCCCGTCGATGCAAAGATGATGGGTTCTTTCAAAGGACTCATCGACGAGGGATTCGCGGATATATCGAAGGAAGATCTTGCGGCTAGGCTATTGAGCCTTCAGGCCCGCCGCATACTGGAATACTATCGGAACGCGCAGGAACCCTCCGCGGTTTCGAGGCCCGCCCGGCGTCGAGGATTTGATCACGCCGAAAAGGCGCCGAAAAGAAACCGGCCGGCGGAAGGCACGCGCACCCGTCGTTCGAACCTGACCTATCTTACTATAAACTTAGGAAGAAAAGACAAACTCCTTCCCCCTCAGCTGATCGGCCTGATTAATCAGAGCACCCGGGACCGAAGAATAGCGGTCGGACATATCGACATCGGAACGAAGTCGACCCGGTTCCAGATAGAAGAAAGGTCGGCGGATACGGTCGCGGACGCGCTGAACAACTTTACCTACAATAACCGGAGAGTGTCCGTCGGACGATTAGCGGGATAAATAAGGATATCATCAATCAGGTCGTCCTCTCCCCCCGGCTTGACCCGGCGGGGGAGTTTCGGCAACGAAAAGATAAGGCGGTCCGACCTCAACTTCGTCCGCTGGATCGTCATAACCTTAGAACCCCGCTATGCAGGGCTTGCATCAACCGGTGCGGTCGAAGGGCGATAAGAACCTAAACTCCCTGAGCGGGCCCCCGGTTGAGCCTGTCGTACACCACCCGGCCCCCGACTAGGGTCATCTCGACTTCGATATCCCTGATCCGTTCGTTCCCCACCTCGAGGGGATTTGCGGAGAGGACCGTCAAGTCGGCGAGCATCCCCGGACGGATCATCCCCTTCCGGTCCTCTTCGAACTCGGCGTAGGCGCTTTCGGCGGTGTAGCACCGGAGGGCCTCCTCGGGGGTAATTGCTTCATCCCCTTCTCTGTTGACCGCCATATGAATCAGGTGCAGAGGGTCGAGAACCCGCTCTCCCGGGATGTCGGACCCGAAGGAGGGCCTGACTCCCGCGTCTATGAGGGTTCGATACGGGTAGGCCCGCAGCGCCCGCTCATCGCCTAAGAGAACACGGTCCTTTTCCGGTGAGATAAGGGCCGAAGGCTGCGCCGCGACGAGAATTCCCAAATCCCGGATTCTCAGGATATCCTCATCCCGTATGAGTTGGGCGTGCTCGAGACGAAGACGAAGATCCTTGAGAGTCGAAGCCCTTCCCGGGTCCTTACCTATGCTCTCCACAGCATCGAGAAACTCACCTACCTGACGGTCTCCGATGGCGTGGAAAGCGCCTTGTTTCTTTTTCCTCGCAACGAAATCGAGATACCCTTTTATAACCTTGGCAGGAGTACCGTTTCCGTTTTTTCCGGGACCGCCCGCATAGGGCTCGGTAAGCCATGCGGTGCCGGTGGAAAAAGAACCGTCGAGGATGTACTTCCAGGGGCCTCGGGAAATCAATCCGCCGTCGTAGAGGGGGAGTCCCATAAAACGGGACCGTTTCGGATCGTTCCCGTACCGCCAGCAGGAAACACGTCCGGTAAGCCTCCCCTTCCGACGGAGTCTCCTGTATCCCAAGAGGACCGGAAAGAGCCACGTATTGTCTTGGAAAGAGGTGATTCCATACCTCCGGAACTCCTCGAGGGCCCTCTCGATGCGTTCGCCGGCAAGTGCCGGACTTTTCGAAATTTTGGTGAAATGCTTCGTCAGCAGGGAATTGCTCTTCGTCTCCCTGATGATCCCCGTCGCCCTGCCCCCGCCGTCTCTCTCTACCGGGTCGGAGGGGTCGGAGTCGAAAACGGTTTCCGGCACATTCATCTCTTCGAGGGCCCGGCCGTTGACCCAGATCCCGTGTCCCGAAAACTGTACAAGGACGACCGGATTATCCGTGAAGGCTTCATCGAGGAACTCCCTCCGGGGATTGGGACAGGAGGGATAGTCCCAGCCGTAGGCCAGGATGAGCTCCCCCGGACCGGTATCTCGGAACTCCCGGGAAAGGAGCTCAACAATTTCGCTTGAATCGAGACCGGTCAAGTCGGGCATCAGCCGGTGGTCACCCATGATCAGAGCATGGAGATGGTTATCGTTGAAACCGGGTATTACGGTTCCTCCCCCGAGGTCGATGCGCCGGACATTATCGTTTGGCCCCACACCCTTTGAAAGGGAGTCGGGCCGGGTGCCGACCCACTCGATCTTATCCCTTCCGAGAAGAACCGCTTCCGCCCGGGATCTGTCCGGATCCATAGTCAGTATCGTTCCATTGTAGAGGAGGAGCGGCTGTGTATTCATGGATACCGGTCCTTTATCATTGAGAGTGCCACTGAATCCAATGTACTGAAGCTATTATCCCTCGGCAAGCTGCCGCTACGGGAGATAATCGGTGGTCACCTATAAAATTAAAATTTTTTGATTTTTCAAGAAATATTAGTACATTGCGTATATACTATAAGGTACGAGATTCATTGTGCCTCTTATAGTCAATGGCGGTACGTGGATGTCTATTAACTATACCGGCTGATATTCGATGGAAACTTACAGCCGGTTCTTTAGAATGAATGCTCTGCTCCTTGTGCTTTTCTGCACGGGCGCTCTCTTTTTGATTTCCACATCGTTACCCGCCGCCGAAGAGAATCCCGAAGTCTATACGAGCATTCTTATCGCGGTGGTTCCGACGGGCGAAAATCCGAATCCGGACCTGGAAGACCTCATCTCCGAAGCCCTGCAGGTCGAGTTTCAGCGAGCGGGCTTAGAGGTAACGATCCTCACCGATCTCCCGAATACGGATGCCCCTTTGAGTCGGGAGGATATTTTGCCGGTTGCACGGACGGAAGATTTCGATATCGTCGGCACATGTTCGTATCTCGAAGAAGAAACGGGTATACACATCGAGATCGACTGCGGAGATGTTCGAAGACCCGAGATTTCCGTTCTGGTTTCGAAAACAACCACCGTCAATTTGAGCCTCGATACGATTTTCACCGCGGCGGTCGGTGAGATCATCGATCGGCTGGAGACGAAGATTCCCGGAGAAAATTTCGATCCGGATCGCCCTAGGGAAGACGGATATGATGCGGAGGAATCGAGAAGGGGTGGAGGAGAGCCGGTGGGAGAGATTTATCCGTCCCGTGAGCCTGCACCTCGAGAAAGAACTGAGCGGTTTTATCTTTCCGTCGGCTCCGCTCCCTTTATCGCCCTCGGAAAGACGAATCTCTATTTCAGTCTTGGAGCCCTCTCCTCTATCCACGGAAACTACATCTTTCCGACACCTTTGATGGATATCGGACTGGGTCTTTACGCGGGACTCAACTACTTCAGTGCCGGAGGACTCCTCATTTCGAGCTCGAATAACTTTCTCCTTCCCCTAGGTCTCGACATCCATTTGAGCACTTCTTCACGGCGTTTTCTGCGGGTATTTATTCATGTCACCGGGGGTATGTCGTTATTCCTCTTTCTCCCCGAGTCTTCTCCCGTCCTCACAAAAATAATCCCCTACTTCTCCGCGGGGGTGGGAACGAATTTCCAATTCCAACGGCTTATCGGTATAGAGCTGGACGTAAGCTACTTTATGTTTTTCGAACAGTACTATCCCATTATGGGAATTGCGCCCTCGGTACATGTCAATTTCAGGTTTTGAAGGAAAAGCGTTATGAAAAAGAACAAGATGAAGAAATACGGAATCAGTGTGATAGGCCTGGCTACACTTTTTCTACTCCTCGTTACGACATGCGACAACTTCTCGCTCTATTCGCAGCTCGACGG
>JBKHAJ010000329.1:0-2802 GCA_046542935.1 Spirochaetia bacterium | reverse complement strand
ATTCCCGGGTATTAGCGCTGAATACGGTGGCCGTTACGCACAAGTCCGCGAGGATTCCCGTGACCATCAGGTACCGAATGTCCTTCGCCCGCAGATACATGTCCAGGGGGGTCCCGTAGAATTTGTCCAAAGTGTAGGCTTGGATAACGGCCTCACCCGGAAGGGGCTTGAGTTCCTCTATGATTTCCGGCGGGCCGGCCCTTCTCCGGGGGAAGACATGGAATACTCCTCGATTTTTTATTGCATTAATACTACACTAGAAAGTGGACAAAACACAAGAAATCCGATAAGGAATAGTTTGACAAGCGCCGGCAGATCGTGTATTGTACACAACCGGTTGCACAGAGGTGATGGTGGCCCCCAAACCGCTAACAAACACGCATAAACGAAAGTTATTCGGAAAAATCTTGACAAAAAAACATAATGACGTTTTAATGTTCGGAAGAGATCGCGGAACTGAAAATCACATTCACACTGCTTCAGTGAATAAAACAGCGGAGAAGTAATCATGTCGAAATTATTGCACATGAAGAAAATATGCAAGAGCTTTTACGGAGTCGAGGTCCTTCACCAGGTGGATTTCGAGGTCGACCGGGGCGAGATCATGGCCCTGTGCGGAGAAAACGGCGCCGGAAAATCTACCTTGATGAAGATTCTCGCGGGCGTTTACGTCCAGGATTCGGGAGATGTCATCTTCAAAGACGAGACGATCAAGCCGAACAGCCACCCCTTAGACATCCAGAAGCTCGGAATTTCGATGATCCACCAGGAGCTCAACCTCTTGAACGAGCTCACCGTGGCCCAGAACATCTTTCTGCGGAGAGAACCGAGGAGGAAAAACGGCCTCATCGATTACACTGCGATGAACACGGAGGCGAAAAAGCTCCTCGATCGCCTCGGGGAGGGCAAGATTGATCCCCAGAGGAAGGTCAAAGAGCTCAAGATAGCCCAGAAACAGATGGTGGAACTCGCCAAAGCCATCAGTTTCAACGTCGAACTGCTTATTATGGACGAGCCCACCGCGGTCCTCACCGGCAAGGAGACCGCGATTATGTTCGACCTGATCCGCAATTTGAGCAAACAGGGAATCGCCGTCATCTATATTTCCCACCGCCTAAAAGAGATAACCGAAGTCTGTCGAAAGGTAACGGTCCTCAGGGACGGCTACTTCATAGCGACCAAAGATGTCCCCGAGGTAACCGTCCACGATATCGCGACTCTCATGGTCGGACGCCAGATTACCGAGTCAGCGGTGACCGATTTCGACGGCGATCCCGACGCGGTCGTCCTCGAGGTAAAAAATGTTACCGACGGAATGCTCCGAAATATCGATTTTAAAGTCAGGAAGGGGGAAATCCTCGGATTCAGCGGCTTAGTCGGTGCGGGTCGGAGCGAGCTGATGGAGATCATCTTCGGACTCCGGGAACCCGACGAAGGCGAGGTCTTCGTCGAGGGAAAGCCGGTCACCATAAAATCGGCGATCGATGCAATCAAGGCCAATATCGGATTCGTCACCGAAGACAGAAAGGAAACCGGCCTCGTCCTGTGCCGCCCTATCCTCGAAAACGCCAACTACGTGTATTGGAGGAAGAATAAGGGATTATTCAAGAAAAAGAAGAGATCCCTGGAGAATACCCGGAGGATGATTAACCGTCTGAACATCCGATGCAACAGCGCGGATCAGCACGTCAGCAATCTATCCGGAGGCAACCAGCAGAAGGTAGCCTTGTCAAAGTGGCTTCTTTCCGGAGCAAAGGTCCTTATTCTCGACGAACCCACCCGCGGGGTCGATGTCGGGGCCCGGCAGGAAATATACCACATCATCAAAGAGCTTGCGGCCGAGGGGGTCGCTATCGTTGTCGTGTCTTCGGACCTTCCCGAAGTACTGACCATCTGCGAGCGGATTCTCGTGATGCACGAAGGCAGGATTACGGGAAGTCTCTTAGCGTCCGAAGCGACGGAAGCAAAAATCATGTACTACGCAACCAACGTTTAAGTGAATCGGGAGAATAGAATGGCTGAGAAACAAGACGTAAAAAATATCGGGGCCGAAGAGACGAAACCCCAGAGCCCCGTTTTTAATTTCGTAAAGAAGATCTGGCAGGACTACAGCGTCGTGGTCGTCTTCGTCGTTATTATAATCCTCTGCGGAATAGCCGCACCGAGGTTCTTGAGACCCGACAACCTGCTCAACATTCTTCGGAATACCTCGATAGTCGGAGTAATCGCCTTAGGGATGACCTTCGTTATCATCGGCGGCGGAATCGACCTGTCAAGCGGACCTGTCCTAGCGACCTCAGGAGCGGTCCTTATAATTCTCCAGGGGATGGTGACACCGGAAGGGGCCCCGCTCATGCCGCTGTGGATTCCGATACTGGCGGCCTGCCTTATTGCAACCGGGTTCGGCTTTATAAACGGGATAATAATTACCAAGGCGAAGCTGCCTCCGTTTATCGTAACCCTTGCCATCGGAATCATCGCCCGTTCGGTGGTCATGTACTTCTGCCGCGGCGCAACGATTATGGGAAACAAGATTCCCGAGTTTACCCGGATTGGTAACGGCTCTATCGCCCGGATTCCCATTCCCTTCATTATTGCAATACTCCTAGCTGTTGTCCTCCATATTGTGCTTACCCGGTCTAAGTTCGGAACCTACGTATTCGCCGTCGGGGGCAACGAAGACGCCGCCCGATACTCGGGAATCAAGGTGGACCGGATCAAGATCTTCACGTACATGCTCGTAGGGTTGTGTACGGGGATTGCGGCAACTATCGAGATGTCCCGGATGGCCGCCGTCGCCGC
>JBKHAJ010000053.1:0-15547 GCA_046542935.1 Spirochaetia bacterium | reverse complement strand
CTTTCGAGGAAGCCGCTTGTCTCCTCTTAGCCCAGGTCGGATACAACGGGGCCTTCAAGCCCGCCGTCGGGCCCGGGGATACGGCCGTCGTCATCGGCGACGGGTTAGTGGGGCAGTATGCCGCCCAGGTCCTTAAGTTCCGGGGCGCGAGGACTATCATCTCCGGTCTTTCCCCGGAACGCCTTTCTCTTGCCGAGCGGTACAGCGCCGACGAGGTCTACGATAACCGAAACTTTGACTTTACCGAGCACATGGGCCGGGAATATCCCGGCGGCGTGGACATCGTTTTAGACACGGCAAGTATGATGAAAACCGTCCGGGAGGGAGCGGAGATGCTCAAGCGTCACGGACAATTGGTATTAAACGGCTATTACCCTCCGGGGGACAGCTGCATCGACTGGCACTGGCTCCGCAGGAAGGAGCTTACCCTCTATTGCGCCGACTCGAGGAGTGACGAGAGGCTTCAGGGGACTATGGAGCTCATGGAACGGAAGGCCCTCCGTGCGGGGGAGCTGGTCACCCATGACTTTCTTCCCGAGGAAGCGCCTAAGGCCTATGCCATGCTCCTAGAGGATAGGCAGGATTTTCTGGGGATGCTCATCAAGTGGGCGGAGGAAAAGAAATGATTACCATCGACTTGACCGGAAAAACAGCCTTAGTCCTCGGCGGCAGCAGGGGGATCGGGGCGGGGATCACCGAGGTCCTCTGCGAAGCCGGGGCGTATACCGTTTTCACCCACACCGGGAATCCGAAGAACCGGGAACGGATCGAGGAACTGAAGCGGAAAATCACCGCCGCCGGAGGCAAGGTCCGGGACGCGGCGGTGGACGCCCTCTCGAGTTCGGAGACCGGCGCGTGCGTGCATGAAATAGTCGAAGAGACGGGACGCCTCGATATTCTCGTCTGCAACGTGGGAAAGAACCTTGCCCGGACGCCGGACAAGATATCCGACGCCGAGTGGAGGGAGTACCTGGATATCAATACGACTTCGGCTTTTTACGGAGTGCGTGCCGCATTAGGCCCCATGGAAGAGCAGGGATACGGCAAGATTATCCTCATCGGGTCCTCCGCCGTCTACGACGGGGGAGGGGGCGCCGTCGACTACGCCGCGGCGAAGGCCGCGATGACCGGCATGGCGGCCTACCTCTGCCGGGCCTATCTGAAGAAGGGGATCCGCACGAACATCATCCATCCCTGCGTCATCGAAACCGACCTGCTGAAAGAGCGCTACGGTGATCCCGAAAAGCGGAAGCTCCTGGAGGACCAGATTCCGGTGGGCCGCCTCGGGAAACCAAAGGACATCGCGGGCCTCACCGCCTTCCTCGCCAGCGAATGGGGCGACTACATCTGCGGTCAGGAGATCCTCGCCGACGGCGGCCGGACGCTGTTCAATAAATAACCGGTGCACCGGAGCGGGCGGGACTGCTTACCCCCGGATAGCCCGGAGAAGCTCCTCGCGGTCGAGG
Organism: Spirochaetia bacterium; assembly: GCA_046542935.1. Taxonomy (GTDB): domain Bacteria; phylum Spirochaetota; class Spirochaetia; order SPDA01; family CAZSGZ01; genus JBKHAJ01. Next base: position 14,081 of record JBKHAJ010000053.1, on the reverse strand, counting down.
GGGAGCCTTTTGGGCCTGAATCCCACCGCATCGGTGAGGGCGCTCATTATAGCCGGAGCGGTGGGGATGGAAGGCGCTTCGGCGAACCCCTTGAGCCCGAGGGGGCCGAAGGGATGGGGTACTTCCAGGAGCACCGTCTCGATATGGGGAGTCATATCTGCGGTGGGAAGCCCCACCTTGCCGAAGGTGTCGGTCAGGTTGATGCCCTTTTCAACGACGAAGTTCTCGCTCAGGGCATAGCCGATCCCCATCATGACACCACTGTGTATCTGGCCCTCCACGGCGCCTCGGTTAAGGATTTTCCCGAGATCGTGGACGGCTATGACCGTAAGCACCCGTACCGCCCCGGTCTCCTCGTCCACCTCCACGACGGCGGCGTGGGCCCCGTAGGCGTAACACCAGTGGGTCTGCCGGGAGACGAATCCCTTCGTGCCGAAATCGCTCGGCTCGCCTTCTCTGAGGGGTATGGACTTCGGGGCCGTGTACCGTTCCTCGAACCGGAGGGGAAAGGAATCGGAGAGCTCCTCGAGGAGCACGGTCTTCCCGGAGTCCAGGTCTTTCAGTGCAGGGCCTTCGAAAACGATGTTCTTGGCCTCGGCACCGAGGTGTTCGGCGGCCTTTGTATAAACCTTCCGCTTTAAGCTTTCGACGGCAAGGAGGAGTGCATTTCCGGTAAGGAAGGTCTGCCTCGAAGCGGTCGTCGGCCCTGTGGGAGGGGTTCGGGATGTATCCGGATAGACGATATCTATCGCGGAGGGATCGGTGTGGAGAGCGTCGGCCGCGAATTTAATGAGCGCCGCCCGCGCTCCCTGACCGTATTCGTGATGGGTGGCTTTGAGCACGATTTTTCCGTCCCTGCCGAGCTCAATAATCGCACCCGCGCTTTCCTCCGCGCCGTGTCCGAACCCGATGTTCTTGACTCCTGCGGCAATCCCTAAGCCGATCTTTTTTCCATCAGCCGGTTTCGGCAGTTCGAGCCCGGCTAAGGCCCGCTTGAGTCCCTCCAACGACGCCACGATTCCCGGATATCCCTCGGGGAGGAGGTGATCGGTGATGGTAAGGTCTCCGGGGCGCAGGGCGTTCTGCAAGCGGAGCTCCAGGGGGTCCATTTCGAGGCGCCGGGCCAGCTCGTCCATGATGTTTTCGATCGCCGCGGCGGCCTGGGGGGCGCCGAAACCCCGCATGGCTCCGCTGGGAACGTTGTTGGTATACCAGACCCTGCCCGTAACGTCGACATGGGGCACGGCGTAGGGGCCGCAGGAAAAGACAACCGCGTTTTCGAGGACGTCGATGCTCAAGGAAGAATACGCGCCGCCGTCCATATCGATCTCCGCGCGTACCGCCTGGAGCTTTCCTCCGGCGTCCGCCCCCGCCTTGTACTTAAGGCGGGTGGGATGACGTTTTTGATGGGTCCTCAGACTCTCTTCCCTGGTCAGGGTAATCCGTACGGGCCGTCCGGTCTTGAGCGCGCCTAATCCGAGGAATTGGAAGATCAGGATGTCCTCCTTGGCCCCGAAGGCGCCCCCCATGGGCATCTGGACGATTCGGACCTTAGCTTCGGGGAGGTCGAGGATTCTTGCGAGCTGACTCCGGTCGTCGAAAACGCACTGGGTCCCCATCTTGACGGTTACCCCTCCGTCACCGTCGGGAAATCCGACGCCCGATTCCGGTTCGAGAAAGCCCTGTTCGATACGCTGGGTTTCGAAGGTATCTTCCACGATCACGGCGCACTTTTCGAAAGCCGCCGCGGGATCGCCCCGGCGGATAATCGCTTTATGGAATAGATTTCCTTTAGAGGCAGGTTCCTGGACGTGGACGAGGGGTGCGTCCGGTGCGGAGGCCTCGTCGATCGAGAAGACCCCGGGAAGGGGCTTATAGTCGACCGATATCAGGTCCCGTGCTTCCTCGGCGGCCTCTTCGGTTTCCGCGAAGACAACGGCCACGGGGTCCCCGATAAACCGGACCTTATCGTCGGCGAAGGCGGGGGTGTCCGGGACCATGAGTCCGGCGCGGTTTATTCCCGGGACGTCGGCGGCGGTCAAGACCGAAACCACCCCGGATACCTTTTCCGCCCGGCTCGAGTCTATTCCAAGAATTTCCGCGTGGGGGTGTCGGCTCCAGAGGACCTTCCCGATGAGCGCCCCGGGAACATCCAAGTCGTCCGAGTAGGTGAGGCGGCCGGTCACCTGGAGCGCCGCGTCCCGGGAGAGGCGGGGTTTATCCAGGGGGTCTCTATCTACCGTTCGGGACGTATCGGTGTATTCCCATCCGCCGTTCATCCGTTCGGCCGCCGTGAGGACGGCGTCGATTATCGTCACGTATCCGGTACACCGGCAGATGTTGTTTCCCTTCTTGAGGGCCGCGACGACATCCTTCCGGGAGGGGGAGGGATTACGGTCCAGGAGAGCCTTCGCCGTCATGAGCATTCCCGGAGTGCAGTAGCCGCACTGGACCGCCCCGTGCTCGATAAAGGCGACCTGGAGGGGATGGAGCTTGCCCTCGGGAGCGAGCCCCTCGACGGTCAGCACCTCGGCATCGTTAAGAATCGGGGAATCGATTGTGACTACGCAGGAGCGCCTAGGCTTTCCGTTGATGAGCACCGTACATGCTCCGCAGTGGCCGGTGCCGCACCCGTTTTTGGTACCCTTGAGTCCCAGGTGCTCCCTTAAAAATCGAAGAAGCGAAATCCCCGCCGGGGCTTCACGTTCTATCCATCGCCCATTGACTGTCATGTGAAGATCTATCCTATCGGTCATCGTGTCTCCCTCATTCCTCCGTATCCCGGGATACTATCAAGTAACTCAGGGAGGAGGCAAGCTCTGGGCGGTGCCGCAAAGCTTGTGGGGAAAGCACCGGGTTCTTGGCCGCCCGATTCGAGGGTTCCGGCGGCCCATTCGGAGAATAGAGCTGTTAAAATAGAGTTCTTGAACTTTTTAGAAACTCGAAGTATCATGGAAACCGGATCATCGGCTTACCGGTGAATTGATCGTGAATTGAGAAAAGAACGTCTTACCGTATGAAGCATAGATTATCAACCCATCTACTCCTTTTGGTTATTTTGCCGGTACTGGTGTCGCTGATACTCATGGTTTCCTCCGTCATCGCCTTCGATGCCGCCCGGAATGTGGTGATCGGGGTACAGAAGAAGGACGTACACGACTTGGTGCGGTCAACCGGCGGCTCCATCGAGCGGCTGTGGATAGCCCCGCGCAATTACGCGGCGGAATCTCTTGCAAAAAGTCCCCTCCTCGAACGGCACCTGTCGGGGGAAAATGTCTACGATGAGTTGATGAAGGAATGGGCGGCGGCGGAGCGGGCTCTCGAAGAGTGTTTCTTCATCTACTACGGTCTCGAATCGGGAATCACCGTACTCTATCCGCCCCTCGAGCTGCCCGAGGGTTTCGATCCGAGGATTCGCCCTTGGTACCGGGCGGGGATGGGATCCGGCGGCGGGCCGGTCTGGTCGAACCCCTACGACGAGATCATTACCAAGAAAACTATCGTCAGCACCGTCGTCCCCTTGGAAGAAGACGGCGCCTTCCGGGGGGTCTTCGGTATCGACGTCACCATAGACGGCCTCGAGGATATGCTCCGGGGCATCCGGCTGCCTTCAGGCGGATCGATTTTTCTTCTCGACCGGCAGGGCATTCCTTTCGCCGGTACCGACCGGGGGTATGTTACCAGGGCCGAGCTACCGGAGCCGAGTCCGAGACTCTTCGTCAACCGGGGGGCGCCCCTTTCCAACGGATGGCGGGTTGCGGTGACCGTCCCTCGGGCCTCCCTGACCGAGGAGTTCAATCGGTTCCGGACGCCGATGATAGTCTTCTTCGTCGTCCTAGTCCTCCTCTCGGCCCTCGTTCTTTCTTCCCTCGTCGGAGGATTTGTGCGGCGCACACGGAGACTCGCAGATTATTTCGAAAAGATTACAGCGGAAAAGGAACCTGTCCGGTCCATCTTCAAGACCCGGGATGAGTTTGCCTACTTGAACCGGCAGTTCAATCGGGCCATCCACAAGGCCCGCCTCGCGGAGCAGGGGAAGCTGGCCCATGAGCGGGACTTCCGCCTCCTCGTCGAGAAGGCTCCGGTGGGATTTTTCAAGACGACCATGGACGGCGAAATCCGGTATATGAACCCGAGCTGCAAACGGATGCTTGGATATCTTCAGGAAGATACGGACTACATGCCCTCCGCGGGGGACTTTTACCAAAACAGACTTGATCGGAAAGCCTTCGTCGAAGCTCTTAGCGCCGGCAAGGAGGTGCGGAACAGGCGGGTCCGGTTCATCAGAAAAGACGGCACGCTTGTATGGGTCTCTTTGAACGCGGTTTTGAGCAGCGACCGCGATGAGAATGGGGAGCCCTACATCGAAGGATTCATCACCGACGTCACCCGGGATGTGGAAGAGCGGGAGACATTGAAACGCCTTGCCGAGACCGATCCTCTAACGGAAATTGCAAACCGCAGGGCCTTCGACGCCGCTTCGGAAAATATCTTCAGACGCGCCGGCCGGCTTGGAGGGTACGTCGGTCTGGTTCTTTTCGATATCGATTGGTTCAAGGATTTAAACGATACCGAGGGGCATGACGCGGGAGATCTTGTCCTCAAGCACATCACCGCAATCGGAAACTCGGTCCTCAGGAAACACGATGTGTTCGCGAGGCTCGGCGGTGACGAGTTCGGAATACTCCTCCCCGACGCCGACGAGGAGGATGCGTACCGCCTGGCTGTGAGGCTTAAAGACCGGATTGAAAACGCTGAAGCCCCTTCGGGGGTTTCCGGGAGACCTACCTTGAGTATCGGCGTAACGAGTCTCGAAGGGTCCGCTATAGATATGGAGACTCTCTTCAAACTTGCCGATGACGCCCTCTACCGGGCTAAAAGGGGGGGACGCAACCGCATTGCCCGGTCGTCCACTTAATAATTGAACTTGGGTTAACCCAAGTCACGTTCGGCTGAAACCCGGAGTAGATGTGGTTTAGACCAATTCTATCCCCACGATCGGGGGCACTCTCTATTCGTCTCGACGCCGCCCTTTACCACACCGCCCGGGAATAAAACTCGGAAATTGTAGTATCCTTCGTCAAGAGGATGTCGTTACTCAAGGCCGCCTGGGCCGTGATCATCCTGTCGAAGGGGTCCCGGGTCCACTTCAATTCGAGCGATTTTCTTACAATCGTCTAAAAGGGACCCCTGGATAACGGTAATGAGTTACCTCCGTATCATTCCTTCGCCAGGATAACCGCCGCGTGGGCCGCTCCCAGCAAGGAGGTGTCGTAGTCGAGGACCAAATACACCGGAATCTGTTCCAGGATCTCTCGGGTACCCTCCACGGCGGTCCGGTGGAAGTAGCGGAAGAAGCGCTCGGTGTCCTCAAAAAGGTATCGGTTCTTAGCGGCGATGCCTCCTGCCAAGTAGAGCCCGCCGTAGGGAAGGAGAACCGTGGAAAGCGACCCGGCGAAACGGGCGTAGATACGGAGGAAGCATTCCATGGTCTCCCGGCAGAGGGGTTCCACCGGGGCGTGTCGGGCGATTTCGGCGGGCCGCTCGTCGTAGGGAAGCTGTTCGATTCTGCGGACGGTGTCAGAGAGCTCCGGACCGGCGTCTTTTTCGGTACCGCCGCTGTCGCCGGAAACCAGGAAGGTAAAAATGTTCGCGATCCCCCGACCCGAGAGTACTTCTTCGGCGTCGATGGGCCGGCCGAGCCGCAGTTCGAGAAAGGTTTTGAGTCCGGCGGTCCGGTGGTCGAAGGGAGAAAAGTCGGAGTGCCCACCCTCGGAGGAGCATGCGATGTAGCGGCCCTTCCGCTGGATGAGAAACCCCACGCCGAGACCGGTACCCGGGCCGATAACGCCGCGGAGTAGAGTGCCCGCCGCAGAGGAGGGAAGACTCTTCGGCTGTCGAAGGACCATGACCTTTTCGGGGTTCTCGATCTCTAAGAGGGGCAGACTGTAGCTCAAGGCTGTAAAATCGTTGATCACCCAGGAGGGTGCCTCGAGGATCCTTTCGAGGACCGCTTCGGAGATGTCCCACCCGGCATTGGTCAGCTCGCAGACGCCGTTATGGACCGGGCCCGCTCCGCTTACGCAGCTTAGAGAAGGCCGAGGCAGCCCCTTCCCGCGGCACCGGCCGATAAAGTCCACAACAGGTTCGTCGAATGTGTCTACCTTCTGTGTTTTGTATCGTTCCCGGTACAGGATAGTGAAGGAATCTTTCTTCCGTTCGATCAGGGCGAGGTTGGTATTCGTTCCGCCAATATCTCCTGCGAGGATGATCGATGAATTGTCACCCGTCATGGGGATCATGTATACTACGGAGGAGTGAAAAATTCAACCAAAGACGGGAAGATATGAACAACGACGACACACGGTATCTCTTTCTCGATTTCGACGGAGTCATCTGCGACAGCGCCCTGGAGTGCTGGGAAACCTCTATACGGGCGTACAAGGACCTAAGGGAGGGGAGCGGGGTCCGATTTTCTTCCGAGGACAAAACCCTCTTTCTCGAGTATAGACCTTTTATTAGAAACGGCGAAGACTACATCATCCTTCTCGAGGCTATCCGGGAGGGGATTCCCCTAAAGAATCAGGACGATTTCGACGCCCTCCATGCCCGGTTTACTGAGAAGGAGCTGATCGTGTTCGGAAAAGCGTTTCTCGACGGCCGGAAGGGGCTTTTCGAGGAGGACCGGGAGGGTTGGCTCAATATGAATCCCCTCTTTCCTCAGGTGGAGGAAACGGTTCGCCGATGTGCCGATTCATCCCGTGCCCGGATACTCTCGACCAAGCCGGTCGACTACATTCGGATGATTCTCGAGCACTGGGGCGTTCAGTGGGACGAGTCCCGGATAACCTATACCCCGGGGAAGCGGAAGACCGCCTATATAGCCGATTTCCTCGACACCCAGGCGGGGAAGGATAAGGGAAGCGCCGCCTTCGTGGAGGATCAGTACGCGAACCTTAGGACCCGCGAAGATCCCCGGATTGCCGGGTATCTCGCGGAATGGGGATATATGCAGGAGGGTTGGCGGAACAACCCCGAGGGGTTTCGGGTAATCGGTCCCGAAGATTTCGCCCGCCTCGCCGCCGATTACTGCTGAGACCCCCGCCTTGACACCGGACCTCCTTTTTGGTAGGGTACCGGATACCTCTTTATCCGCGGCCGGCGGCGGCGGATCAAAATCAGTCCAGAAGGAGGAGACATGAGAAAATATGAGGTAACACTTATCTTCCCTGCACGGGAGGAGGAATTCACGAAGGGAAAAACCTTCGTGGAGGAAGAATGGAAGCGTCACGGCGCCAATGTCTTGAAGACCGACGACATGGGTGAGCGTGATCTCGCGTATCCCGTCAAGAAGGAAACCCGCGGACATTACTACTTTTACGAGCTCGAGATGGACCCGCTCAAGGTCCAGGATGCCGACCGGGAATTCCGGCTGCAGGATGAGATTCTGAAGTTTCTCTTCGTCAAAGAAGAGTAGAGAAGGAAGGAAGACGTATATGGCCGATATTAATGTTGTAGTTCTTGTGGGACGGCTCGTTCGCGACGCCGAACTCAAGTACACGTCTTCCGGATATCCCGTGTGTAAGTTCAGCATAGCTATCAACCGCAGGCGTAAACAGGGAGATCAGTGGGTCGATGAAGCCAACTTCTTCGACATCAATTTATGGGGAAAGCGGGCGGAAGCCCTTGCCCAATATCTGACCAAGGGAACCCAGGTGGGAATCCAGGGGGAGCTCAGGCAGAATAAGTGGGAACAGGACGGACAGCCCCGGAGCAAAATCGAGATTACCGCGAACGATATTCAGCTCTTAGGCGGAGGCCGCGGCGGGCAGAGCCAGTCCGCGCAGAGCGGCGGGGACAATCAGAGACCCTCCTACGGGCCCCAGGATTTTAACTCCCAGGACAACTTCGAAGACGATATACCGTTCTAACACTCAATATTGGAGGAGATAATAATGTCCGACTATAATAGAAGTTCGAGAGACAGCGGTTCACGATCCGATTTCGGCCGTGACCGGGATGATGACAGCCGCGGGCACGACGGCGACAGCCGGGGCGGAGGATACCGCTCCAAATCGAAGGTTTATTTCCGGAAAAAGGTCTGCCGGTTCTGCACTCAGAACCTGACCGTTGACTATAAGAATCCCGACAGCCTTCGCCGGTTCGTCACCGACCGGGGAAAGATACTCCCCAGGCGTATCACCGGTACCTGCGCGAAACATCAGCGAATGCTCGCCCAGACCGTAAAGCGGGCCAGGGTGCTCGCGCTGCTGCCGTATGTGAAGCAATAACCGTGTATGCGGAAATTCTTTGAAGGCGGACTCTGGGCGGAGGTACTCGGTTTCGCGGTCATTGCAATAATACTGTATATAACCGGGTTTCTGACCTTTTTGTTCGCTGTTCCGCTTCAAATACTTATGATAAAACGGGGACATCGGGCTTATCTGTTGTCCTCTTTCACGGTGCTGGCGGCGGTTATCATCAGCGCTTTGGTCAATACACGGCTCATGGAGAATGAGGAGCTCAAACAGATGCTCATCTTCATCGAGCTGTTGTTCCCGGTGATGCTCATGGCGGGGATCTTCGCGATGAATATGGAGAGTCCCTATCATCTCAGAAAGCTGTATCTGCTCTTAGGTGTTACTGGGGCGGTCGGTCTCGTGAGCATCCCGATCATCTACTGGCTCCTGCAGAACGAGGTCTTTATGACCGCGATGCGGGAGCAGGTCGATTACGTCCTTTCCGTTCTCTACGGTTCGCCGGAAGCGGCGGACACGGGGGGAATGTTCAGCAGGCTGTTCAATCCGGAAGCCATGATGGAGACCTTGAGGGGGGTGGTGCTCAGGAACTACCTCTTCTCCTTCTTTCTGCTTCTGACACTGAATTGGCGTATGGGATACGGGTTGGGCTTGAGGTCCCGGGGTATTCGTCCTCCGAGTCTACGGAGTTTTTTCTTGCCCGATAAGATGGTATGGATACTCCTGCTTTCTTGGGCGGGGATATTGGGGGATATATTTTTAGGAGCAGGGCCCTTGGGGTACTTCGTTTGGAACGTTGGGCTCATATTCTTGTTTCTTTACGGACTGCAGGGAATGGGTATTATACAGCATTTCCTTTCTCGCGCGGAGATGACCCGCGGACTGCAGCTGTTTATTGTCGTCATGATCATCGTCGTGTTGTTCATTCCATTTTTGAACATCCTGTTGATCATCGGGATTCCGATATTCGGAGTTTCGGAAATATGGATAAAATACAGACAACCAAAGAGGAGTTGAGGTATGAAAGTAATATTGGTTCAGGACGTTGAAAACCTCGGAGAGGAAGGGGACGTCCAGGAAGTAGCGGACGGTTACGGCAGAAACTACCTGATCCCCAAGCAGATGGCGGTCCCTTTCACGAAGGCTAACGAGGCTATGCTCGAAAGCAGGCGCTCCGCTATCGAGCAGCGAAAGGAAGATAAGCGGAAGGCGGCATTGGGGCTCAAGCAGCGCCTCGAAGAGGAAGAGCTCGTTATCCGCCGCCCCGCGGGGGATACGGGAAAGCTGTTCGGAAGCGTAACCTCGGCCACCGTGGCGGAAGAGCTCGGACGCCGGGGAATCAATATCGAACGGAAACGGATTGAATTGCCGGAGAAGAATATAAAAATGATCGGAAACTATCCCGTCAAGGTAAAGCTCTACGACAACGAGTCCGCCGAAGTAAAGATAAAGATCCAGCCGAGTGAGGGCGGTGAAGAATCGGCCCCTCAGGCGGCGCCTGAAGCTGCCCCGGCTCCCACGGAAGCGGCGGAAAAGCCCGCAGAAACAAAGGCGACCGAGGAGGCGGTGGTGGAAGCAGCAGCTGCACAGGAATCCGCCGAAGAGGCCGCCGTGGAAACCCCTGAAGAGGGGACCGTAGAGACACCGGCCGAAGAGATCATCGCCGAGGCGGTAACCGAAGAAGCCGCCGCCGAAGAAGAGATTGAAGAGGAGTAGAACCTAAGCGTCGATGGACGTATCCTCACTCAAGGACAAAATCCCACCGCACAATGACGAGGCGGAATCCGCCACTCTAGGCGCTCTGCTTCTCGACAACGAAGCAATCTCCACGGTGCTTCGTTTCTTGCGGGCGGACGATTTTTACAAGACCGCGCACCAGAAAATATTTCAGGGCGTAGTCAATATGTATCAGCGGGGAGAGAGGGCCGACCTCATTACCCTTACCGAAGAGCTCAAGTCGGAAGGCTCTCTCGATTCGGTGGGCGGGTCGGCTTATATATCCGAGCTCACCTCCGCGGTTCCGACCAGCGCCAATGTCGAGTACTACGCCCGGATCGTCCAGGGGAACAGCGTCCGCCGGGCACTACTCAAGACCGCCCGGGAAATAATTGCCCAAGCCCACGACGAGTCCCTCGACAGCCGCGCCATCATCGAAGAGGCGGAAAAGCGGATCTTCGAGGTTACTGAAAAACAGCAGACCAGCGCTTTCAAGGCTGTTCGGGAAATTATCCCCGATGCCATCAACGAAATCGAAAAGCTCTATAACTCGAAGAATGCCTACACCGGTATTCCCACCGGTTTCGGAAACCTCGACCGGTTTACCAGCGGGTTCCAGCGCTCCGAATTCATCGTTATCGGGGCCAGACCTTCGGTAGGAAAGACGGCTTTGGCCCTGAGTATGGCTTCGAACATTGCGATCCATGAGAAGGTACCGGTGGGGTTCTTTACACTCGAGATGTCGGAGATGGCTTTGACCCAAAGAATCTTAGCGGCTGAGGCCAGGATCAATTCAAACCTCATCCGTAACGGTATGCTGAGCCCGGCGAACTTCAAGGACCTCGTGGATGCCGCGGGAGTCATCTACGACTCGCCCCTTTTCATCGAGGATACCCCGGGTATCAAGCTCTTAGACCTTCGGGCCTCGGCGCGGCGGCTCAAGGTTCAGCAGGACATCCAGATTCTGTTTATCGATTACTTGACTCTCATTACCTCCGAGACCCGGGAGATACCCCGGCACGAGCAAATCGCGGAAATCTCCCGGTCGCTGAAGGCTTTAGCGCGGGAGCTCGACATTCCGGTGGTAGCCCTTTCACAGGTGCGTCGGGAGACCGAGGGAAAGAGACCTTCCTTGGCCGATCTGCGTGAATCGGGGTCTATCGAGCAGGATGCGGATGTCGTTATCTTTCTTCACCGGGACCGCGGAACAGAAGCGAAGTCGGAAGAGGAAACCCCGAGTAATATTCTCACCGAGCTCATCCTTGCCAAACAGCGAAACGGACCGATCGGGACCGTGGAAATCGCCTTTATACCTAAATATACAAAATTCGAGGAACTGACCCGGGAGACTCCCTAGAGACAAGAACGGAACATACCGATACTATTCGTATCGACACTGCGAGGTAGTTATGAGTTTAAAAGATGCGTACGACTTCGATTTTCTCGTCAATGAGGCACAGCGGCTTGTCTTGGATGAGCTGGAGGAACAGCTGGGCAGGGACACCGCAAACAAGATTTGCAAGTGTCAGGATTGTATCCTCGATATGGCGGCATACGCCTTGAACAACGTGCGCCCCGCCTACCGGGCCTCACTCCTCGGGAAGCTCTACTCCGACGCGGTCTCCGGGACCGAATACGAGAAGGAGATCGCCGCGGCGGTCGAGGCGGCAATCGAGAAGGTGAGCAAAAATCCCATGCACGACTAATTGCTGAGTTTGTATCTCCGTTTGAGGCTCGGTGAGGCGGTCAAACCCCTGAAGACCGATATATACTCATCGGCTCCGTCGGAAGCATAATACCTGCCCGAGGAAAGCAGGGCTATCCAGTTAAAAGCGCCGTCTTTGATAAAGTACAGGTCCATGACCTTCTCCTTGGCCCGAAGATTCCATACGCTTATGGAATGGTCTTGGTTGACCGCATAGAGAAGGCTCTTGTGACTCCTGATGGAACGGGGGATGTGCTCCTTCTGATCCAGGACCCTGAAGCTCCCCGGTGAAAAGTACTTGATGCCCTCGTATCCTAAGGAGGTGTATACCGTCGAGCCTAAGGGGTCGATGGTCAGGGTAGCATTGGTATCCTCTCCGAGAAAGGTGAACAGGGTGTGGGTGTCGGAGTATCCGGGACCGGAGAAGGATTTGAACGTAGTGGCGGTGTTTCCCCGCTTGTTTTCTATTCCTAGGGTGTAAAGCTCATTACTCTCCGGATCGTATTCGATCTCATAGATGACCAGGCTGTTATCGAAGATGGGCACCGTCTCTCCGGTTTCCGGGTCGATCTCGATAAGCGGCGAATTGAATCCGCTGGTACGGCTCTTTCCCAAGATTATTGTGGTATCGGTCAGAGCGGTGCTCTCAATGCCGAAGGCGGAGTATTCGAAGATGCGTGTCAGGGTCTCCGCGTCGAAGAGCAGCAAGGTGCCATCTTCCAGATAAACGAGGACCCTGTCCTCGTACGAGTCGATGTCGACAACCGGGGAATCGATCTCGACGGTATCCAGGGAGAGCTCTCCTGTTTCAGGGTCGATAAAGGACAAGGAACATCCCCGGGATGTGTTGCTGTACAGGAGAAACCTGCCGTCGGATACGGTGATCACCCGCGCGGACCCCGGAAGGGGATTGTCGAAAATCCTGACGTCGAAGTACTCCGGGACAAAGCGGCTCCGCGTCTCAGTCAAGAAATCGGACCTGAGGAAGAGGATCTTCTCGCCGGTGGTAAGGACCATCGTATTCTCGTAGAAATCGATGCTCGTAAGATCGACGAGGGGATTATTGATGATGTAGTCGTCATCCCTGAGCTGTGCCGGATTCCAGGACGAGGAGAGGGTAAATATCCTCCCGTCCTCGCCGGGCAGATAGACCTTATTGCCCCTGTAAATACTCTCGGCCGGATAGATTCCCGCGGCTTCGGCGATCTTTCGGGAGCGAAGCCCCGCTTCCGTAACCGAGACTGCCGAGACAACCGATCCTGCACGACCGTGGACGGCGACGATTTCATTGGTCAGGGGATTCGCGGTCAGGGTCCGTATATGCTCGAGTTCTAAGGCACTGTCGACCTTTCCGGTCAATAGATCGACTATAACGAGACGATCCCCGACTGATCCGATCATGAACCTCAAGTTTTGGGTATAATGGATCGACCGCAGGTCACGCTCGGTATTAACCCAGGTCTTTCTGTCTCCCTCCCGGATACGCCAGTACTCGATCCTCCCCGAGGGGAGGTAGGCCATGATGGTATTCTCGCTCGGGGATACGACGAAGCTCGTCACGATTCCGAAACCCTCCGTAAGATATCGCAGGGGGCGGCCCGTCGAGCCGTCGAGGAAGGTCAGGCTGTCATAATCGGTTACCGAGTAGACGATGAAGGAGCCCTTCGGGGAATAATCGATATCGAGGGGAAACTCCCCGAGCTGCCGGGAAAAGAGTTCCTCCTTGGTCTGCCAGTTCCATACCGACAGGCGGTGAGAGCTTATTCCGTCTTTTTCGATGATCCCTACCTGCGGCGCTTCCGGATTGAGGAAAATCTTCTCGATAGGATTATGCGTTATCTGCAACAGATACACCAGCTTTTCCGTTTCCGTATCCCAAACCCGGAGTGTTCCGTCCGCGCCGCCCGAAAAGAGGAGGGAGTCGGAATCGTGGTAGGCGATAGAATTGACCCTCCCGGTATGACCGGTGTTGATGACCACTCTCACCTCCTGGGCGTGCAGATCAGGAGCGTTTATGGTCACGAGGGCGGCGGTAAGGAGAAGGGCCGTGATGAGAGCTCTCGGAAAGATGCGCCGCATAGCTTGTATCCGCATAGCTATTCCCCGAGATAGATCTTGTGTATTGATACGTACGGCGGGGTCAGAACTTCCCCGAGGTCCTCCGATTTTTCGAGCTCGTCGATCTGAGAGAGCACTTTGTCGTAGAGCTTTCTGTCCACCGGGACGATACCGATCTCGTTCTGTTTGAGCCCGTGGATGCGGAACCGCAGATCTTCATTCTTTATTTCGTGGAGATAGATGTTCACCTCCGCTTCCTCGTCGATTTTATTGAGGAGATAGAACTTGAGCACTTCCACCGCCCGGTCGTCGAGACCGGAGACCGCGGCGAGGACCTTCTCCTC
>JBKHAJ010000052.1:0-15552 GCA_046542935.1 Spirochaetia bacterium | reverse complement strand
GCTGGGCCTTTCCGCTGGTGGTATTATCGGTTACCACTAGGATCCGCTCGGTGGAGGGGAAGAGCGTTAGTGCCGAGCTGATCGTTTTCGCATGATCGTTCTTTTCCATAAGCCCGGTAATCCATTCCCGGTTCCGGGAAACCGCCGGATGGAAATCGTTCACCCCGCAGAAGACCGCCCGCACTCCGGGCCACAGCTCATCGCGATACTCGAAGAGAAACCTGAGGGCGTTGTCGTCGGTGGTAACGATAAGATCGAAAAACCCGGGCCCGTACTTTTCTTTGAAATAATCCTCCACATGTCCGATCTGAGTCTCGTAGGGAAAGCGCTTGGTATCCATGTACTCGATGTAACAGAGGTGTTCCTTCCCCAGGGTCTCCTTGAGTCCCTCCATGATCCGGTCGGACCATTCGAACCCGTTATGATACGAGTTGAGGATGAGGATCTGATCCCGGTCGATTTCCTGCGCGCCGCCCCGAGGAGAGACGGCGGTAAGGAGAACGGCGAGAGCAGCGGAGTATAAAATTGCGCGGACGAAACTTCGGAGCATCGATAGGCATAGTATAACGCCCATCGCTCCTAAAATGCAAATTTATTTATTTACTCCAAAAACTGTCTACCGAACCGAAGGATTCGCAAAAACGAAATTTTCGCGTTGTCTTACCCGCCGCGAACCTCTTTCTCGATGCGCGCCCCTATTTCTTTATCGATGTTCCGCCAGTATTCGAATGCCCGTTCGAGGACCGGCTCGGTTACCCCGTCTTTAAGATGTCCGGCGACGTTGGATACCAGCCGGCCGCGGGCGGCATCGTCCATGACTTTGTTGATCAAACCGTTCGCCTGACTGAAATCGTCATCGTCCTTGCGCAGGGTGTACGCGGCCCGCATGAACTCGCCGTCCGTATTCCAGACCGCATCCTCCGGATACCGTTTCCCGTCGGCCTCGGGTCCGCCTTTGGAGTTAGGCGCATACACCGGGTCGGAAACATTGGCGATCCGCATCTTCCCGCCTTTGCTGTAGCTGTTAACCGGGACTTTCGGGCGGTTTACGGGTATCTGTTTGTAGTTGGACCCCAGGCGGGCGCGGTGGGCATCGGAATACGAGACCAGCCGGGCAAGCAGCATCTTGTCCGGGCTTGCGCCGATTCCGGGAACGAGGTTGTTCGGCTCGAAAGCGGCCTGCTCTATTTCGGCATGAAAATCGGAAGGGTTCCGGTTTAAAACCAGCTTGCCTACTTCCTGCAGCGGATAATCGCCGTGGGGCCATACCTTGGTCAGATCGAAGGGATTGATTCTGTAGGACTCGGCGTCTTTGAAAGGCATGATCTGGACTTTGAGGGTCCAACTGGGGAAATTACCCTTGTCAATGGCATTAAAGAGGTCCCGGCGATGGTAGTCCGCATCTTCTCCGGCAATTCGGTCCGCCTCCTCCTGGGTGAGATTCTCGATCCCCTGGTCGGTCTTGAAGTGGTACTTTACCCAATAGCGCTCACCGGCGGCATTGACCCACATATAGGTGTGGCTGGTATAGCCGTTCATATGCCGGTAGCTTTTCGGAACTCCCCGGTCGCTCATGAGAATAGTGACCTGATGAGCCGTCTCGGGGGAGAGGGTCCAAAAGTCCCACTGCATATCATGGTCCCGAAGGCCGCTGTCCGCCCGGCGTTTCTGGGAATGGATAAAGTGCTGGAACTTCATCGGATCACGGACGAAGAAGACGGGAGTGTTGTTCCCCACCATGTCGTAATTGCCCTCGGTGGTGTAGAACTTGAGCGCGAAGCCCCGCACGTCCCGCCATGTGTCGGGACTCCCGCTTTCACCGGCCACCGTAGAGAACCGGGCCAATACGTCGGTCTTAGTACCCGGCTGAAAAACCGCCGCCTTGGTATACCCGCTGACGTCTTTCGTCACTTCGAAATAACCGAAGGCGCCGGACCCTTTTGCGTGGGGCTGCCGGTCCGGGATCATTTCCCTGTTGAAATCGGCCATCTGTTCCATCAGATAGTGATCGTGAAGAAGAATTGGGCCGTCGGGTCCTACGGTAAGGGAATATTCATCGCTTGCGACCGGTATCCCGGCATTCGTGGTTGTCGGTTGAGGTTTGTTCTCTTTCATATAGTTTTCTCCTTGTCCTTCTTATCCGGTAAGATAACTTACGGTATCTCTTTAAGCATAAGGTGATGCCGGGGGAAATGCAAATTCTCAGGCAACTCGAGTACCGGGCTACCGGTTCCACCGGACCCGTGCCCCGGCGTTGCAGGCGCTGAACCCGACACGAATTTTCTCACTCAAAATGTAGGGCATGATCATTCCTCCTCCGGAACATCCAGCTCGAGGGGCTCTCCCGCCCACAGGAGGTTACGGTCCCGGAGCACCGCCCGGGTCAGATAGCCGTGGACCCCTTCCCGGTCGCCGTTTTCGGCCATGTGGATAAGCTTTTTGAGTTCCTCCCGGTCCTCGAGCCTTCTTAAGAACGGATACTCTTCCGCGAGCCTCCGGTACAGGGGAAAGGGTTTCAAGTGATCGTGGGAGCGGTAGAGGGGCTTGCGGCGGACGCCCCGGAGGATCGGGCCGTACCGGGCCTCGTCGTCGAGGTCTTTCGAGATCCTCTTTCCCGCGGAGGTGTGGATAACCTGCCGTTTGATCTCGTCTAAGAGCCGGTCGTACCGGTTCCCGCTGCTCAATACCGAGGGGAGGTCCATCCGCACGAGCATCTCTCCGTCCCGGGTGTGCCCGGCAATCGTTCGTGTAAGATAATCACGCTCAGGAATCAGCGGCCTCGCCCGGGGGCGTCTTGTGACCCGGGAGTAGAATCGTTCCATCTCCTCGAGGAGCTCAAGCTGACGTTTAAGCTCCTCGTCGCCGGGATTCTGCCCGAGAAGCCGCCGGGCCCGGGGGATATACTCCTCCCGAAGGAGGAGCACCGCCTGGGAGACCGGCAGGGTGATGCGATCGGCCTGAACGATCTCTTCCTGCCCCTCCTCTATTTCACCGGGGACGGGGCTCGACTCCCTGTCCCGGTCGGTAAATTTGAAAACCGCCCTTTCTACGAGCCCGACCAGCTTACTGCTCCTCGAGCCTAAGGATTCCGGGACGGAAAAAAAATCCCCGCCCCCCTCGGCAATAATCTCCTCGAGGAGCCCGCGGATGGTCTCGAGCTTAGGGTCGGAGAGGACCTGAGACTTCTGATCGAGGCTGATCGAAGATGCCGTGACATCCTCGAGATACGAAAGGGCGCTGACCGATTGTTCCCGGGCTACCGTACCCGCTCTCTCCGGAAGGTTCTCCCGGGGAGTTCGGGTTATTTTCGATACCAGGACGAGCTTCCTTTCGATACAGCGGAAATGCCGGTCCAGATCGATCAGCCCGTGATGACTGAATCCGAGCTCATCGATGTCGTCCTCTATCCGTCCGATCTCGTAAAGCTCTTCGTCGAGGTACTCATTCCATCTCTCGATGTCCCCTTCCCCGGGGACGAGGTTCCGTTCTTCCTGTTCTTCCGGCATACCTATATGATACTAGCGCCGTGTCCGTGAGCAAAGGGTTAATTTTCTCCTATCCTGTTGTGTTTCAGTCCCCGAAACCTTAGACTGTCGCTATGGCCAACATCCGGCAGGTGCCTCAGGACCTTCACATGCATACCGTCTATTCCACCGGCGACAGTTCGGTCGCTTCCCAGCAGACGGTCGAGCTGATCGCCGCAGTCGCTCATGCCCGGATACTCGGAATAAGCGATCACTTCGATTACCTCTTCGGAGAGAGGTTCGAGGAGTACGCCGCCGACCTCCGCGGCCACGGCTTCAAGGTGGGGACCGAGGTTGACGGCGCCGAGTGGGTAACCGATGCCCTCCTCGTGGACGCCGATTATTACGTCTACCACTGCAGAGACTCACACAGGGAGTACAGGGGAGCGGAGCGTCTCGCCGGGTCGGGAAAGCCCGTTATAATAGCCCATCCCTTCATGATGCGGACGAACGTACGCAAGATTCCCGACGCATGTTACATAGAAATCAACAACCGGTACATCTGGAGAAGCAATTGGAAACGGGAGCTCGAGCCCCTTGCCGCCGATTCCAGGTACCGTTTCGTCATAAGCTCCGACGCCCATCAGCCGAACTGGCTGGGACAGACCGTGGCACGCTATGTGGCCCGGGAGATGGAAATAGAGGAAACGATACTGTTCCCGGAGTGAACAGCCTAATTCGCCGGCGGTTTATGCCGTATAGAGTGCCCCCGATCGTGGGGACGATTTTCGGCTAAATACAGTTTGTAGTTGTAATTATCCCGCCGAAGGGATGCGGTTGGTGCTTACCGCCGGGCACCCCCCGGACGCTAAGCCCCCGCCAGGATCGCCTGCCGCGCCGTTTCCGGGTCGAGGACGGTGCCGGCACCCACGATAACCCCGCCGGCGAAGCTCTCCGCCACCTGCCGTATAGCTTCGAGGGCACCCGGGGTGGTCATGGAGATTTCGATAACCGGTATGCCGCCCTTCATGAGGGCCTCGGCGGCCTTCAGGAGCTTATCCGACTCGTCGGCCCGGATGATCGCCACCACTTTCGATTCGTAGAGTTTTTTCAAATTTTCCAGTTTTCTCTTCATGATTTTATGCCCCCATTACACGACGGCATCACTACCGCTCTATCCGGGCGCTTCCGCTCGCGAGTAAGGCCTCCACTTCCGGCAGGTCCACGATATTGATGTCTCCCCAGATGGTATGCTTGAGTGCCGAGAAGGCCGCCGCGAACTCCACCGCCGCCTGCGGGTCTTTGCCTGAGCTCAAAGTATAGATGAGTCCCGCGGAGAAGCTGTCTCCTCCACCGACCCGGTCTATGAGTTCGAGCTCGTACTTCTTGGAGATGTATGCCTTCCCGCCGGTATAGAGGAGTCCCCGCCAGTCGTTCCGGAGGACCGAGATGCTCTCGCGCAGGCTTATAGCGACGTAGGTAAAACCGAAACTCTCCTGGACCTTCGCGGCCAGTCCCTTGTAGTAGTCCAGATCGATCTCCTCGAAGCCTTCTTTCTTCGCATCGAGCTCTACCCCGAGGACCTTCTGGAAATCCTCCTCGTTTCCGATGCAGCAGTCGATCTTATCGGCGTATTTCTCTGTCGTCTTCAGGGCTTCCGCTGGGGTCCACAGCTTCTTCCTGTAGTTGAGGTCGTAACTGACCGTAGCGCCGCCGGCCTTGGCGGTTTCGATCGCGCTCCGCGCGGCCTCGGCGCAGAGGCCGCTCAAGGCGGGGGTAATACCGCTGGTGTGAAACCAGGCGGCCCCTTCAAGGGCGGTTTTCCAGTCGATTTTATTCGCCCCGAAGGCCACCGAAGAATTCTCCCGATCGTAGTATACCTTGCTCGCCCGGGGAGAGGTACCGTATTCGACGAAGTAGATGCCGGCCCTGCCCCGGTCCGAGAAGAGGACCCGGGAGGTGTCCACGCCGTGCTCCCGGGCCTTGTTCCGGATGAACCTCCCCATGGGATTGTCCGGCAACACGCTGACCCAGGCCGCGGTCCCGCCGAGGCGGGCTATGTCGACGGCTACGTTGAATTCGCTGCCGCCGGGATTCATAAGCAGGCTGTCGGTCTGCTCTATCCGTCTGAAATGGGGAGGAACGAGGCGGAGCATCGCCTCGCCGAAGGTCACAATTTTCTTTGTTGCCTTGTCCGCCATGAGAATCTCCTTGCGGTGTAGTATATCGACTATCCCGCCGCCGGGACAGGGCGGCAAGGACATTTTTTCCAACCTTTTCCCGACTTTCCCGTATATAGTAGTAGGGTACGGCAGGAAAAAATGAAGGGGAAACGGAGGGAAACACAGTTCGAGCGGATCTGGGACAGGTACTATAGTCCCCTGGTCGTCTTCTGCGGGAGCTTCAGTCCCCTCGTGGCGGGAGAGGCGGAGGATATGGCTCAGGAGGTGCTCGTCAAGGTATACCGCAACCTCGATAAATACGATTCCGCCTACACCATGAGTACCTGGGTCTATAGGATCGCACGGAATCATTGCATCGACACCTTCCGGAAGTGTGTGCGTAACCGGCACGTCCCCCTCCCCCCCACTCTCGAGGCGAGGGAACCGAATCCGGAGGAAGCCGCCGTCACGACCGAAGAGATGGAGCTCGTGGAATCCTTTCTCGGTTCCCTCGGGAGAAACGACAGACAGATGGCGTTCCTGCGGTTCCATGAGGAATTCAAATACCGGGAGATTTCCGCTGTGCTGGATATTCCCGCCGGAACCGTCAAATACCGGATCCACGAAATCAGGAAGGGACTGAAAACCTTCCTCCAGGAGCGAGGATATGAAAAGGGAAGATCGACTGCTTAAAAATTATTTCAAAGAACGGGTACGGCATGTTTCCCGGCGTACGCCGCCGATCGCGACCGCCGCCCCCGAACCGCGAAACCGTATATTCGGGGCCTTGGCCTACGCCGCGATTCTCGCCGCCGCCGTGCTCCCCTTCTCCGAGGCCCTGCGGGAGAACCCCCTGGCCCGGACCGTCACCGCCGTATACCGGGCGCATGGAATGGAAACACGGGCCGAGGAAGGAATCGAGAGATTCTTCCTGACTCTCAAATCACACTTAGAAGAGGAGAAGAACCTATGAAGAAAGGATATTTTTTCTCGATCATTATTTTTCTTGTTTTGATCGTCGCCGCCGTCATCACCTCCGGAGGTAAGATGGGGTATTTTCTAAATCTCCCGTCCTTCCTGATGGTGACCTTGATTACCCTTACCCTGCTCCGGGGGAGTTTCTCCTTTCGGGAAATGGGGAAATACTTCAAGATTGCCTTCGAGGACTCGATCGAGGCGCCGCGGGGAGAAATCAAGAACGGAATTCAATTCTTCAGAATCATGCAGATCTATCTGATCGTGTCGGGTTTCTTAGGAACGGTGATCGGCGCGATGGCGATGTTATCGGCCCTGGAGATGTCCGTGAGGGTCGGTTTCGGAGCGTCCCTGGCTCTCCTTACTCTTTTGTACGGGATTATCTTTACACTGCTCATCCCCGTCCCCTTCCGATCGGGACTGGAGAAGAGGCTCAACAAACTCGATGGTTAGGTTTTCGCCTTCCGATTCCGCCCCTCCGGGGGCGGATCGGCGTTCCGGGGCAGCCGCTTCCTCTTCTTCAAATACTCGAGAAACGGCTTCGTCCCCTTTCGTTTTGCATAGGCATAGACCTTATGAAAGCCCCTTCCGTAGATCTTGTCCCTGTTCGATCGGCTTCCCGCAGGCCCCGCACACCGGCCGCTTTACCGTACTCCCCGTCATTTATCACCCTCGGCACGGCCTACCTCCCCGGCAGCGGGCAGTCCGGCGTTCCGGAGCCTGAGGAATTCACGTTCCAGGTTCGGGGTGAGCACTCCGGTCCCAAGGGCCGCCTCGATATCGGAGGGGTGCCAGAAGCGGACCTCATCGATCTCATCGGCGGCAAATACAAAAGGTCCCTCCGAACTGAAGGCGTAGACCCGGGCGTTTTCCGATTCGATCTCGTTTCGGATCCGAATGTCGAAGAGGTGCTCCAGGCCGGTTTCGGAGCCGCCGGGGACGATATCGACCCCGAGCTCCTCGTAAAGCTCCCGCCGCGCGGCCCGGTCGTAGTCCTCGCCCGAGTCGAGGTGTCCCCCCACCGAGGTGTCCCACCTGCCGGGCTGAATGTCCTTGCTCTTCGACCTGAGCTGCAGCAGGATTTCTCCGCGGCGGTTGAAGACGTAGATATGCACCGACCGGTGGACGAGGGAGGGGTCACCGTGACAGGTTGCGCGGGGTGCGCGACCGATTACCTGTCCCGATTCGTCTACAATATCGAAGTATTCGGTTGTTTCCGCATCACACATCTAGGGGATTATAAGCCCGCAGGCGGGCTCCTTCAACCGTGCCGGGTTAATATCTGAATATCGCAGCGGCCTCCGCGCCGGGGACGGGCATCCTATCCGCGGAGAGATGAAAAACCTTTTCACTCCCGTGCAGGAGAGTTTCCACGACGGCCGTGTTGAGGAGCTCCACGTCCCGGTCCTCCATATTCTCATGAACCTCCACCTCTTGGTTCTGAAGATCAACCCTGCCCCATACGCGGCTGCCGTTTTTGACGAACAGCGCTTCGGTCCGCCCGTTGCACGCCGCGGTAACTATCTCTTCGAGATCGGCAGAAACCTTTTCACTCCCGCTAAGATCACGAAAAGTATCGAGGGTCTCAGTTTCGATCCGCGCAAAGAGAGGCGAGACCTCGGGCCAGACGAGCTCGAGGATCTTCTTTTCGTCTATCTTTTCCAAGACTCTTTCCGGGTTCACCGGTACCCGGACAATCTCCCGGGCCTTTTCCTCGGAGGCGTCTTCGTAGATAGGCAGAAGATACTCCTGCCCGATAAGAACTAGGGGGACCGACTTGAGATTCAACAAGGGAAAAATCCTGTCGAAAACGGCGTGCATGAACCGGGAGGCCTGTTCCTTCTTGTCGTTTATTCCGTCCGTTCCGCTTCCGTGACCGTGGAAGAAAGCCCTCCGGCCTCCCTGCTGCTCGGGGCGGCGGGTATGGCTTTGCTGCTGTTTTTCCTGAAGATCGTATTTGAGGATGTTTTCCAGATTGAGCTGTTCGCCGGGAATATCGATTTCGGTCATAGTGTACCGGCTGCCCAGATACAGAGCAACTTTGGACAGGTTGAGAATGAGGACGTAGTATCGGCCGTCTCCGTTGAAGTATCTCAAGAGCGGCTTGATGTAGAAATGCTCGTCCGCAACGACCTCCTCGTCAAAGGACACCGGGAGCCTGAAGAAATCGGCTCTGTCTTCTCCGAGGAAGGCGGCAAGCCCCTCGGCCTGCTGCTGCCAATAAAAAGTATCGTTTAACCTATCGGCCGCGGGGGCGACGATCTTGTCGATCGTCTTAGCATCGACACCCCGAGTTTCAAGGAGTTGTTTGGCTTCGGTTACAACATTCTTGAACCGAGTCGCATTTTGCCTGGTATCTGCTCCCGCTTTCACGGTGGGCAGGTACAGGGAAACATGAGGACCCGTATGCGTCTTCGCAAGTTGTTTGAGATCGTCGAGTGTTACGGTTTCCATAGCTTTTCTAATCCTCCTGAATCAAAAGTACTGCTGCCCCGAGAACACGGACAATAGACCATTTGGTTTATGGACGATCCGGAGCCGGAAAGGTAGAATAATAGGATGCCTGAACTCCCCGATGTAGAAGCACGCAAGCGGTATGTCGATTCGACCGCCCTCCACAAAAAGATCAGCGGCTTCGAGCTCAGCGCCCCCGAACTGCTTACGGGGATAAGCCCTACCGACTTTTCGAGCTCCATCACGGACCGCGCCCTCGAAGAGACCTCCCGCTACGGCAAGTTCCTCTTCATCCGGCTCGATTCAGGCAAATACTTGATCCTCCACTTCGGGATGACCGGCGACTTGTCATACTACAAGGACGAGAAGGACACCCCCGAATACACCTGTCTCAAACTCGATTTCACTAACGGATATCACCTCGCCTACACCGCGCCGAGGAAGCTCGGCCGGCTCGGATTGACCAAGTCCCTCCAAGACTTCCTCGAGGCGAAATCCCTCGGGCCGGACGCCCTGTCTATATCCCGGGATGAGTTCGAAGATCTTTTTACCAAGGGGAGCGGATCGGTCAAATCGGTCTTTATGAATCAAAAGAATATTGCCGGAGTGGGAAACATCTACACCGACGAGATCCTCTTTCAGGCAAAGATCCATCCGAAAACCGGCAAGAGAACCTTGAGCTCCGAGAAAATCGGTCTTCTCTACGACACCATGATCGACGTTCTTACCACCTCCATCGAGAAGAACGCCGAGGTCCCCAGGCTGCCCGAGAACTACCTTATTCCCCACAGAGACGAAGAGGACTCCTGCCCCCGCTGCGGCGGACCGGTCGTACGGATTGTAGTAAGCGGCAGGGGCACTTATTTCTGTCCGAAGTGTCAGAAAGAGAAATAACCTCCCTCGCCCACCTCGAGGACCTCCGGGCGGGGTTCGAGACGGCGTTCTAATCGGGCGGCGCCCTCCGGCTTGCCTCGAAGTGTAAAAAGCGCGATATATAGAGTATGAAGTACAGACAACTAGGAAAATCGGATTTACAAGTGTCCATCGTCGGGCTCGGGACCTGGGCCATGGGCGACGACTATTGGGGTCCCGTTGATGATGCCGAATCGATCCGTGCCGTTCAGGAGGCCGTCGATAACGGGATCAATCTTATCGATACCGCCCCCGCCTACGGCGGAGGCCACTCTGAAGAGGTGATAGGAAAGGCGATCGAAGGCAGACGGGACCGGGTGATTCTCGCGACCAAGGTGGGGACCCTGCGGACCCCCGACGGATACAGAAAGGACCTGAGCCCCGCTATCATCGTCAAACAGCTCGAGGATTCACTCCGCTATCTGAAGACCGACATGATAGATCTCTACCAGATCCACTGGCCCGACCCGGACATCCCCATCGAGGAAAGCCTCGAAGCCTTGGACAAGCTTAAGAGTCAGGGAAAGTTCCGCTACTTAGGCGTTTCCAACTTCGAGATTCCCCTTCTCGAAAAGGCCATGGAGCTGACCGTGATCGTAAGCCTTCAGCCTCACTATTCCCTCCTCAAGCGGGAGATAGAGGCGGACCTCCTTCCCTTCTGTAAAGAGAATAATCTCGGGACCCTCGGATACGGCTCCCTGGCCGGGGGAATCCTTACCGGGAAGTTCGAAGAGATACCCGAGCTCCCCGAGGGGGACAACAGGAAAAACTTCTACCCGTTCTTCCAAGAACCCGAATGGTCCCGGGTACAAAAGGTGGTGGACGTGCTCAAGAGTATAGGGCGGGAACGGAACGTTCCGACCCCTCAGGTAGCTATCAACTGGGCCAACCGTGATGCCGGAGTAACCTGCTCGCTGGTGGGGGCCAAACGGCCTGATCAGGCTCGGACTAACGCGGCCTCCGCCGAGTGGGAGCTCTCAGACGAAGAGATCCGCCGAATCGAAAACGCTTACCGGGAGTTTATGCCTGCCTAGAGGCAGGCATACTTTCCCACCGCCTTGACCCCATTCCTATAGCAGGGTTTTTCCGAGTCGGACTGATTTACCGGCTTGTTCCGCCGCCTCGTCCGCTGAGCGCGGCTGATCCCGTCGAAGCCCCTGTTCTTCCCGTGCTGTAATCTGTGCATTGCATAATGTTCAATGTCTCCGTACACTCTCCGCTCCTTCTTCGAAAATATATAATTAGCCAATTAGCTAATTGTATATTAATAATATCACTCCTACGGCCCCGCGTCAAGGAAGAGAGAGATTTTATACGATTTTTTAGTCGATTCTGCCGGTGAGATACTCTTCCAGTGCTTCGATCGTCCAATGGAAAGATTCGCCCTTGAGACGGAAGAATTTGACCCCCCCTTTTTTCTCCTCTTCGATCAAGTCCGCGGTTCTCAGCACCCCGAGATGGCGTGACACAGTCGCTCCGGAAAGTTCCAGGCGGGCGGCAAGGACCTTCCCGTAGGTAGGGCGGTGGGCAATGTTGCGGAGAATCTCGAGCCGGGTCCCGTCGCCTAAGGCCTTGAGAGCATTGACCAAACGATTCGTATCGACGGAGGGGGTTTTCGCAATGTTGACATTGAACAAGAGGAGCGCGGTATCATCGGTAAAGCTTACGATATTATGATGATGCAGAAAGTAGGCGGGACAAAAAATGTACCGGTTAAAATCCCGGGACTCGAAGAAACTCCCCTTGATCTCGATAAGAACATCCAGAGGGGAGGACGATTGGAGTTTGTCCCGAACGTAGGCCATGGCGGTTTCGTACTGCTCCTCACATTCCTCTATTTTTTCGCGGAATACGATGCTGTCGAGATCCTCGAAGAGGAATACGAGATCGTCCCGAAAACTCTCCCCTTCGAGAAGGGCGAATCGTATTGTCTCGTACTTTCCGCTCACGATCCAGGATAGTTCCCCATAGAGCTCATTGAATAATGCGGGATCCCGCCGAACGGCCTCGAGGCGCTCTCGGGGGACCTCGCTGTTGAAGAGGATGAACAAAAAATCCAGAAGCCCCATACCCTTGAGCTTCTCCGCGAAACCGGCGGTGTCCCGAAACTCGCCTAAGGTAAGGGGCAGCTCGAGGTGCGCCATTCCGGCCCAATTCTGAGTGGCCAGGAGGCTCAAGGTCGAGCGGCTCCGTTCGGAAAGTGACTCCCGCATCCTGCGGCTCCACACCGGGTCCTGATGAACGTGCCGTTCGCTGCATAGGAAGTGCATAAGACAGAGGAGCTCGACTACCGGGGAAAAAAACAACTCGACCGACTCGCCGGCCGTTTCACGGGGCACTTCGATAGGCATGCCGGATTATACCACATATCCTCTTATTAGCAAAATTAGCAAATTAGCTATTCTCGAATCAGCCGCTATCGACCCCGCACTCTCTGCTTGCCAATAATCTACTTCCTTATAAAAAAACCGTTTTCATTTCCGGGAAAAAATGATTATCATACGGAGCACACTAAGGGAAAGGACGCACTATGAGAAGCAGGATTTCGTACCACATTATCATAACGGTATCGGCCTTAGCGGCGGCCGCCGCCGTTTTCATCTTCACTTTTATCTTCGCGGGGGCCCATTTTTCTCCGCCCCTCCTTAGGGCAACCCTCTTTTGGATTGCCATCGCCCTGCCGCTAACGGCGGCGCTCAACATCATCCTCAGCCCCCGGGGCAAGCTCTTCGACCGGAGCGACTATGAATCGAAAAGCTTCCTGGTCGAGCTCGGGGAAGCTCCCTTGAAGAGCCTCGAGATCTTCTTGGGGATTTATACCGCCGGGATTATAGGCTACTTCTTCGTCCTGAAAAACATTCTGGACCTGTCCGCCGTGGAAACGCTCTTCTTCGAGCTTCCCTCATTCGCTATGGTCTTAATGGGCGGCGCTTTTCTCTACGTTATATCGGACCGGCTGATCCTTCGGTTTCTCCTGAAAAGGCAGCTGACTTCGTTCCCCTTGGATCTCAAGGAGGAACGGCAGAAGAAGAAGAACATTATTATACCCTTGTTCATGATGATCATGACCTTCATCCTGGTGTTCAGTTATCCTACCCTTCTCAGCCTCCAAGCCTTTGCCGACGGGAGCGTCAACGGCTCCCGGTTCCTGAGTTATCTGTCGGTGCGGTTCTTCCCCGTCTTTGCATCCTACCTTATCGTGGTTATCGTTCTGATGATGATATGGGCGAAGAGCACCTCCATCCTCTACGGCTCCATTATAAACCGGCTTGAAGAGATCAACTCCGGCAAAAAAGATCTGACCGGTAGGGTATACCTGGGGAGCATCGACGAAATTGCCTTCATCTCAGGAAGCGTCAACTATTTTACCGACACCATTTCCAAGAATCTCGGTCAGGTCAAATCCCTCTACGCCGAATTATACGGGATGCAGGAAACCCTCTTCGAGCGGATCGGTAAATCCGCCGACAGCGTTCGGGAGATCGCCGAGAACGTCCGCACGACGATCCGGACTATCGAGCAGGAGGATGCCACCGTCGAAGGCTCGAAAATTTCCGCGGACTCCCTTCTCGCCAATATCAATTCGGTTATCGATAAAACTACACAACAGAGCGAGAATATCAGAGAGTCCTCTCAGCTGGTCCGGGAAATGATCGAATCCCTCAAATACACCGCGGAATCGACTCAAACGGTAGAGGCGAAAACAAACTCCCTCATGGCGACTTTCCGGACGGGTGAACAAAATGTCCGGGCAACCATCGAATCGGTAAAAAAGGTGGTAGAGCTCTCCAAGGGACTCTCGGACGTCAATACCATCGTTAGCTCCATCGCGTCTCAGACAAACCTCCTCGCCATGAACGCCTCCATCGAGGCCGCCCACGCCGGGGTTCACGGGCAAGGGTTCAGCGTCGTCGCCGAAGAGATTCGCAACCTCGCCGAGAACACCGCGGCTAACATGCAGCGTGCCAAGGAAAACCTGAAGAATATCATGGAGGAGATAAACAACACCCTGTCGAACTCTCAATCCACCGACCGGAGCTTTACCGAAATGAAGGAGTCCCTCCAGGACATCTCCCGGGCCATCCAGGAGATTACCGCCACTATGAACGAACATAACGAGAAGAATACAACCGTTCTAAACGCCCTCAACGAATCTGTGGAGTTTACCGATCAGCTCCAGACTATCACGGAGAGCCTCAATAGCCAGAGCGACCAGCTCATGAGCTCTTTCGAAGAGCTCGAGAGGGATTCGAAGATCTCCCTGGACAACGCCCGTCTTATGGAAGAGAAGAACAATCAGGTTCAGGAGGTCTTTACTTTGGTAACCGAGATTAGCGGTGAGACCTCGCGGCTCAACAAGGATTTAAACCGGATCTTAGACGAATTCAGAACTGAATGAAGACGAATATATTGACAAAGAACAAAACTCGGAAGTATCTTACCTACAATCACATACAAGGGATCAACTCATACAGGTATAGGAGGACGACATGAAGATCAAACCGATCGGAGACAGGGTTCTGCTGAAGAGACTCAAAAGCGAAGCAAAGTCAAAGGGAGGAATTTTTATCCCTGAAACCGCCCAGGAAAAGACCTTCGAGGGCGAGGTCGTTGCCGTCGGAGACGATAAGGACGCGATCAAGGTCGCCGTCAAGGACAAGGTGCTCTTCGATAAATTCGCGGGGACCGAGATAAAGGACCAGGGAGAGGACTTCCTCCTCGTCAAGATGGACGACATTATCGCCAAGATCAGCTGAGAAACCAACAAATTCAAGCCCGGTGCCGCCTGAGGCAGTTTCAGGCGGCCGTTTTTTTCAACCCCTCAATCGGAGTGCAAACGCCGCATCGACTTGCCCGTTTCATAAAAAATAATAAGAATTATTTGCATTTTTATCATATTCCATTATCATATCTAACGGACCCCTTATGCGTATTGAACTCGAAAGTATAAAAAAGCTCGGATATTCCTACTACGCGGTCCTCGAAAACATCGTCGACGGTCTCGTGGTGACCGATCTCGAGGGGAGCATCCTCTACGCCAACCGTGCCGCGGAGAAAATCCTGGCCCTTTCCCGGGATGAAATCGTAAAGCGGTACTACTTCGACAAGGAATGGAACAACGTCGACGGGGAAGGCCGGCCGATATCCCCGGAGGAGCTTCCCCTCTCCCGGGCCCTTCGGGAAGAACGGGTCCACAGCTATGAGCACGCCCTGAAAGATCCCGCCGCGGGGACCGAGAAATGGCTGTCGGTGAACGCCGTCCCCGCCTATTCCGAGGAAAGGGAGCTGGTCGGAGCGGTGGCCACCTTTCGGGATATTACCGACCGGAAGCTTACCGAAAGGCAGCTTGCCGACGAGAGGAAGTTCTCCCGGGCCGTGGTAGAGGCGTCGGGGATGCTCGTCGTCTCCCTCGACGCTGAAGGACACATCACGCGATTCAACCGGGCGTGCGTCGAGCTTACCGGCTACACCGAGGAGGAGGCCGTCGGCCGGAACGTGCGGGATCTCCTCGTTCCCGAGGAGAAACGGGACGAAGAGAAAAGCCTCTTCGAGGGTATTTCCCGGAGGGAAGATCCCCTGAAACA
>JBKHAJ010000051.1:0-15556 GCA_046542935.1 Spirochaetia bacterium | reverse complement strand
GTTTATTCTCCACGGGACCCTTCTGCAGGTACTTCACTGGAGGTTTCTTCTCATTATCACCTCCGTTCCCGCCTTCGTCACGGCGTTGATATTTTTTATCGGCAGACCTGAACCGGCGGATGCCGGGGTTTCGGATATGCCCGTGTCACGGGATGATGGTGAAGGGGATGCCGGTGCCGTTTCATCTCCTCTGCCGAAGTGGATTTTCGGGGTGTTTTTAGCGTCGGTTTTTACCCGTAACATCACCTTCGTGGCGGTCCTCAATTTTATCCCCACCTTTCTCGTCTTCGAGGTGGGTGTGAACCCGGCCATGGGGGCCTACGCCTCGGGCTTCTTCTTCGCCGGGGCTATGGTGTTTTCCGTGCTGGGGGGAAGGACGGGGGACAGATGGGGGGCTTTCCCGGCTCTTCTCGTCCTTACCGTTCTCATCGCAGTTTCGGTGGCCCTGATCGGCGTCTCCCTGCCGGAATGGGCCTACTTCCTGCTTACGTTTCTGTTCGGATGCGGTGTGGGAGGGGCCTTTCCTCCGCAGCATATGATCCTTACGAAACTCTCGGGAGAGCGGGGGAGCGGTGAGTCGTTCGGCATCGTGCTGGCGGGCATGACCCTCATAAGCGCCTCGGGCCCTCTTTTGATCGGCCGGCTCGGGGACAGTATACGGCTGGGGAACGCCATCCTGCTATTCGCCCTCCCCGCGGCGGCAAGTGTCCTCCTGCTCCTCGTGCTGACATCCTCACGGCATGTCCGCGGACTCCACCGGGAGATGGTCGAGGCCCACTCCCGGCTCCGACCGCCTTTTAGCCAGTGCGGTCGAGATATGTCTTCCTAGGCTTTATAGGGATTGTGTACGGTAATTCCATCGACAACCTGCCCATGCTGTAAGTCCTCCGTGTACAGCACTGAACACCCGCCGCAGATTGCAGCCTCGACGATAAGCGAATCCCAAAAGGAGAGAGAAAATTTTCTTGTTCGGGTGATGGCCCGAAGGGTGATTGCGTAGGTCAGTTCGACAACAGATAATCGGCCGAGGTGATGGATGATCTGCACGATGTCGGAGTAGGGAAGCCGCAATTTCGTATCCGCGGTTACGAAGTATTCGGAAACTACCTGGGATGAAATCACGGCATTTCCCGAACGAAGACCGTTATACAGCAGCTCCTTTGAGATTTTCTGCTTTTCCGGCGACTGCCGGTCGTGGATGTAGACGAGGATATTCGTGTCGAGAAAATAGTCACCGTTCATGCAGTTCGTCCCGGGTCCACGTGATACCTCCCAGCGGTACCTGTGTCTTCTCGAACAATTCTTCGAGTACTTCGATGGAACTCTCCGCTGCTTTTTCGTGTTTAGACACTTCCCGTTCTAAATAATCGCGGACCATGGCGTTGACGGTGGTGTCATGTTTGAGGGCCAGCAATCTTGCACGTTTGAGAAGGTTTTTATCTAGAGAAAGGGTAAGATTCGACATGTATCCCTCCTGTGCAGCACATATTAAGTGTAACACATTTCACATGAGGGGGCAAGAAAACGTGCCGGCCGCCTGAAAACCCGCAATTCGGAATGATAACTACTTGCATATAGTCGAAGAATTTCTTAGAATTTAAACGGGAGGTACATCAATGGCTGAAGAACCTGTCGGCTGCGCGCGGCCGACGGGCAGTGTCTTAGGGGATAAAACACCTAAGCCTGCCGAGAAACAACAAGAAACTGAGAAGGAGTACACAATGGAACATGTTCGTGTGGGCGCGAAAGCCCCCGACTTCGAAGCACCCGTGTATCACAAGGGAAAGTTTTCGAAGGTTAAGCTGTCGGATTACCTAGGGAAATGGGTATTACTCTGTTTTTACCCGGGTGATTTTACCTTTGTATGACCGACCGAACTATCGGCGGTCGCCGATAAATACGACGAATTACAAAAACTCGGTGTGGAAGTCTTCGCGGCAAGCGTAGACAGCACCTTTTCCCACAAAATCTGGGACGAAGAAGAACTCTCTAAAATGGTGGACGGGGGAATCCCCTTCCCGATGATCTCCGACGCCGGCGGACACCTAGGCCGGGTCTACAACGTCTACGATGAGAACGCCGGAGTCGACATTCGGGGACGGTTCATCATCGACCCCGACGGAGTCGTTCAGGCAATGGAAGTGTTGACCCCGCCGGTCGGCCGGCACCTCGCCGAAACAATCCGGCAGGTCCAGGCATTCCAGCACGTCCGGAAGACCAAGGGCGCCGAGGTGTGCCCCTCCGGATGGCATCCGGGCGATCCGGTTTTGAAACCGGGACCCGACTTAGTCGGCAAGGTCTGGAAGGTGTGGAAACCGTCATAACCGCCCGATGCTCCTAAGGGAGATTACGAACCGCCGGGGCCTTCGGGTTCCGGCGGTTTTCTCTTTTTCGGCAGTTTCGGCGGTCCGGGGCCCGGCAGCCGTCTCTTCGTGCCGCTCCTACCATCCCCGGACGAACCAGCTCTTCTCGATTCCGAGCTCCTCTAAGAGGGGCTCTATTTCCTCGACGAACCGCCTGCCGTCGGCGAAATACCCGAAGGAGGGTTTGACCTCGGGGGCCTTCTCGAGCCAGTAGCGGTGAAAGCGCATCATCATGAGCTCCCGGAGGTACTTCGCGGTCATCGAGGCTAAAGCCACGGGAAGGTGAAACTGCTCGCTCTCGGTCTGCAGGGTCACGTCCATCCGTTTACCCCCGCCGATGATCCGGTAGCGGGTATACGCGGGCGTATCCTCGGCGATTCCTATTACCGTGCGGGGAAAGAAAGCGGAGAGGACCTCTTCGTAGTAACGTCTTCCTCCCTGCCGGTCGACGACCACGTAAGGGTCCTTATCGCCGTAGGTGTCCCAGATATTCCGAAGATGCCCCGCTACGAAGGACCATGAGGCCTTCGCCTTGTTTTCGTATTTATCGAGTAAGGCGTTGAACCGCTCCTCGAAGACCACCGCCGATTTGATATCCGCGAGCCGGACATGCCGGGTGTTCATGCACGCCGCGAGGGCCGCCCGGTTAGATTCGAGGAGTTCGGGCTTGCAGCCTACCGGAAGCTCGGGCCACCCCTCCGCATCGTAGTACCATTCCCGGTCGTTCGACTTGGACTCTTCGTCGTACCCGAGAAGGGCGAAGATCTCCGCGGCAGTCCGGGGCTCGTGCCCTAACGTAGAGAGGAAGCTCAATATCCCCCGTTCCAGATGACCTAACCCCATTGCCGCGCTGTAGAGGAGCTTGGAATCGTTTATGGGAATTCGCTTGGCCTCGTCGGTGATCCGCCCGCAGACGGCGTCTTCCAAGAGATCCCAGAGGGACCCCGGCGGATCGATCCTGTAATCGGGGTTGTCTATGATAAATGTCGTGCTCGTAATAACCAGAGGCCCTAAAGTCGGACCGTAGCCGGCCTCGTCGATTCCCGCGTAGATGAACATGCAGGTCTCACCGTAATAGAGGCGGGTGCGGCTGTCAAGAGAGCCGGTAAATGTGCCGGGGCCTCCGTCCGCAAAGAGGCAATGAAGAAAAAAATACTTGAGATTTAAAAACTGCTTGCAAAACTGCTTGACAATTTCGTGTATATAGGTGGACAATGATCAACCGGCATCGGGAGTACATGCATGCAGAAAAAGATATCGATAAAACTCAACAACCAGAAACGAGTCCTCGAAATACTGCGGAGTTCCCAACAACTCTCCATAGCGGAGATATCGGAATACGCCCATGTCAGCAAGCCGACGGTCAAAAAAATTATAGATTTCTATTTAGAGAAAGGGCTCGTCCGCGAGGCGGGCAAGGGCAGTTCGACGGAAGAAGGCGGAAAAAAGCCCTCGTTATTCATATTCAACAAAGAATACGGATGTGTCGTCTCGGTTCACTTAGGCCCCGATTTCGTTTACGGCGTCGTTACCGATCTCCATGGAGATATTGTACATTCTCTCTATACGTCACTCGAGACGAAAGTATTCGAGGAAGTATTCGAATTCGTCGTTACAACGATTCAGGACCTCTTAGGCCGAGTAAACGAGGAAACCACGAAGATCCTAGGTATTTCCTTAGCCCTCCCCGGTATCGTCGATGTGACCAACGGGACCTCCATTTTTTCGCCCCATTTTGTTGAATGGGGGAATGACATTCCTTTCAAAAAGCTCTTAGAGGAACGACTGCGGCTCGGGATTCCGATTCATCTCGAGAATGTCAACCGGCTTCAGGCATACGCCGAGGGAATCAAGGGAAAGGCGGTCGGCAAGCGTAATTATGTGATCGTCGACGCGATATACGAGGGACTCGGGGCGGGAATCGTCTTCAACGGCGAGCTCTACGAAGGATCGGAGTATTTATCGGGAGAAGTGGGGCACATGGTGCTGATGCCGGATGACGGACCCGAGTGTATCTGCGGTGGAAGGGGATGTTTCGAGGCTTTGGTCTCTCTCAACCGTATCCACAAACGCCTTAGGGATTACTATGACGATTCTCCGGATTCATTTATATATCGAAGATCCGGAAAGGACGCGGTAACCATTGAAGATCTTTTCAGGGCCTACAAGGAGGGCGACCGCCTTGCCGAGGTAATCATGGACGATATTATCAAGTGGTTCGCTATCGGACTCAACAATGTAATAATGGTCTATGATCCGGAGATGATAATCCTCCAGGGAATCTACAGCGATGCCGGCACCGATTTCCTCGAAAAGCTTCGCTCGAAGATCAATCAGATGTCGCTGCCCTATCTCGATCGAAAAGTAGAAATCGTATTTTCTAACTTTGGAAAAGAACGCGGCATTATCGGCGGCGCAGTGTACACCCTCGACAAATATTTCGAAACACATTCTCTGTAATTCAGCCTTATCGGCCGGTTTTTCTCTGTGTGAGCTCCTGCGGGAAGGAGTTAAGCAATCGGTTTGCAAAATAGATAAAAAAACTGTTGACATAACCAAATTCTATGGTATCCTGAAGTATACAATCAATAATTCATGGAGGTATTGTATGATTCGAAAAAAGAGGTTGATGAGTGCGGCTCTTGTACTTTTCGTGCTTTTCGCCGCGGCTGGACTCGCTTTTGCAGGCGGTGAAAAGGAAGGCGGCGCTGCCGCGGATGCCACCCTCGGAGTTGCAATCCGGACACTGACCAACCCGTACCAGGCGAATTACAAGGTCGGCGCGGAGATGTATGCCGACGCAACCGGACTCGAGTATGAGGTCCTTACGTGTGAAGGCAGCAGTGAAAAACAGGTGAACGACATCAGAGCTCTGGTCGCCCGGACCGGCGGAAACGTCGTTTTTATGGTGGACCCGAACGAAGCTACCGACTGCGTCGCTATTGCAAAGACTCTGGACGAAGCGGGTGTGTATTGGGTTTCCTGGTGGAACAAGCCGCCGGATTTGAAGGTGTGGGAGTATGACTACTGGGTAAGTCATATCGCATACGACGGAATCAGCGCGGGATATTACACCGCTAATGAACTTTTCAAGACCTTTGGAAACGACGGTGAGATTATCGCTCTTCAGGGAATGCTCGCGAATTCTATAGCCCAGGACAGGTTCGTCGGACTGCAGAATGCTCTCGAAGAAAATCCTAATGTAGAGCTCGTTGCATATGAAGCAGCCGATTGGGACCGGAATATGGCGTATGAAAAAACCAAGAACCTGCTCGTCGGAAATCCCGACATCGCCGGTGTGTGGGCGGCCAACGACAATATGGCCTTAGGCGCTCTGGAAGCTCTCAGGGAAGCAGGCCTTGCCGGAAAGGTGCAGGTTGTAGGGTGTGACGGCGTGGATGAGATCTTTACTGCAATCCAGAACGGCGAAGCCGCCGCAACCGTATACAATGATTCGAAGTATCAGGCGGGCATCGGGCTGGCTATTTCGCTGGCCGCTAAACAGGGAAAGATAGATGTGGCGGATCTCGACAGGGAGAGGCGTCAGTTCTTTGCCGAGGCGGTGGAAGTCAACGCGGATAATGTCGACCAGGTTATTTCTGAATATGTTGAAGGACAGCCCGAGTATGATTACTCAGATTACTGGGGTTCTTGGGTTCGTGCGATGGAATAAGCCGATTACCGGCTATTATTGATTCGAGTAAGATATCTGCCGGGGAGATTTTCTTCCCCGGCAGACTATTTTTAACGCCTTTTCAGGCGAAACGTCCTAAGATAGTAAATGATAAAACAGAAATTTTGATCCAACGGGTAGAAAAGTGAACATAAAGAAATTGAAAGGAATCCGAAAGCTTTCGGCGCTGCTCCAGAAAAGCAGTATCGGAGGACAGCTGTTTTCCCTGCTCCTCATCGTTATACTCTTCCTGATAGGGACGAAAGGGAGTTTTCTCCATCCGAAGAACATCCAGGCAATCATCGGACTCGCCGGTATTCCGATTATTATCGGGCTGGGTCTTCATCAGACTATAATGCTCGGAGGCATAGATCTTTCTTTGGAGGGGGTAATCGCTATCTGCGGAGTCCTGGTGGGGATGCTCATCCGTAACAAGGCTACTCCCATGGATATCGGTTTTTGGATTGTACCGGTAGTCATGGCTGCCGGTGCACTGATCGGTATGATCAACGGGCTTTTGAATACGAAACTCCGAATCCCCTCTTTTATTTCCACCCTGGGTATGAGCTGGGTTTTTTTCGGAGTTGCGATTCTGATAAGTCAGGGAAGGTCCATTCCTATAACTGACGTTCGTTTTCAGCGGATAGTAAACGGACAGCTCATAGGCATCCCGAACATTCTTGTCATTGCTCTGATTTTATTCGTGCTGCTGCAGTTAGTCCAGGCGAAAACACGGTACGGGAAGCACCTGTATGCGATAGGCGGCGATGAACAGCTTGCGAAGCAGGCCGGAGTCAAGGTCGACCGGATAAAAATTATAACATTTATGCTCGCGGGTCTCTTTTACGGGCTTGCGGCCTTATTTCTGGTAACCAGGCTGAATAGTGCGGCGGCCAGAGTAGGAAACAATCTTCTGTTTCCTTCCATGACGGCAGTTGCGGTCGGAGGGGTAGCACTTACCGGAGGTATCGGCGGGGCTAAGAACGTCGTTATCGGAGCAATCATCATCGCGGCGCTCAATAACGGTCTCGTTCTGATGAGGGTCAATCCCTACATTCAGGGAGCGGTCAACGGTCTCGTCCTCATTATAGCCGTTGCATTGACCATCGACCGAAAGAAGCTCGGATTTATAAAGTAATGGAGAAAGGCATGGAAAAAGAGCCCATCATCCAGCTCAAAGAAATTACAAAATCCTTTCCGGGGGTAAAGGCCCTTGATCGGATAGATATGGTAATCTACAGGAACGAAATTTTAGGGCTTGTCGGAGAAAACGGAGCCGGAAAATCCACCCTTATGAAAATCCTCATCGGGCTTTATGAACCGGACGGAGGAACTATTGTCCATTCCGGAAAAAAACTTCGGCTAAAAGACCCGGACATGGCTATCCGGAACGGTATCGGGATGGTTTTTCAGGAGGGGAACCTTATCCCGAACCTTACCATCCTGGAGAATCTCTTCCTCTGTCACGAGGATAACTTTAGCAAATACGGGATCATATCCCACAAGCGGATGCATGAAGAGGCGGTCAAGATACTCGAACGGGTCAAGGTCAAGCTGGACCCTCAGCAGATTGTCGGAGAGCTCCGGTCGGCGGACAAGCAGATGATCGAGATCGCCCGGCTTTTATGGCTTTCGGAGTTCTATAATCAGGAGAATCCTCTTCTCATTCTCGACGAACCGACGACTGTTCTTGTAGAAGAGGAAGTGGAAACACTTTTTTCTATTCTCCAGGAAATAAAGAAGTTTGCCTCGATTATATTTATTTCCCACAGGCTGGAAGAGGTAATCCGGAATACCGAGCGGATTATAATTCTCAAAGACGGACGGCTCGTATCCGAGATGCCTGCATTTGAAGCGGAAACCGGCAAGGTCGAACAGCTCATGGTCGGACACGGATTCGCCGACGACCGGTACCTCGAAACACAGCAAACGGAGAGCGAAGATACTGTTCTTATGGAGGTAAAAGATCTTTCTCTGGAAGGTAAATTCGAGCCTATCAGTTTTACTTTGAGGGAGGGAGAGATAATCAGTCTTGTCGGTCTCCTCGGGTCCGGCAAGGAGGAAGTCTGCAAATGTCTCGCCGGGATTATTCCCGCGGACAATGGGACTATTTCGGTTGAAGGAAAGAGGAGGAATATCAAGTCCCCTCAGGATGCAATAGACGCGGGAATAGGGTATCTCCCGGTGGACAGGCGGACCGACGGATTGGCCCTGGATATGGATGTCGAGCAAAACATCAATCTTTTGGTCCTTCCGGAGCTCAAGAAGGGAATCCTTTTGAGCTCCGCCCGAGAAACCGAGAATGCCCGGCGTATGGTTCGTGAGAACAATATCAAGACCCCATCGTTTCACACGAAGACAGCTAATCTGAGCGGTGGTAATCAACAAAAGGTCGTTCTCGCAAAGTGGCTTTCCTCTCATGTCCGGGTGCTTATCGTCGATCACCCCACACGGGGGATAGATGTCGGCGCGAAAGAGGAGATTTACCGAAAGCTGCGTGCGCTTTCGCGTGAGGGGATGGGAATAATCATCATGTGCGATACTCTCGAGGAGGATATAGGACTTGCACACCGTTTAATAATAATGAAGGACGGTAGCTATGTAGAAGAAGTCGTGTGTCCTAAGGAAAATAAACCGGAACCGGTGGATATAATAGGATCAATAGTATGAAGACAGAAAATACATCAGTTGAACTCAAGGAAAAACGGGAACTACCCGCAATTGTCTATGCTTCCGGATTGCTTGTCCTGTTTGTTGTGGTTTTTACTATTGCCAACAGAGCCTTTTTATCACCCTATAATCTGAAAAATATCGGTACTTCGGCATCGATACTTCTTGCGGTCGGGCTCGGCCAGGCTTTCGCCATTCTGACCGGGGGCATCGACCTTTCCGTCGGCGGCCTTATGTCTCTCATATCGGTGATATTTATGGTAATGATGCCGAAGGTCGGATATCTGACATATCCGATCTGCATAGCCGTAGGTATCACCGCGGGCTACATCAATGGTAATCTCCTTACCCGGATCAAGATTCCCTCCTTCATCGCTACCCTCGGTACCGGTGGTATATTCATAAGTATCGCGTATCTCGTATCGCCGGTAGCAATTTCCGCATCCACGGAAATACAGCCGTATCTGGATTTCGTAAACGGAACCTTCTTCGGGTTCAAGAATATCATGGTTATAGCTCTGGTATTTTTTGCAATCATGTTTATCTTTCAGCGCTACACGGTCTTAGGGAGATATGTTTTCTATGTGGGAAGTAACGTCAAAATGGCGTGGCTTTCCGGGCTCAATGTTACGAAAACCAAAAACGTCGCTTTTACTCTTTCCGGCTTAGGCGCGGCCCTCGGGGGAATCCTCCTCGCGAGTAATCAGTACAGCGGTTATCCGACTATAGGGAATGTATACATCCTCAACTCGATAGCCACCGTGGTTGTCGGAGGAACGGCTCTCACCGGAGGTGCAGGGGGTGCTCTGAATACCCTGATAGGTGCCCTTATCATGAGTGTTCTGCAAAACGGCATGACCGTCGTCGGGATCAACGTCTACTTTCAGCAGACCCTGCTCGGGCTCCTGATCGTATTCAGCGTGGCGATATCCTTCGACCGTTCGAAATTCGCCGTTATCAAATAAAATAATTTTCTAATAGAGGATACTACTATGGATCTGCAGTTAAAAGGTAAAACAGGAATCATCACCGGCGGGAGTGTGGGAATAGGCCTCGCCGTTGCCGAAGTCTTCGCCCGGGAAGGGGTAAACCTCGTGCTCTGCGCGCGGAACCGGGACCGCCTAGAAAAGGCGGCGGAATCCATCCGGCATGAGTACGGTGTAAGGGTGGTTGCCGTACAAACGGACGTAGCTAAAGCCGAGGATATTACGCGGGTAGCGGAGAAGACGGGGGAGGTATTTTCCGGTGCCGACATCCTCATCAATAACGCGGGTACCGGCAGCTCCGAAACCATTATGGAAGCGGACGACGAGAAATGGCAGTATTACTGGGACCTCCACGTCATGGCCGCGGTGCGGATGTCCCGCGGGATCGTCCCCCTCATGCGGAACAACGGCGGCGGAGTCATAGTCAACACCGCTTCCATCTGCGCGAAACAGCCCCTAGGATACGAGCCGATCTACAACGTTACGAAAGCGGCCCTCGCCATGTTCGGAAAGTGCCTTGCGAACGAGCTGATACCGGAAAATATTCGGGTCAACACCGTGAATCCGGGGCTTATCCTTACTCCGGACTGGAGAAAAACCGCGGGGATCCATACCGAGGGTACGGACCAGACAGTGGATGATTACCTCAAAAACATTGCGGAGGAAAACGCTCCTATCGGACGGTTTGCGAGCCCTGAAGAGCTGGCCGAGTTCTATGCGTTCCTGTGTTCCCCTAAGGCGAGCTATTGCGTCGGTTCCACCTACTACGTCGACGGGGGCTGGCTCAAGACCCTAGAATAGGAGACCTACATGAAGTCGGTTGCGGTAATCGAGCCCGGAAAGCTTGAATTAGTAGATATTCCCCGTCCCGAGATCGGACCCTACGATGTTCTGGTGAAGAGCGAGCTGTCTTTTATATGCAACGCCACCGACAGGAAGATCGTCGAAGGACATTTCCCGGGGATATCTCCGTCGGATTATCCTGTTCTCTTAGGGCACGAGACCGCGGGAATCGTTCATGCCGTCGGGGATAAGGTCCGAAATTTCGAGACCGGTCGGCGTGCTATAGGTGGTCTACTGCTCGACTCGCCCGATCCCGGATATACCAGCGGATGGGGAGGTAATTCGGAGTACGTAATCATCCCCGATTATTGGGCGCTTAGAGAGGATTCCCCCCCCGCCGAGCGGGCAGAAATTAACGAGGTGTTCAAGATCATGAAGCAGGTGGACGCTGATATCCCTCTCGAGGCGGCGGGGATGCTGTGTACCTGGCGCGAGGTATTTGCCGCCTTTTCCGATTTCAAGCTCACCGGTAAGGAGAGCCTTGTAATATTCGGGGCGGGACCGGTGGGTTTAAGCTTTACCGCTTTCGCCCGGATAATGGGGTTCCCTCGGATAATCGTAATCGACCCGATAGCGGAAAAGCGCGAGGGGGCCGAAAAACTCGGCGCTCACGCTGTTTTTTCTTCGGAAGATGATTTAGAGAAGCGGGTAGCAGCCGAGACAGGCGGGAAGGCTGATGCCGTTATAGACGCGGTGGGAAGCGTGAATATAATCAATAGTGCCCTCCGGCTCATCCGCCTCGGGGGATCGATATGCGTCTACGGGGTACTCTCGGATGAAAGCATCACCGTGAACAAGGGTGCGGGGCCGATGAACTTCAATCTCTTTATGCATCAGTGGCCGACTCGGGACTATGAGGCCGCTGCACAGGACCCGCTGTGCGGGTGGATCCGGGAAGGAAAGCTCAAGTGGGAAGATTTCGTAACCGGTCAATTCAGCATAGATGAGTTCCCCGCCGCGTACGCCGCTTCCCAGGA
This sequence comes from Spirochaetia bacterium, assembly GCA_046542935.1. Taxonomy (GTDB): domain Bacteria; phylum Spirochaetota; class Spirochaetia; order SPDA01; family CAZSGZ01; genus JBKHAJ01. The sequence continues at coordinate 4,044 of JBKHAJ010000051.1, read as the reverse complement.
CGGGCTTTCGGTCAAGACTCTGGTGCGCTATGAGTGACGGATACATTCTCTCTCACGATCTCGGAACATCGGGAAACAAAGCAACCCTCTTTACTACGGAAGGAAAACTGGTATCGAGCGTGACAAGCTCGTACGGGACCCGGTATTCCCATAACACATGGGCGGAACAGGACCCCGCCGACTGGTGGCGGGCGGTATGCGATTCGTCGCGGAATCTCCTCGATGGAGTCGATTCCGGAGATGTCCGTGCTGTGGCTTTGAGCGGTCAGATGATGGGATCTCTCTGCGTCGACGCCAACGGCCGTCCCCTGAGGGACGCGCTTATCTACTGCGACCAGCGGGCGGAGAATCAGGTGAAACAGCTCGAGGAACGGATCGACTCCAAGGATTTCTACAGGATCACCGGTCACCGCATAAGCTCCTCTTATTCCGTCGAGAAGTTCATGTGGATACGGGACAACGAGCCGGATGTCTATAAAGCGACGGCCAAGATGCTCCATGCGAAGGACTACATCAATTACAAGCTGACCGGGGTCATGGTTTCGGAATATTCGGACGCATCCGGAACGAATCTCTTGAATCTCGAAACCCTCGATTGGTCGGATGAGATAATCGACGCCGCCGAAATTGACCGGGAAAAGCTTCCTGAGCTGATAAGGTCTACGGACATCGTCGGCACCGTAACCCGGGAGGCGGCGGAAGCAACCGGATTGACCGCGGGGACTCCCGTTGCCGCGGGCGCGGGGGACGGACTCTGCGCGGGGGTCGGCGTGGGATCGGTCAAGCCGGGAAGCACCTACAATTATCTGGGATCGTCTTCCTGGATAGCTACAACCACCGAAGAACCGCTGTACGATCCGGATATGCGGTCCTTCGTCTGGGCGCACGCGGTCCCCGGCCTCTATCATCCCTGCGGGACTATGCAGACCGCGGGCAGTTCTTTCACATGGCTTAAACAACAGATCTGCCGGGCGGAAACCGCGGAGGCGGAAGCGGCCGGAACGAATCCGTTTGCGCTGATAAACAGTGCCGTCGCTGCGTCTCCTCCGGGGGCCCGCGGACTGCTATTTCTGCCCTATCTCTTAGGCGAAAGGTCCCCGAGATGGAACCCCCGGGCGAAAGGCGGGTTTATCGGACTTACCATGGAGCACACCCGTGAAGACGTGTGCCGGGCGGTAGTCGAAGGGGTCATTCTCAACCTGAACGTAATCCTCGAGATCATCAAAGAATTCCTTCCGGTCAAAGAAATAACGGTAATCGGCGGCGGGGCCCGAGGGGCTGTATGGCGCCGGATCATGGCCGATATCTACGGCGCGGACATCCTGATGCCCGATTACCTCGAAGAAGCCACCGCCATGGGGGCCGCGGTAATAGGCGGTGTCGGGGCGGGGGTATTCGAGAGTTTCGATGTAATAGACCGGTTTATCTCGATTCGGGAGCGCACCGTCCCGGACCCGGCGGCGGCTGCGGTATACGACAGCAAGAAAGACGTATTCGAAAAATGCTATCAGGCGCTGGAGCCTGTTTTCCCATTTGTAGGAATTACGGACGAGGGGGATTTGAAATGAAACTTACCGTTGCCCTGATAGGGGCCGTACATCCGAATATGCCCGGAGACGACAGCGGACTGTTCCGCCGGATTGCAGGAGAAATGAAAATAATCGCCGGCGAAGAAGGCGCGTCGCTCGTGGTTTTTCCCGACCTCCTCCGCAGCGAAGACGACGGAAAACGGGCAAGAGAATTCTGCGAGCAGAACGGCGCGGACCTGGTACTGCTCTTTAACGCAAGTCTGCCCTACGGCAGGGTCATCCTGCCCCTCGCCCGGGTAAACGCCCGGCTCGCACTGTGGTCGGTACCGGAGCCGGAAAAGTCCGGGGTGCTTCAGCTCAATTCGTTCTGCGGCACCAATATGCTCGGCTCGATAGTCGGGAACTATCTCAATCATTACGATATACCTTTCAAATATTTCTACGGTCTGCCCGGTTCCGGAAAATTCCGCGAGAGCTTTGGCGTCACCGTACGCGCTCTGAAGGGGGAAAAAGCCCTGTCGGAAGCTCGAATCGCCCAGGTCGGAGGACTCGCCGACGGCTTCGAGAATATGTATATCGACGAACGGGACCTCGAATACCGCTTCGGAACGCGGCTCTATACGCGACATACCGTCGAAGAGATCGTCCTTCGAGCTGAATCTTTCGATGCGAAGAAAGCAGGCCGGGCCGCCGAAGAGTTTATCACAGATGCGGCGCGTACGGCCGACGAGTTATCCAAAGACCAGATCGGAAAGGCGGGAAGACTCTACCTTGCTTTCCGTGAGTTTGCCGAGGAGAACGGCTACAGCGCCTTAGGGATAAGCTGCTGGTCCCGTTTTCAAGAGATATACGGAATAGCTGTATGCGGAGTCTTGAGCCGATTAAACGATGTCGGGATCGTCGCCGCCTGTGAGGGGGACATACCCGCGGTGGTGAATATGCTCATTTTCAATGCGATGAGCGGCGGCCGTTCCTCGCTGAACGATCTGGTCGCCTTCGATGAGGAAGATTCCACGATAAACCTCTGGCACTGCGGGGTTGCCCCGGGCTGCTGGGCCGATAAGAGCGGAGTCTGCTGGGACAGGCACTTCAACATCGGATGTTATCAGGGTAAGGAGTGGAAGGGGGAAGGAGTCATTGCCGATATGCAGTTCCGTCCCGGGCGCGTTACCGTCGCCACGATGGATAATTCCTTCGATAATTTATTTATTTTGAACGGTAATGTTGTAGAAGGAAAACCGGGTTATTACGGAAGCACCGGATGGGTAGGGAGTCTTGAGCTCAATGGGACCGCGGTAGAGCTCGACGACTTAATGAACACGATCGTCGTGGAAAGGGTGAATCATCATTATCCCGCGGTCTACGGGGACTTTAGGTACGAGCTCAATGAGTTTGCCGCATGGAAAGGAATCAGGACGATCGCGGTCCGGCCGTACGCCCCGTATATGCAGAATCCTACACGAAAAGGAGCATATCAATGAAAAATAATATGCAGTACAGGCCGCTTAAAATTCAACGGAGGAGATTCAGAAATGAAATATCCCGATTTTAATATCGAAGGAAAAACCGCGGTCGTAACCGGGGCGAGCAAGGGCATCGGCTACGGCCTCGCGAAATCCCTCGCTCATGCGGGTGTAAAAGTAGCCGCGGCCGCCCGAAGCAGAGAGCTGCTGGACAAGCTCGTGCAGGAAATTCGTGCCGATGGAGGCGAGGCGAGAGCTTATGAGCTGGATGTGCGGGACGTCCCTTCGATCGCTGAGGTCTACGGGCGGATACGGAACGATTTCGGCCGTATCGATATTGCCGTCAATAATGCCGGTATGGGTGCGCCTGTCCCGGCCGTTGAGATAACCGAAGACTATTGGAACAATATGATGTCCCTGAATATGCGGGGACTTTTTTTCTGCTGCCGGGCGGCGGGAAAGATAATGCTCGAGCAGAAAGAGGGGCGGATCATCAACATGAGCTCGCAGGCGGCGGTAGTCGGGATACCCGAAGAATCGGTCTACTGCGCGTCGAAAGCGAGAGTCAATATGCTTACCAAGGTCTTGGCACTCGAATGGTCAGATAAGGGCATTACGATAAACGCGATCGGTCCGACTTTCATCAAGACGCCGGGAACCGCGGAACGGTTGGACGATCCGAACTTCCGGGCGGCAATCTTATCGAAGCTTCCCATCGGAAGAGTCGGGGAGATAAGCGACGTCGCCGGCGCCGTGCTTTATCTTGCGTCACCGGCGGCTTCGATGGTTACGGGAAGCTTTCTTCTCGTAGACGGCGGGTGGACCGCGCAGTAAAGCGCAATCTTGAAAATTTTAAAGGAGACAATAATATGAAACAGGCGGTAATGACCGAACCGAAAAAAATAGAATATCGGCAGGTAGAAGATCCCGTCCCCGGAAATGGGGAAATTCTTATCAACATCAAGAGTATAGGGGTCTGCGGAAGCGATATTCACGTCTATAAAGGCGAACATCCCTATGTAAGCTACCCCTTAGTCCAGGGGCACGAAGTG
>JBKHAJ010000328.1:0-2816 GCA_046542935.1 Spirochaetia bacterium | reverse complement strand
TTTACTCGGAAATCAGTAGCAAACACGGCTTCCTGATTTTTTCAGCAAGCCCTAAGTCGCTCGAATGGAGGAAGCCCGCCTCAGCCTCGATAATCCGGCCGAAAAAGCCGCTCTCGATAAGGCCGCACATCCGCATCACAGCGGGAGCGAAGTAGTACTGGGAAACGCACCGAACAAATAGATCGGGATGCTCCCTTACCGCTTCGAGGATCCGGGCGTTCGCCTCACTGTCGATTCCGAAGGGCTTCTCACCGAAAAGATGCTTCCCCGCCCGGATACAGTCGATGTAGATTTGCTCGTGCAGGTGATGGGGGACCGCGACGTAGACGGCGTCAACATCGGGATTCGCCAGCACCTCCCGGTAATCCTGAGTTGCCTGGGTAACGGTCCCGAGGTTTTCCCGGTACCACCGCTCGTCCTCCTCGGGCAGGGTCCTGCTGCAGATGCTGACTATCTTAGGGCGTAAATCCAGGTCCGGATCGGTCACGCAGCCCCACCGCATAACCGCGGAGGCAACCTCCCGCCCCATCATACCGAGCCCGATGAGACCGAAATTGAGTGTATTCATGAGGTAAGTGTAAGCAATTTTCCGCTTTCCGGCAAAGTGAGGGGAAAGCACGTAAAAAGCTTGTTTTTATAAACTGAATATCTGTATATTGATCGAAAAGGAGATAGATAATGAAAGGGCATATCATGGTACCGCTACTAGCGGTCCTTTGGAGTGTCACGGGAGTATTTCCCGCCGGTGCGGAAGGGGTCGGGGAAGACGAGATGCGGGAGGTGGCCGGCGCGCGGGGAGTCGAGCTCGCTACCTCGGGGACCATGTACCTGACTCAGGGCGAGGAGGACACCATCCTCATCGAGGCGCGGTCCGACGTCCTGCCTCACATCCGCACCCGGGTCCGAAACGGGATCCTCGTCATCGATTTGGACTCGTGGAGGGGTCTGAATCCCGGCAGGATGGTCTTTCACCTCCATCTCCGGGAGATCGACCGCGTTGAGGCGTCGAGCTCCGGAGACATCTACTGCGATGAAATTACGAGCGGCGACATTGTCCTTCGGACCTCTTCATCCGGCGGGATCGAGATCGGACGGCTCGAGGCTGACAAAATCGAGGCAATCCTTTCGAGCTCCGGGGATATTTCACTCGCGGGACGTGCGGAAAGCCAGGAAATACGGCTAAGCAGCTCGGGAAATTATGAGGCCGCCGACTTCGAAACGGCGGTAGCCGACGCGCGCCTGTCGAGCTCCGGTGACGCATACATCTGGGTTACCGATGAATTGAATGTGGAGCTTTCAAGCAGCGGAGACCTGTCCTACTTCGGGAGCCCTCGGGTGGACACTATCGAGATTTCCAGTTCCGGGAACATTACCAGCATCGGGGAGAAGTGAGGCTGCAGTACCGAAGATTGCTAGCCGCTGTGCCGGATGTGGAGAACATCGCCGTCCCGGACGATGTAGTCTTTACCCTCAAGGCGCATGAGCCCCTTATCCTTGACCGCCTTCTCGGACCCTAACGCGAGAAGGTCCTCACAGGAGAAGGTTTCGGCCCGGATAAAGCCCCGCTGCAGGTCGGTATGGATCTCCCCCGCGGCGTCGACCGCTTTTGTCCCCTTGGTGATGGTCCACGCCCTCACCTCGTCTTCGCCCACGGTAAAAAAGGAGATGCAGCCCAAGAGCCGGTAGGCGGTTTCGATAAGACGGTCCCTCGCCGATTCTTCGATCCCCAGGTCCGCCATGAAGGCCTTCGCCTCCTCCTCGTCCAAGACGCTCAGCTCCATCTCGAACTTTCCCGCAAACTCGACGACCAGGCAGCTCTCCCGAAGCCGGGACAGAAGCTCGCCGTTTTGGCCGTAGCTGTTCTCGTCGGAGTTGAGAATCACCATCATCGGCTTTAAGCTCAAGAACTGGAAGCCGCTTATCAGCTTACGCTCCTCATCGGTAAGCTCTAAATGCCTCAACGGTTTGAGCTCCTCGAGATGGGGGCGGATCTTGGCCAGGAGCTTCTCTTCAGCCGCCTGGTCGGGGTTCTTCTTACCCCGGGCCTTGTCGGCCTCGATCCGCTCGATCCGTTTTTCGACTATCATCAGATCGGAGAAGACCAGCTCCTCCTCAAGGACCCGGATATCCTTTTCAGGATCCGGAAGGCCTAGGACGGCGTCTATAGTTTCCTCGGAAAAGTTTCGAAGCACCACCGCGAGGGCATCCACCGTTTTTATGAGACCCATGGCACTGCCCGAAAAGAGGCCGCTCTTAGCCGACCCCGAGGCGAGGCCCACGAAGTCGATAAACTCAACCGTGGCGTAGGTCGTCTTCTTCGGTCGGTACATCTCGGAGAGCCTGGTTACCCGGTCGTCCTCCACTTCCACCACCGCGAGGTTCGGCTCCACCTTGCTCGAAGCGTAGGCGGTGACCTCCGCCTCGGAACGGGTGAGCCCGTTGAAGATTGTGGTTTTCCCCGACTTTTGCAGTCCGATTATGCCGATTTTCATGTGATCACTCCTCGTCGAAGGCCTCGACCGCGGCGGGAAGGACCTCAGTTACAACGTGCCCGGCGGCGGGAAGACCTACTAATACTGCGCTTATGACCTCTTCCCGGGAGGCTCCTTCCCTCTTCGCCGCTTTCACGTGGAAGGCCACTCCCGATTCGATGCGCAGGGCCGCGAGGACCGCCAGATAGGCCAAGGACCGGGTCTTAGGATCGAGGGCGCTCGCCTCGGTGAGGCCCGCGATCATCCCGCTCCATGCTTTGGAAGAGCCTTCAGCCTCACTGTTGAATATTTGGAATCCTTCACTTACCTCGGGTTTCTTTTTTC
>JBKHAJ010000327.1:0-2821 GCA_046542935.1 Spirochaetia bacterium | reverse complement strand
AAGGCCACCGCCAGGTCCTTTACCGAATCGAGGCGCACGTGGGGAATGGCTATCCCCCCACCGATGCCGGTGCTCATGAGCTCTTCCCGCCGGAAGATCCCCTCCCGGAGGTCCTCCTCGTTCTTCACCTGCGGGGCCCGGGCAAGGCATGCAACGAGTTCGTTTAAGGCGTCGGCCTTGGAGGCCGATTCGACGGTGATGACCCGGTCGGGCGAAAGGACCCGCTTCAGGTCTACGGTATGGGAATCGTCCAGGGGCTTCCGCCCGGAGAGCTTCCGGTCTACCCATGCTTCTATCTCCGACCGTTTGAACCGCCAGGAGGTCCCGAGTTTTCCCGCGGGGATTTCTCCCCGCTGGGCCCAGTCGTAGACGGTCCGCTCCGATACCCGGAGGTACTGGGCGACCTCTTCGAGGGTAAGTATTTCGCTTTCCATACATCATACTCCTACAAAGGACTCTATAATGCATAATATGTCATCAAACCGTAATAAATGTCAACTATTGCGAAATAAATTTATTCTGAAGTGTTTTTGTAAAGGATCGCCGCCGGTCAATCCGCCCGGACAATGTAGTCCCTGAAACCCGACCGTTCGAGGGACGACAGGGTTCGGGACACCTCGGCCTCGGTCAATCCGGTAAGCACTACCCGGGTAAAAACTCCTGCCTCCTCTAAACGGGGGAGGAATCCCGCGCGTTCGAGGCGGGACTTAAGGCCCAAGGCGTTATCTCGATCGGAAAATGACCCGAGCTGGATGCTGAACCGGTCCCCCGCAGAGTTTTGAGAAGCGGGGCGCGGGGATCCTGGGCTGTTTGCCGAGGAGGGGGCCTGTGTCTCCGGGCTGTTCTCTCCGCCTGGAAAGTCGGGCTTCGGGAGCTCCGCGGAAGAAGAAGCGGAAGGAGTGGAGCTGGGAAGAGACGGCTCCGGGAGTGTCGGCTCAGGAAGAGCGATGTGAGAATCCCTCGCGGCGGTAGAGGATGAACCTTCTGCTGCCGATGCAGCCGTCGCGGAGGAAGCCGCCGTTGGTGAATCATTTCCCTTCAAGACTTCCACGGTGACCGGGGCTGTCCCGCTCTCGAGCATCCCTATCTTCATCGCCGCCGCCTGGGACAGGTCGATAATCCTTCCATGAAGGAAGGGTCCCCGGTCGTTGATCCGGACAATTACCGATTTTCCGTTATTCTGGTTGGTTACCTTGACCCGGGTATCGAACGGCAGGGTCCGGTGGGCGGCGGTGAGCTTGTTAGTGTCGAATATTTCGCCGTTCGCGGTGAGCCTGCCGTGAAACTTTCCGCCGTACCACGAGGCGATTCCCCGTTCGGCCGCCGCGGCCGGTCCCGCGGTGAGGCCGAACAGACAGAGTGCGCATACGAGGGAAAGAAGCTTCTTCATAATATAGATATCGGAGCGGCAGGGGAGTTCTTGACGGAAAAATGCGGCCTTAGAAACGTACGGTCAGGCCCAGAGCTCCTATGGAGAAGAGCATGTTGTAATCGGTCGAGGTGTCCGGCTCACCGGCGCCGAAGAAAAAGCCGGTATTCAGGCCGAAACCGAACCGGACTTTGACGCCCAGCCAGGGGGTGATATTGACCCCTAAGGAGGGTTCAAATGTGGTAAGGGGGATAAATGAGAATCCTCCGTTTGCAATAACCCCGCCGAAGTACTGAGTAATTCCGAAACCGGCGATAATACGTCCGAGGGTGCGGTACTGAAAACCGATGCCTGGAAAGATGAATAGATTAGGAACGAAATCCGCGTCGCCTGAAATGTCGAAATAATCGAAGAGTAGGGCTGCCTTGATACCTATATTCCGAGAAGGGAACCAGGCAGCTTCGAGATTTATGGGAAAGATCGAAAACCGGTCGATCGGCTGCATATCATAGGTGAAGTTTCGGGAAAGCCCGTTCAGCCATACTGTCAGTTCGATAGATTCGGCCGTCTTGTCGGCGAAATCGATCTTCTGCACCATCTGCCTGAGCTCGGCGTCCTGGACCTCCTCGGCAACGATTACCTTAGGTTCCACCAGTCCGAGGTATCCGCTCATCCCCTTGCTCGACCGATCTACAAAGGCGAGGAGGACATCGATGTCGCCGGTGTAAGGGAAGTCGTCGAAGTAGACCTCCTCTCCCTGTCTAATAAGACGTACCCGGACGGCGACCCCCCCGGGAATCTCTTCGGCTTCGATCTCGACGAGGGAGTGGGCATTATCAGGCTCTTCGACCCGAACGATAGGCTGACGGTCCGATACGGTGGTGTAGTAGATTTCCGGAAGGCTCGCGATAGTCCCCCGCTCTTCGATGGGAGGGATTTCTCCCGTCATGCTGAAGTAGACCCGCTGCGGGATCTTCTCTACTATCTCTTGGGCGCCGGCCGGGGCCGGGAAAAAAGTAAGCAGAGCGATCGTGAAGAGCACGGAAGCCGCTGCGGCGGGCCGGGTAATGAACAGGCGCCGTATCGTCATAACCGCACCCCTCCGCCTAGGAGCATATAGACCGAAAAGGGGACGAGGACCGATCCGCTGAAATCGAGGGGAAACCGCCTCGAGTAGAGGTCAAAGAGCATGGCCATACTCAAGAAGACGGGGCGGGTGCTCATCCGCTGGTTCAGATAGAACTTGAGTCCCGCGTCGAGACTCGCGCCGATCATCAGGAAGGGTCCGAAATCGACGTATCCGAATCCTTCATCGTAGGAAAATCCTCCAATGAAGTGGAAGTGGGCGTCCACCCCGATGGAAAGATCGGTCCTGCGGCCGGAGAAGACTAACGACGGTCCCACATAAAGGGGAATCTCGATTCCCGTGTCTCGGGATGTGGGATATCCTTC
>JBKHAJ010000050.1:0-15616 GCA_046542935.1 Spirochaetia bacterium | reverse complement strand
GGGAGTGGGCTCGTAGGTATGGGGACTCTGTCCGGGTTTGACAAGCACCTCCGCGTCGACCAGACCGCCGCCGATCTCCCGGATAAAAAAAAGCTGCGGGGGGATGCTTAGAAAGGCCCGTATCGTCTCGTCCGATGCCGTTTCTGAGGTTACCTCCTCGGCTGACCGGGACTCCGAGCTGCCCCCCGCGAAGAGGACCGGCGCCGACATTAAGACAAGAACCGCATAGAAAAACCGCAGGAACCGTGTAACAAGCCGGTTCATTTCCGCACCTCCCTCAATGATTCTTTCGCTCAAAGGCGTCACAGGTCAGATGCACCTCATTGCATGTTCCGCACCGGGTAAAGTGGTGGTGCTCCAAAAAATTATTCCAGTGATTGGCCTGATTGACGGTGAGGGTCCCGGCGCCATGGCAGAGGGGACACTCGTTTCCCAAGGCACGGAGCAGAGCCTGTCGGATGAACTCCGACTTATTCGGGATCTTGTTCAGCTCCTCAGCGAGACGCCCGTCGGCCTTGAAGGTCACGATCTCTTCTTTCTTCTTTCCTAGCATGGACAAAACATAATACAAAGTAATACCGGAGGCAAGCGAAAGAATCGGTTTAGTAGGCGATTTCGAGGATTTTTTTGAGCTCCCCGGTAAGCTCCTGGAGCCGGCCGACATTCTCCGGGAGAGTGCATATGAGAAAACGCCTGTACAGGAGAACATCCCGGTCGCGGATTCGGGCTTCAGGATTCAGAGGGGACACCTGCAGAAGCTCCTTCGCCTTAGGAAGGAAGTACTTGGAAAGTACCGCGACGAATTCCTCGAGCTCTTCGGCCCCGGAACGGACTACGGCGATTGTTTCGCCGTCGACCCGGACAACGGAAATGAGGCTCCGAATCTCCCTCAGTGTCTTGTTTATTCCGGGCATGGTATTGCTGAGCACCGCGGACACCACCGTCTCGAAACAGCAGAGGTAGATCTTACGAATCTCCTCGATAAGCTCCAAGACTGTGCCCTCGCGACAGGAGGCCGGAACGGTATCGTATCTGCCCATATCCATATTTTCGGCACCGAGCCGTTCCGGCTTGACGGTTCCGATCGTTTTCCCGTATCCTCGATCGCAATATGATCCTTATCTACACGAGCAGAAACAAGCAGGAGCTGCTCATCAAGAAACACCTCCTCGAATCGAACGGAATTCCCGCCGAGGTCAATCTCGCCCCGGAAGAGCGGCACACCCGCGGATGGGGAATGCCCGTGGGGATGGAGGATTTAGAGAAACTCTTTCACCTTTCCGTGCCCTGGGAGGCGGCCGATGAGGCCAAGGAAATACTCGAGGCCGCGTCGGGCCCGGCTGCTTCCCGGGGAAAGACAGCCCGAGAAACCGGTGTCCCGGAACTCGAAGAACACCCTTCCCTCGTCCTCCTCGATCCGGACCATCTTGTTTTAGCGGGGCCGAAGGGTCTACCCACGGCGGCTGTGGACGAGGCGGTGGACCCGAAAACCTTCCGCTACCTCTTTTCCTATGCATGCAGGGCCGCCGATGCTCACGTCTACCAGGTATTCCTCTCGAGCCGTCCCGCGGAACGGGTCCGGAAGATAGCCGAGGGCTTCTCATGGTACGCCCTGAAAGCCGTCCTTGGAGGGGCACATAACGGGGTGGATGCGGCGGATTTCAGGGATATGTACGTCGAGGGATTCTTAAGCGGTTTCGATCCTCCGGAACCGGTCTTTTCGGCGGAGCGGTTCGGCGGCACACCCAGACTCGCGAACCTGCTTCTAAAGCTTATCCGGGAAGAAAAGAAAACGGCAACCTCGAGCCTTAAGTGGAGCTACCGGTCGGAAGACTCGACGCCGCCGGCCGCGGGGGAGATCACCGTCGTCCTCGACGGGAACGGCATGCCCGGGGCAGTCATCCGGACCACCTCGATCACCGAACTCCCTTTCTCAAAGGTGAGCGCCGAAATGGCCCGTCTCGAAGGTGAGGATGATCTGAGTCTCGAGGCCTGGCGGAAGGGACACTGGAAGTGGTTTTCCAAGGAATGCAGGGGAATCGGTAAAGATCCCGACGAATCGATGCCGGTCATCTTCGAGGAGTTCGAGCTGCTCGAAAAGCTCTAGAGAGTGCCCTTCAACGAAAGATAGTCCTCGATAAGGCGGATGCGCTTGATAAAAAACTCCCTCCGCCGTTCGTTGAACCGGGACGGATCACCCTCGATACCGGTCACCGCGGGTTTGAGGTCCTTGTAGCGGTTTTTCAGCTTGGCAAGATAATCCTTCCAGGTCATGGCCATATGGATGCCCTCCTTCGGAGCATACCTCATAATTTCGGCCCAATCCCCTCCCTCGGCTTTCCGTATCAGGGCAAGAAGGATGAGCTCCTCCGCCTCCAGGTCTTCGAGCTCCGTATCGATCCCTATTCCGTGGAAATCGAGAAACTCCTCCTCGGCCCGCTCCCAATCGCCCATTTCGAGGTAGAGCTGGGGGATCATGGGGATGCGCCGGTCCTTCATGTACTCCCTGCACTGAGGAGTATCGAGAATTTCCTTGGCCTTGTCGTACTCGCCATTTTCCAGATAGGAGGAGCCTAAGAAAAATCCGAGCTGAACGGCCCCGGTCCGTTTCCATCCCTGCTTGAGTATCTCGAAGCGTCGCTTGAGATCGGCGCTGTCCGAATGATTCAGGTAGTACTCGAGGTATACCTCGGAGCGGTCGGGGAAACGCCCGAGAGCCTTTTCCAGAATCTCGTCCGATTTCTCCCATTCATCCCGGTACCTGTGATACGCCGCCGATTTGAGAGGACGTCGCCAGGCGGGCGTACGCAGGTACGGAAGACCCACTCGGATGAATACCACGAGGAGGAACAAACCTCCGGGGATGAAAAGCAGATACAAAGGCATGAAGATCTCCTCCTCTTCCCGGCTACCGCTCGGGAAGGATTTCGTACTTTCCGGTCAAGGCGTCCACCACGACATGGAATGACTCTTTCGACCGGTGATCGCACTCGACGAGATGGAAGGGTTTGTGCAGTACTGTTCGCTGAACCACGGTTGCTTTCGGCTCGCAGAGCACCTTCATATGGTGCATGGTCGAATGGAGAAGATAGGTCCGGGCGGTTTTAAAAGCGGCCTCCTCGTCGACATCGGGAGACAGGACGGTCTCTCCGTCCGGTTCCACCTCTACCGGCTCGAACCGGTCGGCAGTGGACGCCTGATTCCTGATTAAATCGACTAAGATAAAGGCGTTGAACTCTTTATTACCATAGAGCTTTTCGAAGGAATAGCGGAAATGTACCCACAGATAGGGATAATAGATGAGCTTCTTGAAACGGGGAACGAAGGAGCCCGCCACCCCCGACAATATCGCTTCCGCCCGCCCCGATGAAACAGTGGGTCTTATAACCGTCAACTTTTCTTCCATAGATATTCGACTCGAATGAAAAAATGCCCCCCGAAGGGGGCATGGTGTTTATTCTTTTTTCTCTTCCGATCCGAGCTTCATCTTACCGGCGATTCCGCCCGCCTCCAAAGAGAGGGCCGCATCGGCGGCTGCGAGCATGTCCCGCGGTATCGGTCCGACCCGGGAGGCCTCGTTGATTGCGTCGAGGACCACCTTCGAGACCGGGGCCTTCTTCTGTGTAGCCAAGCTTACCACGATCATGAGGACTATGGAAACCACGAGGCCCGCGAGCATCGGATGGATTTCGGTAGTCACCTTTACACCGGTGACCTCCCACAGGAATGCGGTCAAAGCGCCGCCGCAGATAGATGCCAAAGCTCCCGGTATATTTGCCTTACGCCACCATACCGCCGCAACGTAGGCAGGCAGGAAGGCGCTTCCGAGGACCGAAGTGGTGAAGATTACGATAGCGAAAACACCGGGGGGCTCGATCAAGGCGACGATAAATCCGACGACCCCGATGAGGGCCACAAGTATACGGGCCACCCACACCATCTGTTTGTCTGTAGCGTCCTTCTTGAAAAACCTCTCGAACAGGTCTCGGGAAGCGATAGTCCCCACCTGAAGCAGGATCGAATCCGCCGTTGACATGATAGCCGCCATAATTGCCGCCATGACGATACCGACAACGGCTCCCGGTAACAGTGTATTCGCAACCTCAAAAATCGCCATCTCGGGGTCCTCGAGTCCCGGAAGAATTATCAGAGCGAAGATACCGATAATGTACGGAGCGGTCACGAAGAACAGGTTCCAGACGGTGGAGTAAAGACCCGCCATCCGTGCGGTCTTCGGACTCTTCATGGCCATGTGCCGGGTAACGACATGGGGCCAGCCCATGTACCCGACCGAGAAGATGAGCACCGCTCCGGCGACCTCCCCCCATTGCCCCTTATAAGCAAGGTCCTTTCCCCATATGCTGAGGTAGGTGGGATCGATCTCCGCGATCGCCTCGTTGGCGGCGGTCCATCCACCGGTATGGGACAGGGCCGCGGTAAAAATCCACACCATACCGATAACCATGACGATACTCTGAAAAAAGTCGGTGTAGGCAACCGCGAAGTATCCGCCAAAGAAGGTGTAGATCATGATAATGCCCACTGCGATTGCCAGGGCGCCCCAGTAGGGCAAGCCGGTCACCAGGGCCATCCCCTTTCCTCCGGCTATGAACTGGGCAAGCACGTAGAAAAAGAGAAAGAATACGGTAAGAATTCCCCCTATCAGCCGCACCGCGGGGTTCGGATAGCGCTTCTCGAGATACTCGATCGAGGTCAAAGACCCCATGATCTTCGAGAGCTTCCTCATCCTCCGGCCGATAATTGAAAGCTGAACGATTCCCCCTCCGATATCGCCGACTGCGTACCAGATGGACCAATATCCGGTGGTATACCCGAGGGAACCTCCTCCCAAGAACATGTATCCGCTCATAGAGGTGGACTGCAGGGTCATGGCGGTAACCAGGGGACCGATTTTACGTCCTCCCAGGAGGTAATTCTCGAGATTCTGAGCTCCACCCATGCGGACCGCTAAAAACCCTATCCCTAAGACAATAGCATAATAGAGCACGAGAAAGAAAAGTACTACAGGGTCCATTCCTACTTACCCTCCTCTTCGTAGATCTCTTGATCATCGGGCCAGTTTCGCGACATGATCAAGAAAACGATCGTGTAGACGATCCAGAAAGCGGGGAAACCTACGAGAACAAGAGTGGTTCCGATCGGTAATCCGAACATAACTTCCTCCTATTGTATGTACTGTGTAATCTATTCTAACATTTCTCTAACACAAAGCAAGTATTTTTTAGAATCGGTTATAAAGGTGCCGTACGACCGGGAGCTGCGGTAAAAAAACGCGGGCACCGGATAAATTGGGGAAGCTCCGGTACCCGCAGAAGAGAAGAGTAAAAAAACCGGGCAGCGGTAATTATGGGAACGCCCGGAATTTTTCCTTTTTAGCTTTGCATACGGGGCATATATCGGGGGCCTCCCCCTCTAAGGTATACCCGCATACCTCACACACCTGGATATCATCCATTTCGACATCGCTGCCTCCGTCCACGGCGGCCTTCGCTTTTTCGAACAACGCCTTGTGCTTCTTTTCGGTCTGATACGACCAGTCGAAGCTCCGCTCTGCGTCCTTTTCCCCCTGGAACTTTGCCACTTCTTTATAGGCGGGATACATCTGCTCGATCTCGAAGGTCTCCCCGGCTATTCCTAAGCCGATGTTCTTCGCCGTGTCTCCGGGGCCGAAGGCGCCCATGGAATTGGCCGCGAAACCGTCGTTCAGGTGTTTGAGCACCTTGTAGTGATCGCCGGCGTGTATGAACTCGGCAAAGGCTATTGCCGTAAACAGCCTCGCCACATTGGGAAACCCGTCTTTCTCCGCCTGCAGGGCGAAATGCCGGTAGCGCATATTGGCCATGCTCTCACCGCCGAAGGCGTTGATCATGTTCTGTTCGGTCATTTGGTTCATTCTGATAGACTCCTTACGAGGATCGTGGAATTACCCGTCGGACTCGAAGACCCTCTCTTATTAGATTAGTTTCACTTCCACGTCCTTTGCAACAGCGGAGAGGGCTTTTCCGACGGGGCACCCGTCTTTCGCGGCATTGGCGATCTCTTCGAACTTCGCCGCGTCGATTCCTTCGGCGCTGCCTTCGGTCTTGAGCTGTATGTGGGTAATGGCGAAGCCGTCTCCCTGCTTCTCGAGCTGGACTTCGGCCTGGGTCTTCACCTCCTTGGGGGTGAATCCGGCTTTCTCGAGCTCTAAAGAAAAGGCTTGGGAAAAACAGCCCGCGTAGGCGGCGCCGATGAGCTCCTCGGGATTAGTCCCTTTTCCCTCTTCGAAGCGGGAAGAGAAAGAGTAGGGTCCCGTGCATAATTCACTCTCCGTCGCCAGCTGCCCGGTACCGTCCTTCAGTGTCCCTGTCCAACGTGCCTGTGCTTTTCGTGCGTTCATATATCACTCCTTCCAAAATTTTCGTAGGTGAGTTTTACTCCCCGGGTTATAATTTCTTCCATCTCGATAAGCTCGTCCTGCATCCCGAAGGACGCGGCACCTATAAGCTTGTCGTTTCGGTAAAATCCGGCAAGAAAGGGTTCGGTCTCAACCTTGCCCCGATAGGCTATCCGGTCCCACTCTACCGGAAAGCCTACGTATTTGAGGGCAAACTCTCCTTGTTTCGTCCAAAAGAAGGGGGCCTTATCCTCCTCGGCCTGTTTTCCGAGCATACCCCTGGCGGCCGACTGCCCCTGCCGCTCAGCCTCCACCCAGTGCTCGATCCGAACCGGCTCGGCGATGTGTCGGTAGGGGTAGAGAGCGATATCTCCGCAGGCGAAGATTCCCGGCTTTTCGGTCTCGAAGTTCCGGGCCACGGGAATTCCGTCCTTCACGGTGAAGCCGCTGTGTTCGAGGAAGGATACCGCAGGATCTATGCCGACGGCGATGATCGCCGCATCCGCGGTAATCGTCTCTCCGCCGCTCAAATAGAGCTCGAGGCCCCCGGACTCCGTTTCGATTTTGTCGAGGGTGTTACCGAAGTAATAGGTTATCCCCTGCGGGTCATGGATCCGGCGGATCCGGTCCGCGATCCTCTCTCCGAAGAGAAGCGCCATGGGACCCGCTTCGGGGGCCGCCAAGGAGACCTTCCAGCCACCTCCGGCGAGATCCACGGCAAGCTCCATCCCGATGAATCCGGCGCCGATTACGGCGACCCTTTCTTTCTTCGCGATGTCCTTCTTGATCCTCCGCGCCCCTTCGGCGCTCCGCACGGTGTAGACATCGGGGCTGCCGATACCGGGCACATCGAGCTTTTTAGGTACCCCCCCCGTCGCGATGAGAACGGCATCTCCTTGGAACTTTTTCCCGTTGTCGCAGATCACGGTCCGATTGTCCCCATCCACTTCGGTAACGGTCAAACCGGTCCGAATATCTATTTTCAATTCTTTGTAGAACTTGTTCCCCCTCAAAGGAAGGAGCTTCTCCGGCATGGCTCCCGATATAAGCCCCTTGGAAATGATGGTCCGGTCGTAGGGTGTTTCCTTCTCGGCGGTAATGAGGGTTATGTGTCCGTCGAATCCCTCGCGCCGGAGCATTTCCGCCGCGGCGTTCGCCGAAGCCCCCGCCCCGACCATGAGAAACCGCTTTTCCGACAGCTTCCCGGGCCTCGGAATCCGGGGTTCCTTCTTTCCGGTAATGATAAGCTCCTCGTCCCCCTCCACCTCATACGTTTCGAGATCGTCGAGGGCCGGGGGATCGAGGACCTTACCGCCCTCCACGTCGAATCGCGCGTTGTGCCAGGGACAGGTGAGTATAGTCCCCTCGATGGTCCCCTCATTGAGGGGCGCTCCGTAGTGGGGACACTCGCCGTCGCAGACGCATAATCCCTTTTGTGTCTTCGTTACCAGTATCAGCTTCTCGCCGTGTTCAATCCCGTAGAGCTTTCCTTCCTCGTAGTCACTCCGTTTACCGAGATCTATCTTCTTATAGTCTTTCCCCATAAACCATCCTCATTATTCGCTCAACTATTCAGTAACGGTTATTGCCCTCGAGGGACACTTGAGGGCGGCTTCGCGGACGAGTGCCTCCCAGCGGCTGGATACCGGATTACCCCGTACCACCGCCTTCTTGCTTCCCATGGTAAAGGTAAACACCTCCGGACAGACCTTGACGCAGACCGCTGCGGTTTGGCATTTATTCTGATCGACATATACGTTCATACAGTTGTCCACTCCTTATACTAACTTGCAATACCTGTGCCAAGCGGCGCCAGGGCCTTTTCATGAGTCGTTTCGACCACTTACTGAGAAGCCGTGTAAAAAAAATACTCATAAGCGGCACACCCTACTTACCGGAGCCGGGAAAAGGAAGCGCCCGGCAAATGGCATGTTTATTGCTTATCCATTAAGGGGTACTGATGGACGAAAAGAAGAAAGATAAAAAAGAGAAACAGGATATAACACACATAGAAAACAGAGAATGGCTCGAATCCCTGGAATGGGTCATCAAGAACGGAGGGGAGGAACGGGCCCGGGAGCTCTTGAGGCTCCTGCAGATCCGCGCTCGGGAACACGGAATAACCTTTACCTGTCCGGGAAATACTCCCTACATCAACACCATCTCTAGTAGTGAAGAAAAGCCGTATCCCGGAAGCCGGGAGCTCGAGCGGAAAATCAAGAGTATAATCCGCTGGAACGCTATGGCCATGGTGGTCAGGGCAAACCGAGAGTCCTCCGGAATCGGGGGACACATCTCGACCTACGCCTCCGCGGCGACCCTCTACGAGGTTGCCTTTAACCACTTCTTACGAGGGAAGGACCATGAGCACGGACCCGACATCGTTTACTTTCAAGGACACGCCTCGCCGGGAATCTACTCCCGCTCCTTCGTGGAGGGACGGCTCACCGAAACCGACATCCACAATTTCCGTCAGGAGCTGAGGCCCGACGGCGGCCTCGCCTCGTATCCCCATCCTCGGCCGATGCCCGATTACTGGCAGTTTCCCACCGTATCCATGGGGCTCACCTCGATCCAGGCGATCTACCAGGCCCGGTTCATGCGATACCTCGAGGACAACGGCCTCTTCGAGCCGGGAGAGCGGAAGGTCTGGGCCTTCTTAGGGGACGGCGAGTTCGACGAGCCGGAGTCCATGGGGGCCCTCACCGTGGCCTCCCGGGAAATGCTGGGCAATCTCATCTTCGTAATAAACTGCAATCTTCAGCGTTTGGACGGCCCGGTCAGGGGCAACGGGAAAATCATCCAGGAGCTCGAGGCCGCCTTTCGCGGAGCGAGTTGGCGGGTCATCAAGGTTCTCTGGGGCGAGGACTGGGACCCTTTGTTCGCGAGGGACGAAGAAGGACTTCTCGTAAAACGTCTCGACGAGCTTCCCGACGGACAGCTCCAGAAGTACTCGGTCTCTTCCGGCGACTATATCAGGAAGGATTTCTTCGGTAAGGACGAGCGGCTCTTAAAGATGGTGGAGAAATACTCCGACGAACAGCTCGAAAAGATGCGCCGGGGCGGACACGATCCCAAAAAAATCTACAACGCCTATCTCAGGGCGATAGTCGATGAGGACCGCCCCACCGTAATTCTCGCCCAGACCATCAAGGGCTACGGCTTAGGCGAGGCCGGGGAAGGCAAGAACATTACCCACCAGCAGAAAAAGCTCAACGAACAGGAGCTCAGGCACTTCCGCAGCCGCTTCGGGGTCCCTATCTCCGACGAGGAGCTGAAGGAGGCCCCCTTTTATTGTTTTCCCAAAAACAGTGAGGAGGCGAAGTATCTGAAGGAACGGCGGGAAGAGCTCGGCGGCTTCCTCCCTGAGCGTGAGGACTCGGGGGGTAAGCTCGATACCCCTCCCGACAAGATCTTTGCCGAGTTCTTCAAGGGTTCCGGCGACCGGGATGTAGCCACAACCATGGTGGCGGTTCAGATCTTAAGCAAGCTGCTCAAGGACAAGACGGTCGGGGAGCGGATGGTCCCCATCGTTCCCGACGAGTCACGGACCTTCGGCATGGAGGCCCTCTTCCGTCAGTCGGGGATTTACTCCCATCAGGGGCAGAACTACGATCCGGTGGACAAAGAGAGCCTCCTCTACTACAACGAACAGAAATCCGGCGCCATCCTCGAAGAGGGTATTACCGAGGCAGGGTGCATGTCTTCGTTCATCGCCGCGGGGACATCCTATTCCACCTACGGAATATCCATGGTGCCCTTCTTTATGTTCTATTCGATGTTCGGTTTCCAGCGGATCGGCGATCTCGCATGGGCCGCCGGAGACGCTCGGGCCCGGGGATTCCTCGTGGGCGGCACTTCTGGACGTACGACCCTCCCGGGGGAAGGTCTCCAGCACGCGGACGGACAGAGCCATGTCTTGGGGCTGTCTCTGCCGAACCTGAAGAGTTACGATCCTTCTTTTGCCTACGAGGTAGCGGTTATCATCCGGGAAGGTTTCAGGCGGATGTTCACCGAGGAGGAGGACCTTCTCTACTATATCACCGTCATGAACGAGACCTATCCGATGCCTCCGATGCCGAAGGGTGTCGAGAAGGGGATCCTCAAGGGGCTCTACCGCTTCAAGGAATCGGACACGAAGGAAACCCAGGTTCACCTCTTAGGCTCAGGCGCAATCCTGAACGAAGCCGCTCGGGCCCGGGAGGTGCTCAAAAATGATTACGGCGTCGCCGCAGACGTCTACAGTGCGACGAGTTACAAGGAGCTCTACCACGACTGCACCGAAACGGACCGGTATAATCACCTGAACGCAGGTAACGACGAGCGGACAAGCTACATCGAGGAGACCTTCGGCACCGACGGCGATGCCGTTTTCGTCTGCGCCGTCGATTACCTGAAGGCCCTCCCCTTGGCCGTAGCCAAGTGGCTCCCCGGAGACGTTACCGTCCTCGGGACCGACGGCTACGGCAGGAGCGATAACCGGAAGGCCTTAAGAGATTACTTCGAGGTCGATTCAAGGCACATCGCCTTCGCCGCCTTAGCCCTCCTGTACCGACATCGAAAGGTCAAGAAGGATGTCCTCGAAAAAGCACGGAAAGATCTCGAAATAAATCCGGAGAAATTCAATCCCCTCGACCTGTAGGTTTGGGAACAAGGAGCCGGAAACAAGGAGACAGTATGGCTGAAGAGATAAAAATACCGGAGATATCGGAGAACGTGGAAAAGGGGACGGTTATAGAACTCCTCGTTTCGGAGGGGGACACCGTCGAAAAAGACGATCCCGTCTTAGAGCTCGAGACCGACAAGGCTGCCGTGGAGGTCCCCTCCCCCTTCGCCGGGAAGATTACCGAGATCATGGTGTCCGCTAACGACGAGGTAAAGGTCGGACAGGCGGTCATGAAAATCGAAACCGGCGAGACCGCTGAAGAGGAAAAACCAGCCGAGGAGGAAAAATCAGCTGAGGAGGAAAAACCAGCCGAGAAAAAAGCCGCGCCGAAACCCGAGGAGGAGGCGTCGAAAGAGCCTCCCGAAGAGCCCGAAGAGCCGGAAGAGCCGGAAGAGCCGGAAGAGCCCGAAGAGCCCGAAGAGCCGACCGCTGAAGAGAAACCTCCCGCCGAAAAAAAAGAAGGGATCGTCCCCGTGCCCGCGGCACCCTCGACCCGGAAGCTCGCCCGGGAACTCGGGGTCGACATCCATACCGTCAGCGGAAGCGGCCCGGGCGGGCGGATATCTGAAGAGGACGTAAAGGCTCACGCCAAAGAAACCCTCAAGGGCGGAGCGGGGGCCGGCGCACCATCCATCCCCATGCCCGATTTCGAAAAGTGGGGAGAGGTCGAACGGAAGCCCCTTCCTCAGGTGCGCTCGATCATCGCCGACAACACATCCTTTTCGTGGAACGAAATTCCCCACGTTACCCACTATGACGAAGCGGACGTGACCGAACTTACCAGGTTCCTCGAGTCCAAGAAGAAAAAAGCGGAGAAGGCGGGAGTCAAACTCACAGTCACCGCGGTGCTCGCCAAAATCGCGGCGGAGGGGCTTAAGCGCTTTCCTCAGTTCAACGCCGCCTTAGACATGACCAAGAAGGAAATGATCTACCGGAAATACATCCATGTAGGCGTCGCCGTAGATACCGACCGGGGACTCCTAGTTCCGGTGGTGCGGGATGCCGACACCAAGTCGCTTATCAAAATTGCCGGAGAGATAGGCGACCTCGCGGGGCGTGCGCGAAGCAAGAAGATCAAACCGGAGGAGCTCGAAGGGGGTGGATTTATCATATCCAACCTAGGGGGAATAGGGGGGACGATATTTACCCCGGTCATCTTCCCCTATCAGACCGCGATCTTAGGAGTCACGCGCGCCAAGAAGCAGCCGGTCTGGCGGAACGGCGAGTTCGTTCCCCGGGACATACTTCCCTTGGGCCTCTCATATGATCACCGCGCCGTGGACGGGGCCGACGCCGCCCGATTCGTCCGATGGCTGTGCGAAAGTCTCGAAAATCCGATAAATATCTTCCTGGAGGGAGGAACCGATGAGTAACGAAAACCGGAAATACGACATAGCCGTCCTCGGGGCGGGGCCCGGCGGGTACGCCGCCGCCTTCATGGCCGCCGATCTCGGTAAGAAGGTCGTCCTTATAGATCCCTTGAAGAACCCCGGCGGAGTCTGCCTCCACTGGGGATGCATCCCGACGAAGGCCCTCCTCCGGGTGGTCAATCTCAAAGACGAGGTAGAGGAATCCAAGGAGTGGGGCCTCAAATTCGACAACCTCGACATCGATGTAAAGAAGCTCGTGGAGTTCAAGAACTCGGTGGTGGAGAAGCTCACCGGGGGCTTGGGACAGCTTGTAGAGAGGCGGAAGATCACCTACCTCCGCGGTCACGGCCGTTTTACCGACGATCATTCCATCGAAGTGACGCCGGTCGACGAGGGCTCCGCGAAATCGGTGGAGTTCGAAAACGCCATCATCGCCACCGGGACCCGTGCGGCTACGATCCCCGGGGCAGACCTGGAATCGGAGAAGATCCTCTACGCCAAGCCCGCCCTCGACTTGGAAGAGATACCCAAGACCCTCCTCGTGGTAGGTGCCGGCTACATCGGCCTCGAGCTCGGAAGCCTCTACGCCAAGCTCGGCTCGGAGGTGACCGTTGTCGAGATGCTCGACGAGATCATGCCCGGAACCGATCGGGACCTGATCAAGGTATTTCTGAAGGCCAACAAAAACACCTTCAAGGAGCTTCGCACCGGGACGAAGGTCGAAAAAATCGAAGAAAGAAAAAAAGACTTAGAGATAACCTTCGCCGCCAAGGACGGTGAAAAAGAAACCGTCACCTACGAAAGGGTCTTGATGACGGTAGGCAGGGTCCCCAACACCGATTCTATCGGACTGGACAAAGCCGGGCTCGAACCGGGGGAAAAGGGATTCATCGAGGTAGACGAACAGAGACGTACCGCGGTATCTCACATATTCGCAATAGGGGACATCACCGGGCCTCCCCTCCTGGCCCACAAGGCCAACCTGGAGGGCCGGGTCGCCGCGCGGGTCGCGGCGGGGGAGAAAGACGGTTACGATCCGGCTGCGATTCCCTCGGTGGAATACACCGACCCCGAGATAGCGTGGGCGGGAATAACCGAACGGGAAGCCGAGGAGCAGAATCTGGACGTAAGGGTCACCAGCTTCCCCTGGGGCGCCTCCGGCCGCGCGGCGACCTTGGGGAACACCGTGGGCAAAACCAAGCTCATATTCGATAGTGAGAGCGGACGCCTCTTGGGAGCCGGTATCGTGGGAAGGAGGGCCGACGAGCTCATTCCCGAAACCGCCTTAGCCATCGAAATGGCGGCGGTTGCCGAGGATATATCCACGACCATCCATCCCCACCCGACCTTGTCGGAAACGATCATGGAAGCGGCGGACGCCTTCTTCGGCACCCCCACCCACATCATGGGGCGCAAGCCGAAATAAACCCTTACGCGGGGGGCGGTGCCGGCTACACTTCCTCGCGGAGCACGAAAGAAATTATCTTGTCCCGGGTCCCTTCGAGGATATCCTCGAATTTGAGGTGGGCCACCGCGTCTTCTTTGGAGGTGCGGACGACCCGGGCGTTTACCGGGAGCTCCCCGCTCTTGGGCAGATCGAGGGTCATCCGGACTTCGTCCCCCTCTTTCAGATAACTTTCGGAATTGTCCACCCCCGCACCGCCCCCGCCGATGTCGATCAGCTTGACACGGTGAATCTCGTTGCTCCCGGGCTTCCGTAGGGTTACATGCATCTTGCGTTTGACCCGAAAGAAATCACGCCGTTCGAGACGGGCAAGTTCCCGGGAATGGTCGAGGAGAAGAGTCCCCGACTCCTGTTTTCGAGCACGGGCGGCGTACTGGAAGATCTGCCTGCCCTGCTGATACTGGACCTTCACCTCTTGGGCTCCGGACTCGAAGGCGTCGATCCGGCCGATTTCGGCGACAATGCCGGCAGGATCGTTGGCGACGACCCTCCCATGAAATCCCTCGCTCCCTTCGGTGACGATGTAGAGAGGAGTACCTCCGGGGAGCCGCCGGGTATCGTCGACGAACTCGGGATTCTCGAAACAGCAGAATGCGAGCTTCCGCTCGAGCTCCTCGACAACGGGTGCGGGAAGAGGATTCTCCCGGCGCATCTTTTTGACCGCTTCCTCGAAATTCCGCCTCGAGGTCAGTATCCTATACTTATACTCGGGGCCGCCTAAAGCGTATCCTCCTAGTAGATGAAGAGCGTCGGCCTCTTCCGGGGTAAAGTAGAAATTGTGAAGGATATCCTGAAACACGTGCTCCGCCCGGCGCAGGCCCTCCTTCCTTCGCTTTCGCTTATTCAGGACGAGGAAGAGGATCGATCCGGCGATGAGCGCCACAACCCCTACGACGATAAGGACCGCCTCCAAGGGCGTGGTGGTGAAGGCCCCCATAATGTTCCGGAACAGGTCCTGGATGGAATATTCAATTATTTGATCGTCCATAATCTATCAGTATAGAATAATCGGAGAAAAAATTCCTACACCCTTACCGCTACCGTCCGGGAGGTCCGCCCCGATTCCAGGGCCGCGGTAAAGAGGTCGTGGCTCCTACGGGTTTCTTCGGGACGGACGCATCCGGAAAAGAGGGACTTAGCCCGCCCGTTTTGGAACTCGTAGAGAAATGCGGCGAGCATCTGGAGCATATGATCCGAGAAACCGAACTCGAAGATGGGGCCGGTTATGGTAGGAAAGGCGGTCTCGTGTCCCATGTCGATGTTCCGCCAAGCCTGCTCGCCTCCGGTGTACTCGAATATCTCGATCCGGTTGATATTCTTCGTGGACACCCGGGCCGCTCCGCTCATTCCGATTATAGTAAAATACAGGGTGTTTTTTTCCCCGGGTGAAATTCGATGCATCTTCAATGATACCGGAAAACTGAAACCTTTAGGATCTACCGTATTACAGAAGAGGGTCGCGTTGTCATAGGTGTCGCAGGGGACCATCTTTCCGTCCTTATCCGGGCGCTCCGGTACGAGGTTGCTCAACACCGCCCGGACGTTCTCGAATTTCCATCCCGCCCTCAAGGGAACCGCGAGGATGTGCATCCCCAGATCGCCCATGCACCCGTATTCGCCGTTATACGCGGCCATCCGCTTCCAGTTAATTCGTTTTCGGGGATCTAAGTAGGGCTTGCTGAAAAACAAATAGGAATTTACAGGATAAAGAATTAAGG
>JBKHAJ010000049.1:0-15623 GCA_046542935.1 Spirochaetia bacterium | reverse complement strand
AGATCGGCTGGAAGGGGTTCGACGGGGATCAGCAGATCAGCGCATACGATACCGTGGACAAGTTTATTGCCGGCGTCGAGACAAACCTGAAGCGCCTGAACACAGACTACATTGATGTAATGCAGAGTCACATCAATTTTCGTGAACCGAATATGGAGATATTCCTGGAGGGCTTTGAAAAACTCAAGGATCAGGGCAAGATCCGCGCCTACGGGGTAAGCACCAGTGATTATGCATACCTCGAGGCATTCAATAAGGACAACGGCTGCTCCACTCTCCAGATTGATTACAGCATTCTGAACCGCACAAGCGAACCGGACTGCATCGAATACTGCCGGGATCAGAATATCGGGGTGATTGTTCGAGGGGCCCTGGCCATGGGCATACTCACCGGGAAATTTTCAGAGGAGACCCTGTTTGAAGAGAACGATTTCCGCAGGGCCTGGATAACCGATCCGGAACAGAACCGAACCTTCCAGGACGATCTTGATACGGTAGAAAAGCTGAAAAAGATTCTCAAGCTCGGCCCGGAGGGACAGTCCCTCGCCCAGTTGGCACTGCGGTTTGTATTGGCAAACCCTGCCGTCTCAATGGTTATCCCCGGCGGAAAAAATACCCGCCAGCTGGAGCAAAACCTCGCCGTCCTGGAGATGCCCCCGCTTACGGCAGAGGAACAGCACGCGATCGATGCCATAGTCCCCCCAGGCGGCGGAAGAAAAATCTGGCCTGCTTGACAGCTGTGATTCTACTGAACTATAGTATGTGCATGCATTCGTATGAATCGAAACCCGCAGTGCCGATGAATCTCATCGCCGCCGCGGCGGCCGCAGCCGGAAAGGTGCGGTTCGCTGCGGAAGGTCGGGTTTTGCCCCGGGAATAGCCCGGGAGGCAGATAATTCACGACGATTCCAGCCGCGATCCGTATCGGATCGCGGTTTTTTTGTGCCCCGTGCCTGGGGAGCAAGAGAATTCGTCGATCTGTCGGACGCATATGGGGTCGCAGCAGGAGCGACACATGCGCAGACAAATCACACACAACGGCTCAACCCGGCTTCGCTACATGATCCGGGAGATTGTACAGGCAGCCTCTCAAATTGAGGCCTGCGGGCAACCAATCAGCTGGGAAAACATCGGGGATCCGGTGCAGAAGGGAGAGACGGTCCCCCCCTGGATCAAGGAGATCGTCATCGGCCGCTCGGCGGACAACGGCAGTTACCGCTACGTCGCTACCGCGGGGCATCCCGAAACCCGGAGCTACTTGGCGGAAGAGGTCAACCGCCGCGGCGGCTGCAGGATAACCTCCGACGACATCCTATTCTTCAACGGCTTAGGCGACGCGGTCTCCACTCTATTCGCCTTTCTGAAGCGTGAGGCCCGGGTCATAGGCCCCTCGCCGGCTTACTCAACTCTGTCCTCGGCGGAAGCGGCCCATTCGGGATATCAGCACACCACCTACCGCCTTGACCCCGAAAATAGCTGGATGCCCGATCTCGAGGATATCGAGAACAAGGTACGCTACAACGATTCCATCGCGGGTATACTTCTCATCAATCCCGACAATCCCACCGGGGCGGTCTATCCCGAGGAGTATCTTCGGAAGATCGTCGACATCGCCCGGCGGTACGACCTTTTCGTGCTGGCCGACGAGACCTACGCCCATATAGTCTTCAACGGCGCAAAGACCCTTCACCTGAGCGAGGTCATCGGAGAGGTTCCGGGTATCGCCCTCCGCAGCATCTCCAAGGAGTTTCCCTGGCCGGGGGCCCGGTGCGGATGGATGGAGGTGTTCAACCAGGATAAGGACGAGAACTTCAGGTTGTTTATAAAGTGCCTCTTAGACGCGAAGCGCCTCGAAGTGTGTTCGACGAGTCTCCCTCAGATTGTAATACCGGAGGTTTTCGCCGATCCCCGTTACCGGGAGCACCTGAGGAGCCGAAACCTCAGTTTCGAGCTGAGGGCCCGGGAAGCCTATGAGGCCTTCAAGGACATAGACGGAGTCACCGTGAATCTCCCTCAAGGAGCACTCTACTTTACCGTTCTCTTCAAGGAGGGGGTATTAAACGGCCGTCAATACATGCCCATCCCAAACATCAAGGCGGCGGAGTTCATCCGTCCCATGATCCGGTCGGTCCCCCCGGACAAGCGGTTCGTATACTCCCTCCTCGCAAGCACCGGGATCTGCGTGGTGCCCCTGACCGGATTCTGCTCAGATCTCCAGGGGTTCCGGATGACCCTCTTGGAAACCGACGACACAAAGAGACGGGAAATCTTAAAAACCCTGACAAGAGCGGTCCGGGAGTATCTCGCATCGGGATGACTCGCGGGACTCGGAGCAATCCCCGGGACCCTAACAAGAGTGCCCCCGATAGTGGGGATAAAAAATCTCCAATTGGCCGTGATAGCTTGAATTACTGAGGCTACTCTGTTTAAATAAAGTCGCGTTCAGCTAAAACCCTGAGCGAACGTGATTTAGACTAATTCCATCCCCACGATCGGGGGCACTCTCTAATCCTTGACAGGGAAAGCCCCGTGGACTAACATTTATTACTGTTTTATAACAAAACGCTAACCTAACAGAAGGAGACAATCCATGAAACCGAAGTTGATACCGTTGTATCTGCCCAATAGAGACGAAGATTTTACTAAGCAGCTGAAGGCATTGAAGGATATGCTCGCCGAAGAGGCCGAGTTCCTCGAGCCTATCGCCTTAGGCGATCCTATTCCCAAGGAGGCGGAGGCGGTCATATTCCCGCAGATGCTCGGAGATGCTTATCGAATGGTGGAGGAGTTCAGGAAGATCGATATTCCTATCCTCGTCGTCACCTCCGAGTTCGGCACGGTCCTTATGTGGGATTGGGAAATCGTGAGCTTTCTCCGATCGAAGGGTGTGGATACAATCGCCCCCTATAGCCTGGACCAGACAAAAAAACTCTGCCGTGCGCTCAAGGCCAAGCAGGATCTTCGGGGCGGAAAGTTCCTGGTCTTCCAGGACAACCCCGGCGAAGGGTTCCAGGCGGAGATCTTCAAGCGGTTCTACTGGTGGGAGGACGAGTGTTCGGACCTCATGAAACGGAAATTCGGCCTGACCATCGAAAAGAAGAGCTTCAAAGAACTCGGGGCCAAAGCGAAAGAAATTCCCGACGCCGAAGCGGAAGAGGCGGCAAAACAGTGGGATTTTCCCATTCTCGAGCTCAGTAAGAAGCAGGTGAATTCGGCTTTGAAAATTTATCTCGCGGTGAAGCGGGAGGTCGAAGCGGACCCCTCGATCCGCGCCGCGGGAATAAACTGCCTCAACGAGTCACACTACTCCGACACCACCCCCTGTTTGGCCTGGAACTTCCTGTTTATGGAAAAGGATTTGATTTGGGGATGTGAGGCCGACACTACAGTCATGCTCACCAAATACCTCATCTACAAGGCTTTGGATGTAGAAATCATGATGACCAACATCTATCCCTTTCTGATGGGGATGGCCGCCCTCAAACACGAGAACATCCCGAGCTTCCCGGAGATCGTCGAGGAACCGGAGAACCACATCCTCCTCGCCCACTGCGGATACTTAGGGGTAGTCCCGCAGTGCTTCTCCACCGATTGGGTGGTTCGAGACAAGGTATTGGCCATCGTGGACGACAACGCCCACGCCCTGGACGCCAGGCTTCGGACCGGCCCGGCAACCATGGCTAAGCTCGGTCCCTCGATGAAGGACATCCAGGTTGTCGAAGGGGACCTCAAGGGGTACGTCCAGTACGCGGGGTCCGACTGCCGCAACGGGGCGGTGATGAAGGTCCCTAACGGGCACAAGATGGTCAACGATACCTACTCCCATCACCAGCTGCTGATGACCGGCCACCAGGCAAACGATATCGAGCTGATATCCAAGATCTACGGCCTCCACGTGCACCGGCTGTAGGACTGCCGTCTTTAACGAAGGTAACGGGAGAGCGTATCAACTCTCTTTCCCGATTCGGAGGATTCCCCGATTGCCTCCATAAGGACCTGGATCCGGTAGCCGTCCTCGAAGGTAGCCCCGTAGGGTTCCACCGGCTTGTCGTTTGCCGCGCAGTCCAAAAAATGGTGCAGGGCGTATACGTGGCCGTACTCCCAGCCGGCGTTGTGTCCGGGGGGCAGATACGGCACCTGGAGCTCGAAATCGAAGCCGGTTGCCGAGACCTTGGTAAAACCCTTGAGCCGGGAGTCCCCGCCGTCGAGGCACACCCACAGGTGATTAGGGTCCTCCATATCGAAGGCGATGCTCCCCTTCGAGCCGTTTATCTCCCACGTGTGGCTGTTCTTTCGTCCGGTACTGATTCCAGCCGATTCGAGGGTACCGGCGGCTCCGTTTTCGAACTCCACTAAGGCGAGGTTCTGTTCGTCGGCGGTCACTGTCTCCTCGGTTCCGGCGGCATGTTTCCGTTTGGTGTTATAGGTCTTGAGCAGTCCGCTCACCGAAGTTATCTCTCCGACGAGGAACCGGGCCATGTCGATAATGTGACACCCTATACCTAAGAGAACCCCCGATTTTGTTCCCGCGGCGTACCAGACGTTTTCGAGGACCTCCGCCGGATCGTGGCCGACTTCCTGAAGGTACTGTCCCCTGAACTGATAGACGGCCCCGAGTTTCCCCTCGTCGATGAGGTTCTTAGCGAATCGCACCGCGGGAAGGAAGCGGTAATTGTGGAGGAGCATATGCTTGACCCCCGCCTCGACCGCCGCGTCCCGCATCCTTTTGGCGTCGGCTGCGGTCATAGCCAGGGGTTTCTCGCAGAGGAGATGCTTCCCCCGCTTCGCCGCCTCGATAGTGGGCTCCGGGTGCAGGTCATCGGGAGAGCAGTTATCGAAGATGTCGATCTCGTCGTCGGCTATCAAGTCCCTCCAGTCGGTGTAGCAGCCGCGGTAACCAAAACGTGCGGCGGTGTCCGCGACGGCCCGCTTGTTTCTTCCGCACATAGCTTTGAGGTACGGATAGGCCGGCAACGGATCGAAGGAATAGGGAATTTTGATGTAGGCGTTGGAATGGACCTTTCCCATGAAACCGTACCCCAGCACCCCAATTCCGAGCTTACCCCGGTTCATACCTTTGTAATCTATCTTCGTAAATCCACTCATGACTCCTCTCCTTATAGGTTTACAGATCGAGGGAACGAAGATATTCGACACTCTTTTCGACCGCCGGAAACTCGTCCTCGTAGTCGGTATGGAGATAATCGATCTCGATGGCGAACATACCCTTATAGCCTTTCTTCAGCAGAGTCTTCGCAATCCCGGGCATGTCCACCACTCCCTTTCCTACGGGAACGCAGGCGAAGAAGAACCAGTCCTTCGGATTCCCCCCGTACAGCGGGGCCACGTCCTTGGTGTGGGTTGCAATGACATAATCACCGAGTTTCTCGGCGAACTCCACCGGATCATCCCCTATCCGCAGGGCGTTCCCTGTATCGAAGGTGATCCCGAAATATTCCGTTCCGACCCCCTCGACTATTTCACCGATCTCGTCGGTGGTAAAGTCGAAATGATTCTCGATAGCGAGCTTGACTCCTCTGTCAGCGGCCATCTTCGCGGGTTCTTTGAAAAGCTCGATGAGTTTCTTGATCTGGGGACCGTGGGGCTCGTAACGGAAGGCGAGACTCGATCCGACCACCCGAAGAACGTCGGCGCCTAATGTCTCGCACACGGGGATGTACCGCTTGAGATCTTCGAGCTCCTCCGGCTTGTTGCCCCCTTCGAGGCCGTCGGGATGCCCCCAGGCGATCACGCTGTCGAAGCCGCCCTCCTGAATAAGATCCTTCAACTCCCCCAGATAGGACTCGTCGATGCTTTCGAAAAAGCAGGTCTCCATGGACACTCCGTCGACCCCCAGATCGATCGCCGTTTTGAGATAATCCGCATAAGAAATACGCCTGCCAGGGTCCGTCTGATTCGGGTATATCTCACCGAAATACCGATGATAACTGTAGCTGTCTATTCCGACTTTCATGTCTTTTCTTCCTCCTAAGTTTGTTCATTCTTTCGAGTAGTTTCGTGCGGTTTGTATCATGGCATGGATATTTTCCGAGGGCGCCGTTGCGGGAATTGCGCACCCTGAATTAAGGACGAATCGGTCTTCCCCCCCATACACGGCAAGTAGTTCTTCCACCGCCTTCTTGACCTCATCCACACTTCCCCGGGCAAGGACCCCGCTCGGATCGATGGTCCCGAAGAGTGTAACCTGCCCGCGGAAAGCGTCGTAGATCTTCTTGGTATCGGTTAGATAATCGAGTTCCACCCCGTCGGCGCCGCCGGTCTTGACGAGATCGAGTATGGCCTCGGTGTTTCCGCAGATATGCACAATATAAGGAAGACCCGCCTCGTGGGCGGTCTCGGCTACTTTTTTTTCATACGGAAGGGCGAACTTCTCGTACATAGCGGGCGAGATCATGGAAGGGCCGGCCACACTGTCTCCATTGGAAACGATGTCCGCGCCGGTGTCCGCCATGAGCCGGATGAACCGGCTGGTAACGCCGGTGCAGTACTCGAGGAGCCGAGTCACTAACGGTTCGTTCTCCTCGTCGTAGATGTCCATCATCCAGTTCTGGGCGCCCCGCATCATGCTCGCAAGGGAAAAAGGGGCCTGATCGCAATTCCCCCTGACCGATATCTCTCCTTTAAAATAGTCCGCTAAGAGGCGAACCGCTTCGAGCCAGATGTTTACGTATTTGTATCGAGTTATGTCAATCGGTTCTAGACTCTCTACCTGGTCGAGAGTCTCGAGATTCCCGTGGTGGGTCCGGGCGCACTCCTTCTCAGGAAAGTCGATCGGCACCCCCACCGCTCCGGCGAGGGTAACCGTGTCGATATCCACGAGGATCCCGTCGTACCGGTAAGTCTCCACCGCCCGGATGAAGCTCTCGGCGATCTTCTTCGGATCTTCCCGGTACTGTCCCTGAGTGTATCCCGCTTCCTCGGCGGCAAGGAGGAAGTTGTGGAGTGATACGGGAATGCCGTCGGCGGGCTTACCATCGAGGGCGGCGTGAATCCGTTGGTATCCGTTCATTCCTCCGGCACCTCCGACAGATCGACATCACCGGGAATCTTGTCCCACAGCAACTCCACCGCCCATTGTGCCGCCCGGCCTACGATATCCGGACATACCCGGGCGTGTCCCCCCATCTCCTCGTAGCACGAGAGGTCCTCTTCCTTCATAAAATCGAAGGTGCGGCCGAACTTCTTCTCGAGAATCTCTCCGCAGATAATCGAGCCGTGCTCCTTTCTGAACCGCTTGATAAGCTCCTGTCCGAGGAAGGAGCTGTCGCACACCATCTCCTTTTTCTCCCACTGCTCGTAGGTCCGGCCGAAGTAGTAGCTGAAGGCGGCCAAGGCCCCGCAGACGGCGCCGCAGGTCCCCTCGGTGGTAATCGCCGATCCCCCTTCAAAGGCGGATAAGCACTGAAAGATGAGCTTGTTCCGTATCCCTAGGGCGGTGGAAATCCCATGGAAGGCCTCCTGAGAGCAACACATTCGCTGGTTCTCCCCTTCCCATCCCGCTTTGTAGGCCAGTTCCTTCGCCTGTTCCAAGGTCTTTCCGTTTACCGTTTTGTTTTCCATATACCACTCCTATTATCTCGTCTGTTTACGTGTATATGCTAAGAGAAGGGCTATTAGAACCGCACCCGTTATAAGCTGTCTTCCCCCCTGGGAGAGCTCTAATGTAACGAGGATGCTTTGGAGACTGGTAAGGAATATTGCCCCCGCAACGGTACCCAAATAGTGCCCGGCCCCGCCGCCGAACCGGATTCCTCCGATAATGACGGCAACAGCAGAAGGAAGGACGTACCTGGCGCCTAGGTTCAGATGGGCGCTTCCCACAAACCCTAAAAGCAAAACCCCAGTTACCGCGGAGAGGGCCCCGGAAATACCGTAGACGACTGCTCTGAACCGCTTGACCTTGAGTCCCATCAACTCGGCTGCCCGGTCGTTCTCCCCCATAGCGTAGAGTGAGCGGCCTCCCCGGGTGCGGGTCATTACAAAGTGTACTATAATGGTAATCGCTATCCAGATAAGAACGACCGAAGGGATCTTGAACCGTCCGATGTTGAGCGCACCGTGGCCCAGAGCCTCCAAGGCGGGGCTCCCGGTTCCGAACATGTGACCCTTTATCACGAATAACAAGAGTCCCTCGATAACGATCCCCCAGGCCATGGTCATAATAAGCGGCGCAATACGCAGGTAGCTTACCCCTATGCCGTTGACCAGCCCCATAATGAATCCCGCGATCAGGATCAGCACGATTGCGTGGGGAAGATTGGCGTCTACTCCGTTGATAAGGGCCGCTCCCATGACCACTCCCATGGTCACATTGGCCCCTACCGAGAGGTCGATCCCCTCTCGGCCGGAGATAACCACTAGTGTTTGTCCTAATCCCACAAGGCCTAAGAAGAACGAGGCCTGCAGCACCGACATGATGTGGTTGAAAGTGGAAAATCCGGGGACGATTATCTGACCCACGACGAAGAGGATTACGATGAGAACAAAGGCGAAGGCGATTTTGTTGTTGAGGATGAGGTTTCCTAACCGTCTCCCTAAACCTTTCTCTTCCGGCGGACAGGTAAGTCCCTTCGAATCGTATTGTTGAATCGGTTGTTTCTTTTTCATACCGCCGCCCTCTTTTCCCGGATCAAAATCGGTACCGCGCTCAAAACCAGCGCAAGGACGATAATGGCCCCCTTCGCCAGTATCTGCAGGTACGACGACGCTCCGGAGTAAAAGATGATGTTGTTGAGAATTCCCAAAGCCAAGGCTCCGAAGATAGCCCCCACAATGCTGCCCTTACCGCCGGAAAGAGCAATGCCGCCTATGACGACAGCCGCCACTGAATTGAGGGTGTAACTCTGACCGGTCCGGTATTCACCGGTTGAGGTCATCATGAGCACGCACACTCCGGCGATGAATATGAACAGGCTCGCAAAGATATGGGCTGTCAAGCGGGTCTTCCAGACATTGATCCCCGAGGCGTAGGCTCCCTCCTCGCTGCTCCCGGAGGCGTAGATGTACCGGTAAGCCCTCGTCTTACTGAACACATACCAGATAAGGATTCCCGTTATCATGATCACCGCCGCCCACGGGATAGCGCGAAGCAGACTTCCTTTATAAAACTGATAGAAGAACTTCGGCACATACCCGCCCGCAACCGGCAGAATGATCATGGCGAGGCCCAAGTAGATCGCCGAAGTAGCGAAGGTAGTAATCAAGGCGGGCAGCTTGAGCCGCCCGATAAAGAGACCGTTTATTACCCCGCTTATAACTACAGTTAGGAAGAATCCTAAGACCAGCATAAGAAAGACGTTGTCGTCGGTCATGTAATAGGCAACGAAAACGTTGAACAGAGATATAGCGCTTCCTAAGGACAAATCCAGGCTCCCCGAGAGGATGATGATCCCCTGAGCTATGGCCGCCAAGACTAGGGGGGTAAAGGATATGAAGTTCGACTTGAGCGCCCGGTAGGAAAAGAAGTTGGGCTGTAATACCGCGTTTACGATCAACAGGGTCACCAGAATAAGAAACGCCGGAAAGGAGGGTTTTTTCGTCAAGTTCCTGAGGCCCCCGGGAAAGGTAATTTTATTTTTCAATTTCGGCCTCCACGCGTAATGAAGATTTAACCAGATTGTCGTCGGTAATGTCATCGTAATCCAACTCATCGACGATCCGCCCTTCGAACATCACCAAGACCCGGTCGCAGTTGGATATGAGCTCCTCGTTGCCGCTCGAGTACAAGATAATCGTGGTTCCCTTGGCGGCGAGCTCATGGGTAAGGGTATACAACGAGTCCTTCGCTTGAATGTCGATCCCCTTTGCAGGGTCGTTCAGCAAGAGCACCGCCGGATCAAACTGCAGCCACCGTCCGAAAACCACCTTCTGCTGATTACCCCCGCTGAGTTTATCGATTGTCATGTTCCTATTTGTTGGATGAATCTCCATCCGCTCAATGATGGTGTCCGAAATATCGGTCAATCGTTTGTAATCGAGGAAAGTTTTCTCCCTCTTGAGGGGATACCTGGGAAAGGCGATATTGTGCAAAATCGTGTGGGTTCCGAAGAGACCTTCAACATTCCTATCGCCGGGGACCAAATATATTCCCCTTTTGACAGCGTCCTTGGGATGGCGAAGCTTGATCTCTTTCCCTTCCAGAAGGATCCGACCGGAGGCTGCAGGCTCCGCCCCGGCCATCAGGTTTATGAGCTCCCCCTGACCCTGGCCGTTAAGACCGCCTATCCCTAAAATCTCTCCCTTCTTTGCGGTAAAACTTATGTTGTGGAGTTTCCTCCCGTCGGAGACGTCATCAAGGCTGATCGATATCTCTTCCCGCTCAAAGCTCTTCTGCTTTTTCCGCTCAAAGCTTATAACCCGGTCGGTGTCCTCCCCGATGATAAGGGGAACGATCAGATCGTTATTCCGGGGTTGTTGTGAAAAATCGACAGTATCGATGTACTCGCCGTTTCGAAATGCAAACACTAGATCACAGATCCTGGTTATTTCCCACAAACGGTGTGAGATAAAAATAATTGATATTCCGCCCGATTTGAGCTCTTCGATTTTCTTGAAAAGCTGCTCAACGTGGAAGTACTCCAAAGCGGCGGTAGGTTCGTCTAGGATAAGGAGCTTCGGCCCCTGAGAGATGGCCTTGGCGATCTCCACCATCTGCTTGTGGGCGGGACTTAAACTCTCCACCTTTGCGTCCAACGATATTTCGCCGGGGATAAGATCATCCAAAATTGCCTGGGCATCGCTTCGTGCCTTGTCGTTGTCAAGAAAAAACATCCTCTTCCCCTTCTCGTGTCCGAGAGCGATGTTCTCCCAAACGGTAAGGTCCGGAGCCAAGCTCAGGTTTTGATGGGCCAGAACGATTCCATGCTTTGCCGCATCGAAGGGGGAATCGATCTTTACCTGTTTCCCGTCTATAGAAATATCGCCGCAGTCCGGCTCGTACAAGCCGCAGCAAATCTTTGCGAAAGTAGTCTTTCCCGAACCGTTCGCACCCACGAGGCCGCATACCTGCGCCCCTTCGAATCCTACGCTCGCGTCCCGTAAGGCTATAACCGCTCCAAAGGTCTTTTGTATACCCTTCGCCTCAAACGACTTCATATCTTCGTCTCCATAATGACATTACGTATATCGAAAAAGGGCGGCACGAAATCCATGCCGCCCAAAAAGTTCTTAGATTAAACTATTCTTTCGGCTGAAAGAACCTGTCGAGGACCTGCTCGTAGGTCCAGACTTCATCGATGTAGTCGTCGACACCCCGGGTCCTTACATGTTCCTGGAGGGCTTCCACAACGTTGTCGTCGGTAATCTCGTACCGATGATCTACGTAGACAACTTTCCCGGTGAGGACTTCCGGTTTGAGCTCGTATCCCTGGAGCATGGCGACCGCCATCCCAAGGGCTCCGGTCATGGAGAATCCCGGACCGTTCGCGATGGCGTAGCTGGTAAATCCTTCGTCGAGGTGGTCGACCCAGTATTCGAAGAAAGGCCTGAAACCGGACCCGTTGACGACGGGGGCTTCCTTACCGGCGGCTTCGAAGGCCCGAATGACCGAGAGACACTGACCGTCATGTGCGACAACGCCGTCGATGTTGGGATAAGCCGCAATTACATCGGACATTGCCTGCTGAGCAAGGGAAGGGTCCCAGGAGCCATACGCCTTGGTGAGGAGGTTGATGTCCGGATAGTCGGCTAAAGCTCTCTGGAATCCTTTGTCGCGATCGTCGCTCGCGGGAGCTCCGTCGATACCGCTCAAGTACACCACGTTTCCTTCTCCGCCCATCCGGTCGAATACGTACTTGGCAAGCTTTTCCATCCAGACGTCGTGGGTGGGCATGAACTGATAGAGCTCTTCCGAGGTAGATGGCTCATCGGAACAGATGACCAGGATTCCCTCATCCTGCGCCTCCTCGAGGATCGGATTCAGCGCGGTGGCGGAAAGGGGATCGATGATGATTACGTCCACCCCGGTATTGATAAAGTTTCGGACGTGCTCGATCTGCAGCGCGACATCGAAACCGGCGTGCTGCAGATAGAAGTTGTCAATATATCCCTTACCTTGATACCAAGCGACCGCGGTCTGCAGATTCTTGACCATCTGGGTTCTCCAACTGTGGGTTATAAGCCCGTTGGAAACCGCAATGTCGAACCCGCCTTCCGGCGCTTCGGTTACCGTGCTCGGAAAGGATTCCTTCTGACCTTCGGCGAATACCGCCAGCGGAGCCGATAGCGCAATGACTATCAGCACAAGTACCAGTCGTTTCATTCTGACTCTCCTTTTATTGTTTTTTATGGTCCTTTTTAGAACCACGCATCCCCTTTTTACGGTAACACATAATTGTCCTTTGTCAAATTATTGTATCATTCAGTATCATTTCACTTCGTTTAATAGTGCATACCATCCGGTTGTAATATGCACCAAGTTTTAAGTCTTGTCGTCCACGTCCTTTCACTGATAAAATTTGAACAATAGGGTATGCTTTATCAATGAAAATGGGGAAAGATACGATGAGCACTGCTCCCGCTGTGTTTTCCTGTACCGACGGTTTTTTTTGGGCGGATACTTGTGACGGTTTGAAAATCGCCTCTTCTCGTAACGAGGTCGAACTGGAAGCCCTCGCCCGGGGCGAGTATCCGGGGAAACGACTCGATGAATCCGCCCTCCCCGGAGTGAGGACGGTAGGGTACTGGAACAGTCAGCAGGAACAGTCATGGGGTCTGCCGGTCCATCGGAACGAGGGAATAGAGTTGACATTTCTGGAAAACGGTTCCCTCGATTTCTCCGATCAGATTTCCCATTACCTCCTCAAACCAAATACCCTGACCATTACACGGCCCTGGCAGCCTCACCAGGTGGGGGATCCGAACATCGGACCCTGCAAGCTCCACTGGATTATTCTCGACGTGGGGGTAAGGAGACCCCATCAGGAATGGGTGTGGCCGGATTGGCTCCTCCTCGATGAGGAGGAGCGGCGACGACTTACCATCCTCCTCAGTCACAACGAACAGCCCGTCCTCAAGGCCATGGATCCCTTGAAAAGCTGTTTTCAGGATATCGGAGCTCTGATCAAAGAAAGCGAGAGTAAAAAGAATACGAGTTATCTTGCCATAAAAATAAATGAGCTCTTCTTTCTCTTATTGGAATCCCTCGAGGAAAGGGACCTTCCCTTGAAAGAACAATTGACGAGTAATACCAGGAACGTCGAGATGTTTCTCCAGGAGATAGAAAAGGATCCGGAGCATCCGCGGTCGATCGAAGAAATGGCACGGGAATGCGGAATCGGAACAACCCAATTCATACAGTATGTTAAGCGGATAACCAACATGACTCCCTCTCACTACCTCAACTACCTTCGGGTCAGGAAAGCGGAGAGACTACTCAAGGAACGGAGTGACTGGAGTATATTGGACATCGCCCTGGAGTGCGGGTTTTCGAGCAGCCAATACTTCTCGTCGATATTCAAGCGGTACACCGGTAAAACCCCGAGTAGCTGCAGGTAATTATGGTTTTTCCGCCCTAGAGCGGTAAAACTCGTCAAGGGCGTAGCACCCCGATACGAGACCCTTCCGGGGGGCGGTGGTGCATTCGCTGAAGGTCCGGCAAATCCGCTTCCGGTCCAAGGGGCGTCCCGAAAGGACATCGGCGGGCAGCCGCGGGTAGGACAGCACCATCCGGCCGGAATGGGTGAGCTGAAGGCCGACCATCACATCCGCGGAGCTGCCGAATTCGGCCTTGTGCGCGCGTACGAGACACTCTCTGAGCGCCTCGATATCTCCGGCGGTGGAATAATCGAGCATAAGCTGCCGGGGATTGGCCCGCCCTTCGGGGACTACCGCCGCGGCGCTTATCGAGGTGATAGTGATAATCATTGGCCGGTCCTCTTTTCCCGAATCGAGCCTGCGAATCATCTCGTTCGCCACTCTCTGAGTCAGGAACACCGGCCCGCGGAGGTTCGTCCCCATGACCTCGTCGAAGCTCTCAGGCGTCATTTCGAGCATATCCTTACGGGGTACGGGGAGCAATTCCCGCGTTGTTCACGAAGAGGTCGATACCTCCTCTCTTCTCGAGGACCTTTTCCACGAGGGCTTCGTGCTGATCGAGGTCCGAGATATCCGCGGAAACCGTGAAACCGTCCCCGCCCCTTCGGCGCAATTCCTCGAGGGTTTCCTCCGCGGTGTCTCGGTTCGCCCGGTAGTGGACTGCGACCGTCCATCCCCGTTCCGCGAGGGCCGCGGCTATGCCTCTGCCGATACCTCTGCCGCTCCCGGTAACGAGGGCGGTATTTCTTTCACCTTCCTTTATACCGCTCATTGCAGCCGCTCCAAACAAACAAGGGCCCGGTCTAAGGCCTCGACGAAAAAGTACTCCCCCCACATAACACTCTCGTCCACGCCTAGGTTCTTGTCGATATGATAGATCCCGTGCCTGAGAATACCCTCCCAGCCGGGTTCACCCTCGCCCAAGAAATCGGGCCCGGACAGGGTGTCCACAATAGTCACAGCGGCGTCGCGGTACACTTCCGAGTAAAGTTCGTCACAGGTAAGACCGGCCAGCTCGAAGAGGCCGCATGCCGCTATGGCGGCGGCGGAGCTGTCGTAGAGGGTATGCGGAGGGGAGCCGTCGTAGTCGTTCGGAGGGACACCCGGAGCCTCTCCGGTAAAATCGGTATTTTCCAGATAGAACCGCGCGCACAGGCAGGCCGTCTCCAGGTACGCTCGTTCGCCGGTCATCTTGTACGCCGTCGCGAACCCGTACAGCGCCCAGGTCAATCCTCGGGCCCAGGCAGAATCGCCCCTATATCCTTGATGGGTGGTCTGCCGAAGGAATTCCCCTGTTTCCAGGTCGAAGATTCCCTCGTGCGCGGTGCTCCCGTCTCCCCTGACAAGGGCTCGCCGGGTGGTCCGGCAATGACGGTGCGCCTTGGAAAGGAGCTCGGCGTCGCCTGTTTCAAGGGCCGCGTAGAATACGATCCCCACATTCATCATAATATCGATAAAAATGGAGTCTTCGGCGACGAAACTGCGGAGGTACTCCCCCTTCTCCTTGAACCTGTATCCCATGGTCTTTCCCGCGGTGAGGACAATCTCCTTGACCTCCTCGTCGCCGGTCAAATCGTACCACCTTTTATACGTCGACCAGAAGAGAAACCCCAAATCGTGGACGTTCCGGACGCTTTTCCGCTCCTCGATGAGCCGGGAGTAGCGTTCCGCACGTTTCCGCCACATCGCGCCTGCCGTGCTGTCTCCAAGGCGGGCGGTGAAGATCCACATCATCCCCCCCAAAAAACCCTCGCACCAGTTGGTCCACAGCTCTCCCTCGTGGATCCACCGGCCGTTTACGGTGTACAGGGGAAAGATCTCCGGATGATTATCGGTCAGCCGCTTGACCTGCTTTTGGGCGAAAGCGAAGGCGCGCTCGAACCTCTCTATAATGGCCCGCCGCTGTTTCACATTCTTTGCGGTGTAGATCATACCGCACGCTCCTCGAGCTCGGCGGCAGCCTCGGCGCCGGTCATGAGGCGCGCGATCTTCCTCTCGAAGATATCGAATACCGATTTTAGAATATCCGGCCAGATTGTGGTAATACCGTCGGTAATAGCCGTAACCCG